>JAZNFA010000005.1:0-15663 GCA_045588915.1 Clostridia bacterium
ATTTTTATTTTTAGTGGTGTGTTTGGTAAGTATTCTAGTTTATTGCTGTTTCTTTCGATTAATCTTGTTAATGTTGCATTAGATGTGTCTTTCTTTTTTTATGGTAATGAAGACTTCTTTAAAGTTATATTAGTTAATATAATTGTAAAAATTTTAGGTACATTTGGTATTTTTGCTTTAGTTAAAGATCCTAGTGATCTCGGAATTTATGTTTTGCTAAATATTTTTGTGGCACTAATATCTAATTTAATTGTATGTTTGTTATTAAAAAACAAGTTAGCAAAAGTTAAATTTAATGAAATAAAACCTTTTAGACATTTAAAGAAAGTTTTGATATTATCATTACCTTGTTTGGTTGTTAATTTGTATGGCTTGATTGATAATTCTTTGATTGGTTTTATTACGCAGTCAGATGCAGAAAATGGTTTTTATGCACAATCAGAAAAAATTATTAGAAAAGTGATTTTATTAATTAACTGTTTAAGTTTAATTATGCTTCCTCGAAATACACATGAAATTAGTAAGGGAAATATAAAACAAGTAAGGCAGAATAATTATGCAGCTATAAATTTTATATGGCTTTTGGGATTGCCGATGGTTGCTGGAATTGTAATTTCTGCTTATAATTTTATTCCTTGGTTTTTAGGTGTTAGTTTTAATAAAAGTATTATTTTGACACAAATTTTATCCTTTTTAATTATTTTCATTGGCATTAGTACGGTTATCGGCGAGCAATATTTGTTGCCTAATAAGAAAGATAAACATTATGTCTGGGCAATTATAATTGGTGTTATTGTGAGTTTTATGGTTAATATACCTTTGATATATTTTTTTGGATCGGTTGGGGCGGCTTTGACTACGGTAATTTCAGAGTTTGTGATTATGTTTGTGATGTTGTGTTTTGTGGCAAAAGAACTTTCTTTGAAGAAAATTTTGGGATCGATGGTTAAACCGTTAGTGGCTACTATGATGATGTGTGCAGTAATTTTGCCGTTGACAACGTTATTAAGTCCTGGTGTTAAAAATACGTTTATTATTATTGCTAGTGGTTTAATTGTTTACTTGCTTTCAATTTTAATTTTAAGAGATAAACTTGTTGTGAGTTTTTTACACGATTTAAAGGTTAAAAGAACAATCAGAAAAGAAATGAAACTTAGAAAACAAAGTATGGTTAATGAAAACTTAATAGAAGAAATTGATGTTTATGACGAAGAAATGAATCCGTTAGGAGCAATGGAAAAAGTTAGAGCTCATCAAGAAGATATGTGGCACAAAACTGTTCATTTATGGATTTCAGATGGTCAAAATGTTTTATTACAATTAAGGTCTGCTCAGAAAAAAAGTTTCCCAAATAAATGGAATATATCCGTAGCAGGTCATATCAGTTCAGGTGAAACTCCATTACAAGCCGTACAAAGAGAATACCAGGAGGAGCTTGGAATAGTTTGGGATTTAGGGGAAATTGATTATGAATGTATGTTGAAAAGTGGAACTATAGAAAATGGACAACCGGCTAAGGAATTTCTGTATTTGTATTTTGTTAAAAAAGATGTTGATTTAGCGCAAATCAATTTACCTAAGAATGAAGTTGATGATGTTAAATATATTCCTTATGATGAATTTATAAATGACTTTATGAAAGAAGAAAATGAATATATTCCATACTCAGAAGAATATAAAAATGCAGTAAAAAATGGGTTGGAAAAAATTATAAAAAAGGAAAATGAGAATGAATAAAAAACTAATTTATTTAACAACTAATCCACACAAAGTCGAGGAAGCAAATCGTTTTCTGAAACAGCGTTTGGGAATTGATGTCGAGATAGTGAATCCTGCTTTTAATATCATTGAGATACAAGCAAAAACGTGTGGTGAGGTTGCTGCGTTTAGTGCTAAGTATGCGGCAGAAAAATTGGGATGTCCTGTGTTGAAATCTGATAGTGGATTGTATGTTGAGGCGTTGGGGGGCTTGCCAGGGCCTTACAATGTATATTTTGATCAGCAAATTGGTGTAGAACGTTTCTTGGATTTGTTAAAGGGGCAAAGTAATCGTCGGGCAAGATTGGAGCATTGTTTTGCTTATTGTGAGCCTGGGGAAGAGCCGATTGTCTTTACTGGAGGAAGTACTGGAACAATTTCTTACGACAGCCGTGGAACGTTGGGACGATGGCATTCACGATTTTATATTCCAGATGGAGAAACCAAAACTTTGTCGGAATTGCAAGCTGAAGATTATATAAAAGAAGCGCAATACTGGGGAAGTGCGTTAGTTGATTTTGCTCATTGGTATCAATCTAAAATAAATTCTAAAAAGTAGGTTAACGGTGAATTTGTCTTTGGTTGTTAAGTACAACGTTTGATTTGTTGAGATTTTTGGTTTTTGGGTTTATACCTAAACCTTCAAGGTCATAGCCGAAAAATTCGAGATTTGTGATAATTGTATTGATTCCGTGATGCGTTGCATATTCTATGACTAAATCACGGCACATTGAATAAGTACCGAACATTTTTGTTGAATAAAGTAATTCGGCTGTTTTGTTAATTAAGTAATAAATGTATTTACTGTTAGCTTGTGTATATTCTGTTTGGGTAATTAAATAGTCGAGTTCGTTCATTGCAGAATAAATTTCATCAGCTAATGATGAATCGTTTTCGTTATTTTCTGTAACCACGGTATTCGTAAAATTGCGAATGTCTTCTTTGAAATCATACAAAATTAAATTAGTTTTTTCTCTTACATCATTTGCAGAGTTGATTTGAAAAGCGAGGTTTTCCTTTTTATATAATTTAAAAATGCTATTAAGTGAATCTTCATCAGCGTGTGAGCGAATGAGGTTTAAACGGTCTAGTGTTGTATGTACATAATGTAACGCCTCTACTTTGAAGGTCAAGTGATTAGATGCTTGATAAATTTCGTTAACACTTAAGCCGGATTTGGTGATGGTGTGATCTTCTAACGATTTGTACAAGCGTGCTAACTTTAAAGTGTTAGCATTCATTTCTGATAAATGATGATTTATTTCTTTTTGAATCTCTTCATCTGTAATTTTTTCATCAATCTTAAATTTGTTTAAATCACTGGATAAGATTGCTTTTAATGTTTTTATTGATTGTTGGTCTGAGTGGTTTAATATACTGTTATAACTCAATGACTGCTGACTAAGTGAAATTGATTGAACTAGTTTTGATGTTTCGGTTTTTTGGAGTGTCATTGGATGACAAACGTTACAGTTAAGCATTCCTAACATAGCTAAAGTAGGTACTAGTTTTTTTAGTTTATTTAAGTTGTTATTGATAATAATTTTATTTTTTTTCATTAAGTATATTTTAACAAAATAAAAAATCATATTCAATACTCTGGGAAAAAAAGTTTAAATATTTTTAAAAAATGAGTTAACTGGAAAAATAATTTATGATAAGATAAAATATGGATATAAAAATAAAAACAGATGATAACAATATCTTTAATTATTGTTCACGTGCTATTCTTCAGCAAGATAATAAGTTTTTAATTATTCGTGTTAATGATGCAGAATATTATCATTTGCCTGGTGGTCACGTAGAAGTTGGTGAAACGAGTGCCGATGCTTTAATTAGAGAAATCAAGGAAGAGACTAATATTGAAATTGATTTAGGAAAATTATTGTTAATAAATGAGGAGTTTTACCATAAAAATGATAAAGAAATTCATTCTGTGATTTTTTATTATTTAGCAAGACCTAAATCTATTGTATCAATGGAAAACAGTGTACATTTTGAACAGGGGCATACAAGAGTTAATAAACACGAATTACGTTGGGTAACTGTGGATGATTTAGCTAGTATTGATTTGCGACCAGCGATGATAAAAGATTTACTTATAAAAGGAGATTTCAAAACTTTAAGTCATTGTATAAGTAAATGACTTCGTTCTTTTAATGAATGGTGAAAAAAATTGACTTGTATCATACTGTTTGTTAAGCTGTGGTTAAGCAAATAGATATTTTTTGTTCGAAAGCAAAGGAGACTTTTATGGAAAAGAATGACTTGTTAAAGAAGATTTCAAATATATTCAATCGTGAGGATGAACAAGGTTTAATTATTTCGAAAACCATTATGGAGGCTTGTAAGTTTAGTCCTGATGATATTCAGACCGTAAGCAAGCAAGGTTTGAAATATATTCCACTTTTGATTGAAGACAAAGTAAAAAGTGAAGAATTTAATGCCACAAAGTTTTTAGGTAATTTATTTACTTTGAAAGAAGATGATTTAAGTCAATTGCCGATTAGCTTTTATGCTGTTGTTGTTCAAAGTCAAGCATTTAAAAATTTTGGTAAAGAAAAACAAAATTATATGTTTAGTAAAGTTTTTAACGCTATTGGTGTTGAAGACTTAACTCAATTAGGAAAAGTAGAGGCTGAAAAAGTCGCTTACAATCATAAAGAATATAAAATAATTTTTCAAAGTTTTTTTAAAGCAAATAATATTTATTATCAAACACAAGTTAATCAATTACTTGATAATGTTATTGACCAAAAACTACAGGAAATGGTTGATAAAGCTCCAGAGTTAAAAAATGACCCTGAGAAGCAAAATGCCATGACAGTATTACCTCAAAGACATAATGGTAATTTACAAGAATCAACAGAAGAAGTATTAAGTTTATTTGAAGATACAAAAGAGCTTAAGCAAGAAAATATCAATGCACTTGGTTTGGATAAAAGTTTTGAACACTCAAGTACGACAGCTAAGGCAGTTTTGGCTCAATATAAATTAGGGGCGTTTGCCGAAGCGGCTAAAGCTAAAGGAATTATTTCCAAAGAACAAGCTGACAAATTTTCAATAGTAGATACAACGCAAAAAAATAACTCCGTTACGAATTATGTTAATACGGCAAAAAATGTTATAGCTAATTTTGCGAAACCTCAAAATTTGGCTAAAATAGGATTTAGGCAAATTGCTACAAAGGCAGCACAACATTTAACAGAAGGTGCTATTCCAGGGATTGGGGCTGCTGTTGGTTTGGCAATAAAACTTGGTGAGTGTGGTAAGAAAATTTTTAAAGATAAACGAAAACCAGCAGAAGTATTTAAGGAAGCTGCTCCGGATTTAGTGCGTGGTGCAGTTACCGTAGGGGTAAGTTTTTCGCCGTTAGCTCCGATTGCTGGGCCAATTGCTACGGTAGCAAGTATCGCAACCAAAGGGATTAAAGCTGCTCATCAAGAGGGATTAACCATGGGTCATGGTTTTTTAAAACGAGTAATCAGTGAATTTAAAGCAAAAGGAAATTTATTCAATTTAGCAATGTCAGGTTTAGGTGCTGCAATCGGAGGTTTGGCAAAAAATGGTAACGATGTTGAGGCAGTTGAAGAAAATGAACAAGCATTGAAAATAGACAATGAAGAAAACATTCAAGCAGAAACCAATATAGAAAACGAACAAATGCAATACGCAGGCATAAAAGAACAACAACGAATTGATGGTATGGGGCAGATGCAAAATGCAATGTCACAAGCAAACAAAGAAATGAGTTATGCTGAACAATATATAGCAGAAAATCCAGGAGCACATTTTGATGCTAATGGTTGGGTACAGAACGCTGATGGTTCTTATGCACGAGATGCATCTGGTCAATTGTTTGGCAGTGAGCAACGTGTTTTTCGAGTTTTGGATGATGAAGAAGAACTTGATCAGTACGGGAATATTGTTGATAAAGTTAATGTAGTTGATGAAGAGAAAGTCATAAATGAAACAGTAAACTCAAATGCAGAGCAAAATGCAGAACAAAACGCAGAGCAAAAAGTTGATAGTTTAATCAATGGAGAGATGAATCAATATAAAACAATTGCCAAAAATCTTGGTACATACATTCAAAAGGCAGATGCTGACAAGGAACTGGTTGATATTTGGCAACAACAAAAAACAGCTTATGAAATTTTGGGAAATGAAAATAGTTCTGACGCAGATAGGGAACAGGCTTTTGCTCAGCTTGATGCACTGAAGAAGCAGAAAGAAAGTTTTGTTAAAGAAAAATATTTTGGTATCAGTTCAGATAAGACTATGCGAGAAGATGTAGCGCCAGTAGTTGATACGCAACAAAGTGTCGATAATACGCAAGTGACAGAGACGCAGGAAGTGAGTGAGATAGCAAGTACGGAAAGTGTTGAAGAGTGTGAAGTGGATGAAATAGTAGAGCAAGAAAAACAAGAGCAATCCAGCGATATTGTTGAGCATACATTAGCTGTTAGAAGTCAAGAAGAATTGGCACAAATTGAAGCATTGCAAAAGAAAGCAACAGATGCTGAAAATTTCAATTCATTACCTGAAAAATGGCAAAGTGAATTGATTGAAATCAAAGCGAAGGCGATGGTGGCGCAAGAGCAAGGTAACGATGATGCGTATCAAAATTTCAAAAAAGCTTTTAATATCAAATTTAAAGATTATGTTGATAAGGATAAAGAAATGGATGCTTTTGCTGAAAAAGCAAACTTTCGTGGGACAAATGAATGGCGCCAAAGAGAAGCTGATGCGATGATGGTCAGAACAGCCGGTCAAGAAGAAAAACAAGAAATGATAAATTGGTTTAATGAAAAATATGGTTCTGATATGGGCGATAATGAAAACGGTGTGCGACAGTATGTACGTGAAGGTGGTAATTTGAAGATGGAAGTCCCCGAAGTCCCAGAAAGAAATTTTGCCGAGTTAGGGTATCAACAACGAGCTGATGGAAATTGGATTATAAAAAATAAATATGGCTACAAAATAGTTAGTGATATGAATCATAATGGCATTCCTGATGCTGGTGATAAGTATGTAGAATCAATTAAAGTTGCAGGTTTTTCATCCCAAAAATCTGGTGAATTTATTCAACCAGTGCGTGAACAAATTGACCCACAGCGTAACGCACAAACTGAATTGGATGCTGCCATTGCTCGTGAAAGAACAAAACTAAATACACAAGAACAAGACAAGGGCCGTGAGTTGTAAATGGAACTATTAGCACCTGTTGGTGGTTTGAAAAGTTTTTATGCTGCTGTTTACAATGGAGCAGATGCAGTTTATTTAGGTTTACAGTCTTTTAATGCTCGTATGAAGGCCGATAATTTCACGGTAGATAATGTTAGTGAAATTGTTAGGTTTGCTCATCTTTATAATGTTAAGGTTTATGTTACAATCAATATCTTAATTAAAGATAATGAAGTAGATGAATTTTTAGAGCTTGTGAGAGCTTGTGTCCGTGCGCGTGTCGATGCTTATATTATTCAAGACTTGGGAATGGCAAAGTTGCTATTGGACAATTTCCAAAATATTGTACTGCATGCCAGCACGCAAATGGGAATTCATAATTTAAGCGGTGCAAAATTTTTAGAAGAGTTTGGCTTTAAAAGAGTTGTATTATCAAGAGAAACAAAACTAGAAGATATTAAACTGATAAAGGCACATACCAATTTGGAAATAGAATTTTTTGCGCAAGGTGCACTGTGTGTAGCTTTTTCTGGAAATTGTTATTTGAGCTCAATCAAAAACGGAAATAGTGGAAACCGTGGCAAATGTTTACAGTTATGCAGATTGCCTTATAAAGTGTATGATGGCGTAAATATTTTAGCAGATGGTTATTATCTATCAGCAAAAGATTTATGCTTGATGAAAAAATTGCAGGAATTAACATCTGCCGGTGTTGATTGTTTAAAAATTGAAGGTCGCTTAAAAAGAGCAAGTTATGTTGCTCAGGTTACACGTAGTTATCGTAAGTTAATTGATAGTTTTAGTTCGGTTGATATTGAAAAAGAAAAAGCAAAGATTAGTGAATTATTTTCTCGTGGACAGTTTAATGAGAATGCGTATTTAGATCATAATTTCAATATTATAAATGCCAAGAATAGTAATCATAAAGGTCGAAAAATTGGTAAAGTTATATCTACAACTAAATTTAAAAATATTTTTAAAATTACCTTGCAGTTAAAAGAACCAATTGGACAAAATGATGCGATTAGATTTGTGCAAGGTAAAAATCAATTTAGTGTTGGTGTTGGAAATGTTAATGTGCTAGGTAACGGGCTTGTGGAAATATTTTCTACGCAAAATATTCCAGTTAATTTTGATGTATATTTATTAAAGAGTGAAACAAAAGAAAAAGCGTTAAATGATTTTGTTAGATATTTACCTGTTAATTTTTATTTTATAGCAAAAGAGAATCAACCAGCAAAATTGGTAGCAATTTACAATGATGTATCAGTGTCGGTTTCCAGTGAGATGAAACTTGAAAAAGCAAAAACTGCTGGGGTTACGTATGATCAGGTCTTCAAACAGTTTTGTAAACTTAATGATACAAAATTTATATTAAATCATTTGGAATGTGAATTAGATAACGTATTTATTCCTGTTTCTGAATTAAATAATTTAAGACGTAAAATAATTCTAGAATTAGAGAATATAATCTTAAAAAAATACAATGATGATTTGCCGAAAATAATAGAAAAAGAACAACGACCTGTTGCTATAAATACACCCAAAAATGATTTTTATCTTATATCTAATCTAGCTGAATTGAAAAATGCTAAAGATAAGCTTGGTATTATTCTTGCGCCAGATGAATATGGAATTGATTATATCAATTATTTAATTTCATCTTTAATAAAAAAGGGAATAAATCAGGAAGCAATCTATCTAAATTTACCAATTGTTTCTACTGAGGAAGAATTTCAAATTATTGATAGCATATTAAAGCAATACAAAATTGGAATCATCGCTAATAATTATGCACATTTAAGATGGGTAAATCAATACAAAACAATCGCAGGTATTGGTTTAAACGTATATAATAATTACACAGCGTATTATTTGTTAAAGTTAGGTTGTGAAAACATAATTTGGTCGATTGAAAAAAATCAAACGTCAAGTTGTGGTTCTGTTTTGGTTGATGGTTATCCTGCATTAATGACACTTTGTCATTGTCCATTTCGTGAGATATACAACTCAAATTGTTCAAATTGTCAATATAGCAATAATTTGATTTATGAGGATGAAAAAAACAACAAATATCGATTGAAACGATATAAAATTAAGCATTGTTACTTTGAATTATATAGTGAAGAAAAATATCAAAAAGTGACTAATGCCGGTAAAATTTACGACCTAAGGGGATTTTAATGGAAAAATATAATGTAATTATTATTGGTGCAGGTGCAAGTGGTTTAATGTGTGCGTTAAACCTAAACAAACCAACTTTGTTGATTGAAGCAAGTGACAGAATTGGTAAAAAAATTTTAGCTACTGGTAATGGTAAGTGTAATATTACAAATGATATTGTCGATGCACGTTATTATAATACACCTTTGGTTGATAAATATTTAAAAAAGTTTGATTCTGCTCAGACATTAAAATATTTTGAAAAAATAGGTATTTTTACTTATGCCGATAAAGAACATCGGAGATATCCATTATCAAATAGTGCTAATACAGTTTTAAATTTAATGTTAAAAGCGCTTAGCTTGAAGAAGAACATTAAAATGGTGGTAAATACTATGCCACTGTCTGTAACTAAATTAAAAGATGGTTTTTCCATTGTTACGAAAGATAAAACTTACGTTTGTGATAAATTAGTTATTGCTACTGGTGGCAATAGTGGAACTCAATATTTAAAACAATTAAATGTTGATTATGTTGGTTTTAAACCAAGTTTGATGGGGTTAAAAACAACAAAAAATAAAGGTTTGGCAGGCATTCGTGTAAGTAACGTGAAAGTAAGTTTTAATGAGTTTAATGAAGTTGGTGAGATTTTGTTTAAGGAAGACGGCATTAGTGGTATTGTCATTTTTAATTTATCTGCTTATTTTGCAAGAAATAATGTTCGTTCTGGCAAAATAGCGATAGATTTGCTGCCGAGTATTACGGAAAGCGATTTATTCAAAATGTTAGAATTGAGTATTCATAATAATCCTGATTATTTATTAGTTGATGTTTTGGAAGGGTTTTTCCACAAAAGTTTAGCAAAGAATATTTTGGAGAAATTATCGCTAGATAAGAAACTGGCCCAAGATACTAATCAACTTGATATTGATAAGATTATAAATGGAATTAAAAATTTTGTTGTAAATTTTGTTGGGAATGCTGACAACAATCAAGTTCACACTGGTGGCGTTGATTTAAGTGATTTAGATGAAAACCTGCAATGCAAGCGTATCAAAAATTTATATTTTACTGGTGAAGTTGTTAATGTTGATGGTGTTTGTGGTGGTTATAATTTACAATGGGCGTGGACCAGTGGAAAAATTGTTGCCGATAGCTTATAAGTATTCGGTATATTTTAAGGTTACTTTTGTAATACTAATAATGTATTAGACTTTTTTCTTTTTTCTTGATATCATAAAATGAAGAATCCTTTCAAAAAGGGTTACAAAAGGAGAACAATGAATAAAACAAAGAAAATTTGGGTCATTATTGCATCAATTTTGCTTCTTGTTGTGGTAGCTGTTGGTTGTATTATCGGTGCTATCGTTGCCAACGGAGATAAAGATGGTGTAGAGAATTTAACATTCGATGAATTGATGTTTACATTAAATAATCAAATTAGTTCATCAAGTGATTTAACAAATGCTATTGATGATATGCAAAGTATGATCGATAAATCCGGCTATCAAATTTCTTTATTGACGTATCAAATAAATGGGCAAATCAATAAAGCTGAAGTTATTGCAAATGGTACGCAAGTAACCTTGATTGATTGTAATGATACAGAAAAGGCATATTTTAACGGTTGGCGAATTAACGGCGTTGGTCAAAGTTATAATCCAAATCAAGTTTACACCGTGCAACAAAGTACCAATTTTGTTGCCAATATGGTGAACAAGGCCGTGGTAACCTTTATGCTTGACGGTCAAGTTTATGATCAGCAATATGTTAAACACGGTAATACCATCAATTTACCAACGGTTTCCAATACCGAAACGTTGTATTTTAATGGTTGGAAAATCGGTGGTGCAGTTGAAGTGTATGAAGGTAATAATTACACAGTCCAAAATGACGTAACCTTTGTTGCTGATATGGTTGGTCCAGATTTTGTTCAACTTAGCTTGAATGGTCCATTTGCATTTGAACAAAATAATATTTGGACAGACGGTGAAAATACTTATTATTCTGATGGAGACGACCAATATATCTTAAACAAAGAAACCAACACCTGGGAAGTAATGACCTGGAATGGCTTAACTAATTTCTCAGCTGAGTATATTTGGACGGATGGCGAAAATACTTATTATTCTTACTATTCAGAGCAATATATTTTAAAAGAAAATAACACATGGGAAGCAATGACCTGGAACGGCTTAGCTAATTTCTCAGCTGAGTATATTTGGACGGACGGCGAAAATACATATTATTCTTATTATGCTTATAGTTCATCTCAACAATATATCTTGAAAGAAAATAACACTTGGGAAAAAATAACATTTAATGGACCATTCGATTCTTCTATTTCATATATTTGGACGGACGGCGAAAATACTTATTATTCTTATAGGTCTGAGCAATATAAGTTAAACAAAGAAAATAACACTTGGGAAGCAATGACCTGGAGTGGTTTAACTAACTTTTATGCTGCCGGTATATGGACGGATGGCGAAAATACTTATTATTCTTATGGTTCATCTCAATATATCTTGAAAGAAAACAACACTTGGGAAGCAATAACCTGGAACGGTTTGACTAATTTCTATGCTTCTAGTATTTGGACGGACGGCGAAAATGTTTATTTTTCTGATGATTACGACCATTATAAGTTAAATAAAGAAACCAACACCTGGAAAGCAATGACCTGGAAAGGCTTAACTAAATTCTCAGCTGGCTATATTTGGACGGACGGCAAAAACATTTATTGTTCTAATATTTCATCTCAATATATCTTAAAAGAAAATAACACTTGGGAAGCAATAACCTGGTACGGCTTATTATCTAATCCTTATTATCCTTATGCTTCCTATATTTGGACGGACGGCGAAAATACTTATTATTCAAAAGATGATAAACAATATATCTTAAAAGAAAATAACACTTGGGAAAGAATGACCTGGAACGGCTTAACTAATTTCTCAGCTGAAGATATTTGGACGGACGGCGAAAATATTCATTATTTTCGACATAGCATACATTATATTTTAAACAAAGAAACTAAAACCTGGGAAAGAACAACCATATACGGAACGGTGGCTTTAGATGGTTCCTGTATTTGGACGGACGGCGAAAATACCTATTATTCTTATGGTTCATCTCAATTTATCTTGAAAGAAAACAACACTTGGGAAGTGATGACCTGGAACGGCTTAGTTAGCTTTGAGGGTTACGATATTTGGACGGACGGCGAAAATGCTTATTATTCTAATGATTCTGACCAATATAAGTTAAACAAAGAAACCAATACTTGGGAAGTATTTACGTGGAATGGCTTAACTAACTTTGATTCGGATGATATTTGGACGGACGGCGAAAACATTTATTATTTATTGACTCATGTTTTGGATGTAGAATCGCATACCTTTTTACCGAAATCTTGGATGTCTACACCGGGTTTCTTTGATGCTTCTTATTTTTGGACGGATGGTGAAAATAATTATTATTCTAATGGCGGATTTAATTACATATTAAACAAAAAAACCAACACCTGGGAAGTAATGACGTGGAATGGTTTAACTATCTTTTATGGTTCCTGTATTTGGACGGTCGGCGAAAATATTTATCATTCTTATATGTCAGAACAATATGTGTTAAACAAAGAAAACAACACTTGGGAAGTGATGACCTGGAACGGCTTAGTTGGCTTTGAGGGTTACGATATTTGGACGGACGGCGAAAATACCTATTATTCTTATGGTTCATCTCAATATATCTTGAAAGAAAACAACACTTGGGAAAAAATGACGTGGAACGGCTTAACTTATCTTCGGGCTAACTCTATTTGGACGGACGGCGAAAATATTTATTATTCTAACTATCGTGACCAATATAAGTTAAACAAAGAAACCAATACTTGGGAAGTAATGACCTGGAATGGTTTTACTAATTTTGGTGGTTACTATATTTGGATAGACGGCGAAAATATTTACTGTTCTGATGATTACTACAGTCATTATAAGTTAAACAAAGAAACTAACACCTGGGAAGAAAAGACATGGTATGGCTTAACCGACTTTAATGCTTCCGATATTTGTACGATTGACGGTAATATTTATTATATGAATGGAAACATGCATTATATGTTGGTTCGCAAATAATGAATAATAAACGGTAACCATTTGCTGTACTGCAAAAAAGTTGGCAGAAAACCTTGACATAGTGCTATTAAAGACACGGGTTTTATCCCCGTGTTTTTCTATTGAATAACTTTTGATTGTAATTTATAACTGATTCGTATTATATGAAATACCGTATGAAATGTTGATTGGTACACCAATGTTTAACAAAGTCGAACCTATTAAACAGATAGTAAGATTTAGTCTATCAGTAAAATAATTGTTGTGTTTTCGCAAAGTTTTAAATATAACAATTTTTAATTTTGATTAGTCAGTTGTTTTGTAATGTTAAAGCCAATGCAGAACAGACAGATGTTTTACAAGTAAATTTGCTGGCAGTAAAGCAATAATTCCGTAAAGTCGTATGGTATGTTGACTGTGAATACTTAAGTAGTATTTTAGGAGGATTGATGAAAGAGTTGTGTATTTTAACAAAATCACTGAAAGACAAAGGTTATTGTGTTGTTGGTGCGGATACATCGACTGGGGAATTGTATCGTTTAGTTGCGGATGATTCGGGTATGGCAATTCCAAAAGAAGTTTTAGATAATAAAAATATTGAAAAATTAGATGTTATTCGTGTTAATTTAACCAAACATGTACCACTAAATTGTCAAACTGAGAATTGGCTGTTCGATGAAGATTCAATTGTGAAATTTGGCAATAAGTGTTTAAGCGAGATTTTAAGTCTTCGCTCTGTAAATAATGACGGTGTTATTTTTGAAAATACTAAAACTGAACTCACGGTTGATGAAGCAAAAAAAATGAAACATTCGGTAGAGATTGTCGAAGTATCAAATCTTAAATTAGATACTTCATTAAAAGGCGATGGCCGTAATCACCATAAGTTGCAGTTTAAGTACCATGGTAACGAGTATGCACTTGCTTTAACTGACCCAAAGTTACGCCAAGAGAATTTAGATAAATTTCCATTGGGTAAAGCGACTATTGTAGTATCCATTCCAAGCCATCCTTTTGGTGAAAATAATACTCATTATAAATTTGTTGCAAAAGTTTTTGTCCATTTGTGATTGCGTGGTATGATTGAATGATGACAAAAGTTTATACGATTGGTTATGCCGGGATTCAGTTACCAAAGTTTATCGATGTGTTATTGCAAAACGGTGTAACCATGTTAATTGATGTTCGTTCAATGCCAAGAAGTCGCTACTTCCCAAATTACAATAATTATAGTCTTGTCAAAGAATTAGCAAAGCAAAATATCCGTTATGAACACTGGCAAGAATTTGGAGCTAGACAACTAGATTGTAAATATACAACGATTGCCAACGGTGAGCCATTCCAAAAAGCATTGGAACGCATCAGAAATAGTAAAGAAGCTATTTGTTTGATGTGTGCAGAAATCGACCCAATTAATTGTCATCGTTTTATTTTGGTTGGTCGCTATTTGGATAATGTAACCAATATTATTGCCAAACGCAACGGGGAAGTACTTTACGAAAGTAAAACAGAAACCGAAAAACGAATCAATGGTGATTATGATAAACAAGGTTCTAGAATCCAATATACGGTGTAATAATGATAAGATTTTAATCAAAAGACATTTATCTGGAAACAATAACTAAAATGCGTTATTAGTTTTTGTTATCAGTTAGCATATCGATAACAATCTCAATTTGTTCTTTCGCGCGTTCAATCATCTCGGGTTTGCCTAAATTTATTTTTAATCTGTTTAGAATTTTGATTGATTCTTCGTGTATTTGTTCATCTTTTGCAACGATCATATATATTTTGGCCAGTGCAGTTTGTGTATCTTCAATTATTTTATTTTGTAGTTTTTGTAATTCTTTCTTTGTGTTTTCTATTTGGTCATGGTTAAGTAAATTACTACCGTACTTGATACAACTATCACAAATAAAACATTCACCATTAGGTGAACCTATCATTTTTCTTACCTCTTTTGAACTTTTCCCGCAAAAATTACAACAATAAATTTCTTTTTTCATTGATTTAATAATAACATTCTGGTTTTGTAATTACAATAATTACGTAACTTTTTATTGTTAAAATTTGTATTCAATTTACATTACCTGCGTTCCGCCAAGAGCAAATAATACGAACTATGATGGTTTGTTGAATAATGTCTTTTACACCCAAAAGTATTTTGGGGTGGTATTTACTTTGAGTAAAACATCGAGAAGTAAAACAAATATTTAGTATTTTGAAAGTTCTATTTTACAAGATATAATTCTATATACACAAAGGAGTTTTTATGGCAGAAATAAAATTATTTAAAATAGGGAGCGAAGTTAAAGAGTTAAAATCTGGATGTACCACGATTGAGAAAGAATTACAAAATATAATCGAAAAAAATATGTTTGAATTTTTTGGAGTAAGATTTTTGCAAAGTGAATTTAGAATTGATAACGGTAGAATGGAC
>JAZNFA010000006.1:0-2863 GCA_045588915.1 Clostridia bacterium
AATGCAAAAATTTGTTATCAGCACCACAAGCTTTGATTTCTTCACCGGCATTGCAATTAGATAAATATCCTAAATATTTTCAAACAACTGCAATCGTAAATAATTCTGATAGAACAATAACAAATGAGGAATATTGTGGAGATAGATTAAAACAAGATTTGCGGGAATTAGCAGGATTTGATAAAAAAGATTTAATATCACTAAACGCCCGAGATATTATGAACGTTTTAATATCACTAAACGCCGGCGAAATTAAGGATGACAGTGTTATTCCGGACGTTCCTGATATTAAAGTGTCAGAAAAACAACAAAACAATGTTCATTTTATTATCAGTAACAGAGCAGCACTTCCAAGTACATATGGCGAAATGAAAACACGCATTGAAAAACGAATAGGAACAAAAGAAAATGATGATATATCTTACGAAGATAAATATATTAAACAAGTAAAGAAAAATATTGGCGGGCATGAATATTTCTTTTTACCGGATCAACTAAAAAGTAAATTTGAAACTTCTTTTAGTAATGCCTTTACTCGCATAAAAATCAGAGATATTCGTAAAAGACTGGATTCATTAGCCCAACTTCAAGAAAACATGGAAACGATAACTAAAGAAAATAAATTGCAAATAGGAAAAACCGGAAACAGCTCAACAGGAGAAATTTCAGACATCCACAAACAAACAGCTAAAACACAAATTGAGTGTGCCAAACAAGCAATAATACAAAGAAGATTATCACAAGAGAAAAACTGATGAATTATAAATTTGGGGTATATGGTGATAGTATTGCATTTGGTTATGGCAACAATAATCAAAGCTGGTTTGATGAGCTTTATTTAGAAAATAAGTCATTGAAACTCGCACAAAACGGTGAGAAGATTGTAGATGTTTCAAGCAAAATCAAGCAAGATAATAACCATTATGATACTTTGTTTTTCGCCGTAGGAATTAACGATTTGCTGTCAACTTCGCTCCAAAGCAACCAAATTGCAATCCCTGAACTTATCGGAAAATATAAAGAAATATTAGAGATTGCAAAAAACAAGGCTTCAAGAGTTGTTGTTCAATCGGTACTACCGGTAAGAGAAGAGCTTTTTCCTAACCAAGTTTGGCTTGATGAAGATAAATGGGCTTTTAATTCGGATATTGAGATTTTTAATCAAAAACTGGTGACATTATGCTCCGAGAACAATGCTCATTATCTTGATGCATATAGCGAATTTTGCGCTAAAAACTTGGCTGAAATATACATTGATGCCGTCCACTTAAATAAACAGGGACAAAGCGAACTTGTGAAGGTTTATAAGGAATAGCTCGCAGCTTCAGTCGCATCTAGCCAGAGTTCAAAAGTCGTCAGAAATGGCGACTTTTTTGTTATTTTACAAGCACTTAAGCTAGTTCGAAGATGAATATATTTTGAAGGCTAGTTTTACAACATCTTCGAACTTGCTTCTATATTTTTCAATAACTTAGCAAATTTTAGCCTTTTTTAAGCTAAAATGAACTTAAAGCAAAAAAATTGTTAATATTATTTTTTTATAAGAAATAGTTTTCAATCAAAAGTTTACATATGATATCATTATTTACACTTCAGGCATATCTAGTATATACGATGAGTAATTATGAAAGAGCACACATTCTGATGAATACTGGTTCTTCACATATAATCCCCTTATTTAATCACACATTGTAACGCCTAATGAATTTGTTCGGCATTTGGTTTTCTTGCCGTTTTGGTCGGTGTAGGTTGTAACACCCAGTGAGTTTGTGCGGGCTTTTACGGTATTGCCTTTATTATCTTTATAAGTAGTAACTCCGAGCGAATTTGTTCGTGCCGTGCCTCTTGTACCATCGCTACCGGTATAGGTTGTTGTACCCAAAGAGTTGGTTTGGGCTTTGATTGTTTTCCCTCTATTATCGGTATAAGTTGTTGTTCCGAGTGAGTTTGTGCGAGATTTGATAGCCCTTCCGTCACTATCCTTACAAGTTGTAACGCCCAAAGAATTGGTAGAACAACGCATATCAGCCCAAGCCGAACCGGCAAAAAGCATACAAATCAAAGCAATTACATACCGCATAAAAACATCTCCTAACATCATCATCTTACAAGCTATATAACGAAAAAACAAAGAAAAAAGTTTGGTTTATAAACTTTAATTATATACTTTATACAAATAATATGATATCATAAATTTATGTATGATAAAATATCGGAACATTAATAATGATTGAACATAACAACGAAAAACAAAACGAAGAAACAAATTTTATAGGAAAAACCAGGTTTTATGATGATTCTGGAAATGTTGTTGAATCTCTCAATCAAGATAGAGAAATTTTTGTTATAAATTTTCCCGGTTCCGGTATGACTTTTAATGGTAAAGATGAAGATAACGTAAAAAAAAGTGCCGTTGAAACGTGTGAGGCAACCAAAATATTACTTCCTCAAAAGTCATTAAGCCAAGCATTTGTTTGTACTGCTGTATATGAAAACAAAGCAGACAAAGCTATAAAAGAATATAATGAAGAAAATAATAATACACACTCTAATGAGATATTTGAACAAGTTCTAAAACCAATGATTATCGAAGGAGATTATGATAAAACCCTTGACAATCTTAACCGTGTGATTTTTCGCGGACATTGCTTTGGTTGTATGGTTATTGCTGAACTGGAAAATTTATTGGAAACAAAATTAAAAGAACAATTTAATGAAGTTCAATGCAAAAATTTGTTATCAGCACCACAAGCTTTGATTTCTTCACCGGCATTGCAATTAGATAAATATCCTAAATATTTTCAAACAACTGCAATCGTAAATAATTCTGATAGAACAATAACAAATGAGGAATATTGTGGAG
>JAZNFA010000007.1:0-68837 GCA_045588915.1 Clostridia bacterium
TCCATTAATTCTCTTATTTGGTCTTTTATTGATGTTAAGTTATTAGTAATAATTTTATTATCTTTTGATTTCAATTCATCAATAGTAGTTTCCAAAATATTTTGGAATTCCATTAATAATTCTTTTCTCTCATCAATAACAAACGATTCTGTAATTCCTTTTATTCTTAAAGAACAAGATAACATTCCTTTTTTTATGTCTATCGATTGAATATCTGAAACTCTTAGATATTTAATTTTTTCTTCCCAAAGTGTTTTTGATGCATATAAAACCCTATCATTTGTTAATACAATAACTCCATTTAATCTATTTTTTAAATTAAACGCAGAATCAATTTCTATAGTTGGAATAATACCGACATTTGCATTAAATGCATATCGTATCTCTTCATTATTTTTTATTAAACTTTGTGCTAACTTTGTGGAACCAGGTGCAAAAAGATTTTTTGTTTTAGTTTTAATAAGCCACTCTTGGATGTTCATATTTATCTCCTTAATAATAGTGCAGTGCACTTCACTTATATATTAAAAATATTGTTCTAAAATGTCAAGTAATAAGTGCAATAAATTTCACTTAAATAAACTTTTCGTAAATGGAGAATATATCAGTGTGGATTTTATGAATTTAAATAAAGCATTTGCTTTAAGATTAAAAAATCTATTATTCGAAAAGAAAATGTCAAAATATAAACTTGAAAAAGAAACAGGTTTAACACATTCTGCACTGAGATATATTTTTAATGAAGTAAATATTGATGTTAAGTTTTCCACCATTGTCAAAGTGTGCAGTGCTTTAAACATTTCTATATCTGAATTTTTTGACGATGAATTATTTAATTTAGAAAATTTAGATATAGATTAAATTGGCAGTTAAACGTGTGCTTGTCTATATACAAGTGGCGTCGCTTCGCTCCGCCATGACAAGCACACTCCCGACAAACCGACGGCGAAAATTGGGGTGGCACGCAGGCTTTCTGCCAACCCCAATTTTTCTTTCCGCCGTCGTCTTTCTCCTTTTGTCGTTGCCTTTTGGATTTGGGTTTTGCATAGTTTTCACCGCTGTCAAGGGAGATGTCTCTCTGTTTCCTTGACAGTGGTGTAATAACTGTTAGTGAACTTTCCGCATAGTCAAACTATGCGTTTTCTTTTGTCGCCAAAAGGCAGACAAAAGGAGAAATATGAAAACAGTACACTTAACAGATAACACGGTTATCACCCAAGAAAACATTCTTGACTTAGGTAAAGCCATTGCCCTAAAAGCCGTCAAAGGCTCTCTGCGATATGCTTACGGCAATTTGGACTATTTACACAAAGATATAATCAATGATTTATATCACCACAATACAATGGACAATTACAGCGATGGCTATGATATTGTACAAGAAACGGTTTGCTTTCTGTGTAATTTCATCGGTCATCAATTAGGTAATTTATTCAATGGTATGACAATTAGATTAGCTTGTTTTAAGGCGATGTATGCCTATATCCGCAAACAAATTAAAGTCAATAACAACGAAGTAGATGACGAAATTTTGCCATATATTCCAACACCAGAAACAATGGATAAAGAACCAACGGATTATTCCAAAGCCAAAGAGATAGTTAGAGCAGTTACAACAACACAGTTAGAAAAACAAATCTTGTCATATCTTTACAGTGGTGCAACAGTAAACAATACTGCTGAATTTCTCAATATCAGTACGGATATAGTTTATAAACGAAGACGAAAATTTAAGGATAGATTATCAGGTTTTATTAAGTTAATTTAATTACGCTTTATTTTAATTTAACCCGTGTTTAACTCTTTTTAAATTTTCCCTCTTGCATTCTCTAAAACTATGTGTTAGTATTATGGCTGGTACGAAAAAAGACCATGCAAAATGACAATTAAATAGTATTAGTAAATTTTGTGAAGTGAACGGACCGCAACTCGAAAAATTAACGAAGAATCAAATTCGGCCCGATTAAAAAAATAAAAAGTAAAAAATTGCATTTATGGGCGTTAAAGAAAACAATGGCCACCGGTTTTCTTAGCGTCTTTTTTTTTGTCCTTAAAAGGAGTTAAAAAAAATGCAAAAACCAACAATCGTAATTAAGAATGATTTAGATTTATCTCTGATTAGTAATGAGTTCATTGTGGCAATGCTGAATTTAATTCTGGAAGAAAAGGAACAAGGAAATGGACTACATCAAGACGAAAATTTACTTTGATGGTAGTCATTACATCGGCATTCCCAAAACGGCTCAGTATTGGAAGAAACGTAAACACAAATCTAAACTACAAGCAAACGAAACTGAAAGTAAAGTTAGGAAATTATTAAAAGAACGAACAAACGAATCTAAACAAGAAAAGACAGAAAGAATTGTTAAGGCATTAAATCAAGACATTAAGAACATTGAACACAGTAAAGCTATTGTAGATACAGTAATCAATAAAGAAAGAAGAAATCGCATCGTGAGATATACCAGATTAAGTCGCAAAGTCGGACTTCAAAAGTGGACACACTTTTGCACATTTACATATGATTCTAATAAATTAACAGAAACTGAATTTAGAGAGAAATTTTTAAATTGTATAAGACATTTATCCAATCGTAAAGGTTGGAAATACATTGGTGTTTTTGAACGCAGTCCAGAATTGCAAAGGTTACATTTTCACGGCATCTTCGTTATTCCAGAAATGGTCGGCGAAATCATTGAAACCAAAGATTATTCTACCAAAACCCACCAAATGCAAATCGCTCATCAAAACACTTTCTTTTTAACACGCTTTGGCAGAAATGATTTTAAGGTCATCGAAAATAATCTTCATTCACAGCAAGCAGTTAAGTATATGCTCAAATACATTCGTAAAACCGGCGAGAAAGTAATTTATTCCAAACACCTACAAACCTATTTTGTAACCGATGTTATGGAAGATGATGTAGTTTGCACAATCGGACAAGAAAATAGAAAGATACTATTATTTGACGATTTTAGATGTATCGATTCAACAAATGGAAAACTATTGGGAACTGTTAGTAAAGAGTTAATTGATAAGTTACCCAAAGCTTTTTAGCGTCTTGTTTGCCCGGAGTATAAACGGAATTGTTGCTCGGTCAAGGGTAAAGTGAATCGCTAGCGACCCTTGACCGTTAAGAAAAATTACTAATTAAAAACTTCATAACAATTCCGTTTAACTCGTGGCTGTCACAAGACAAAACAAAAAACATAAAGGAGGTAAAAAATGAAAACAGCAGTTGTGCACGCTCGGTACAGTTGCGATAATCAAACCGAGCAGAGTATCGAGGGGCAGTTAAGAGTCTGTCAAGAGTTTGCGAAGAACAATCAGATTTTGATTGTAGATACTTATATTGACAGAGCAATGACTGGCACTAATGATAATCGCCCAGATTTCAAGCGAATGTTGCACGATAGTAACAAACGACAATGGGACTATGTCATAGTTTATAAACTAGACCGTTTCAGTCGTAATAAATACGAAAGCGTTATACATAAACGCACATTAAAAGAAAACGGGATTAAAGTATTGTCTGCTATGGAAAACATACCTGACACACCTGAAGGCATAATCCTTGAAAGTTTATTAGAAGGTATGAACCAATATTATTCCGCAGAGTTGTCTCAAAAGGTTAAACGAGGAATTCGAGAAACAAGATTAAAAGGTTATTTTCAAGGAGGTACATTATTATATGGTTATAAACTTGATGGCCGAAAAATAATTATCAATGAAGAACAGGCAGAAATTGTAAGGTATATTTTTGAGCAATATAAAATTGGTATATATGCGAAAGATATTGTGAATCAACTTAATGCAAAAGGTATTTTATTTAGAGGTAAAGTTTTTACGGACGGTATCGTTTATAAAATACTTCAAAATGAAAAATACTCGGGGAAATATTATCATAATGATGAATTAGTAGAAAATATGTATCCAAGAATTATTTCGGATGATTTATATAAAAAAGTTAGAGCAATATTAGGTAAAAATAAAAAAGGTTCAAAAAGTGTTAAGGTTAATTATTTATTAAAAGGAAAAGTAAAATGTGGACTTTGTGGTTTGCCTATTAATGGCGAATGTGGAACAACAAGATTTGGTAAAACTTTTTATTATTATAAATGTTCAGGTCGTAAGAAAAGAATTAATAATTGTGCAAAACATTCAATACAAAAAGACATTCTTGAAAAATTCATTTTGGACAAAGTTATTGAAAAAATGCGTGAGCCACGAATTATGGACATAGTTGTTAAATCGTTATTAGATATGCAAAATAAATTCGTAAACAATAATTACGAATTGACTATTATGGAAAAACAAAAGAAACAACTAGAAAATACATTGAAGAATATAATGTCAGCGATTGAACAAGGTGTCTTTACCAAAACGACAGCAACTAGATGACTATTGACTTTATAAAAGTATAAACATTATAATGGACCAAAAAAGGAAAGGAAAATGAAACAAAATATAATAGCACTATGTGGTCCCTCTGGTGTTGGAAAGGGCTATACTAAAAAATTAATTAAGGAGGCAATGTCAGGAGTAGAATTTTCAGAACCGGTTGTTGCTACTACTAGGGCAGCACGTCCCAGTGATGGACCAAGTAGACTTTCTGGATTAACGGAAAAGCAATTTATGACAATGGTTAAAGTAGGAATGATCGTGTTGCCACATAGACCTTTTGGTGAAAATACTGATTTGTATGGTTTTGTTTCTACAAGTCTACAAGGAAAAAATATTTTAACTGAAGTACATCCTTCCATAATAAATGAATTTATTGAATATTTTAATAATCAAAACATAATGATCTATGGTTTTAAGGCTTCTGAAAATTTTTTATTTAAAGTGCTTGAAGACCGCGGAGATACAAAAGATATAAAGTTACGTGTTGAAAAAAGTTGTAGTGAAGTAGCACAAATTGAGGAAGCTACAAAAAGCGGTAAAATAAATAAAGTTTTTGAAATTAACCTTCAAAACCGAGACAATGTTCAAAGTCAAATAGTAGAAGAAATTAAAGCACAAATTATTGCTCCACATTTAGAAGTAATTTCCTTAGAAAAACAAGATAATAATTTTTGCGTACAAGTTTTTTAGGAAAAACTTTTTCTTCTCCTTTGGTTATTGCATCAGGGCAATTAACTGAAAATATAACGCAAATAGAAGAATTTATTAAAGCAGGAGCAGGCGCTGTTGTGCCAAGAACTACTCGGCTAGAAATGATAAGGAAAAAACATCCTTCTCCAAATCTTTATCAAAGAAATGATTCATTCATTAATTCTCAATGGACTGGTAATGATATAGAATATTGGAAAAAACATTTTGATTATTTAAAAGAAAATTCAGAGAAAATAATTATGAGCGTTTCTGGTAGAAATATTAAGGATTGTGTGAAAGTTTGTAAAGAATTAGATTTTTTAGGTTTTCCAGCTTTTGAAATTAATATAAGTTGTGCTGCAAGTAGTGGAGTTCATGGACAAATAACAAAAAACATTAATTTTGTAACTGATATTGTAAAAAATATAAAGGACTCAGGAGTTAATACACCGATATCGCTAAAATTAGGACACTCAGATGGCATTTTAGAGATAGCTAATGCAGCAAAAGAGGCGGGTACAGATGCTATAACAGCAATAAATACATTTGGTCCCGTATTCGATTTTGCAATTAGTAGTAATGGAAAACCAAAACGTATTTTAGGTATTGAAGGGGCAAAGGGAGGTTTGTCAGGTAGTGCCTTGTTTAATATTGCTTTAACAGATGTTGCTGAAATATCTCGTCAAGTGAAAGTGCCAGTGATTGCTAGTGGTGGTGTTATGTCTCCGGAGGATGCTGTTAAAATGATTATGTCGGGTGCTTCATTAGTCCAGCTTTATACTAAGTTGCATTTTGCTGGAAATAAAGCGCCTAATGAGTTTTCAAAATTTAATCAAGAAATGTTAAAGTTTTTAACAGCTCATAATATTAAATCCCTTGAAACATTACGTGGTGAAGCCTTATTTTTGTTAGACTTACCTACAAATTTAATAAATTTGATTCCAAATGTTGATAAGAAAAAATGCAAAAAGTGCAAATTGTGCATGCAAATGTGTTTAAATAAAGCTGTTTATTTAAAAAATAATGATATCACAATTAATAGTGATGATTGTAAAGGGTGCGGACATTGTGTTTCGGTTTGTCCAGAAAATGCTTTAACAATATAGTTGTGAATTAAAAAAATATATAATAAAATATTATTGTGGCACAAATTGATATTTATGATGAATCGATGAACTATTTAGGAAAAATGGAAAAAGTGCAAGCTCATGAGGAAGGGATGTGGCATAAAAGTGTTCATCTGTGGATAACCAATGGAAAAAGCGTTTTGTTACAATTGCGAGCTCCGCAGAAAAAAAGTTTCCCAAATAAGTGGGATATTTCTGTTGCTGGACATGTTGATGCAGGGGAAACACCGTTGCAAGCAGTTCAACGTGAATATCAAGAAGAACTTGGAATTGCTTGGGATTTAGGGGAATTAGAATGTGGTTGTATGTTAAAGAGCGGTACCATTGAAAACAATCAACCTGCTAAAGAATTCCTTTATTTATACTTTGTGAACAAAGACATAGATATAAGTAAATTGAATTTACCAGAAGATGAAGTTGCTGATGTAAAGTATATACCGTATGATGAATTTATCACAGAATTTATGAAAGATAAGAATGATTTTATTCCTTATCCAAAACATTACAAAGAAGCAGTTAAAAAAGGTTTGGAAAATTTAGTTAAATTTTAAATTTAGCCATTATTTCGACTTTGTTAGAATGTGGTACTCCGAACGGGAATCGAACCCGTGATTACACCGTGAGAGGGTGTCGTCTTAGCCGCTTGACCATCGGAGCTTGATTAACAGTTGAATTATATGACAAAAAGCGTTATTATGCAATATGATTTTACCGATGAAAAAAATTTGCATTACAACTTTGGGTTGTGATAAAAATCGTGCTGATAGTGAAACGTTGGCAGGCTATTTGCAACGTGCCGGTTGTCAAATGGTTGCAGATGATGCTGACGCAGATATAATTGTTGTTAATACTTGTGGATTCATTAATAGTGCTCGTCAGGAAAGTATAGAATGTATTACGGAAAAATTGATTCATAAATCACACGCTCAACTTGTTGTGTGTGGTTGTATTGTGCCCAATCACCGTCAAGAATTAACAGAAGGATTACCAGAAGTTGATGTCTGGTGGGAAACAAAAAATTATGAACAACTAGCAGAATTATTGACAGGGAAGAAGGCTGAGGCTGGTAATAAGTTGTTATCTACACCTTCTAGTTATGTGTATGTTAAAATTGCTGATGGCTGTAATCGTTGCTGTGCTTTTTGTACGATTCCATCGATTCGTGGCAAATATTGTTCTCGCTCGATTGAAGATATTGTTGGTGAAGTGCGTCATTTTGCAGAATTAGGTGTTCCTGAATATATTTTAGTTGCACAAGATGTAACAATGTATGGGGTTGATATTGGTACTGATTTAGTTTCTTTATTGAAAGCGATTACAGCAGTAGATGGAGTAAAACGTGTGCGTTTACATTATTGTTACCCTGAGTTATTAACTGATAAATTGTTAAAAGAAATTGCTGAAAATGATAAGGTTGTAAAATATTTAGATATTCCTTTTCAACATTGTAACGAGCGAATTTTAAAACTAATGGGTCGTCGTGGCAGTGCTGAAATTTATCAAAAATTAATTCAAAAAATTAGGTCCGTTATTCCGGAAATTACACTACGTGCAACAATGATGGTTGGATTTCCGACCGAAACGGAAACTGAATTTAATGAACTGGTGGATTTTTTACAAGATGTGAAATTAGACTATGTTGGCTTTTTTGCTTATTCACGTGAGCCTGGAACGCTATCGTATAGTATGGAACAAGTTAAGGCTGTAGTGAAACGTGAACGTTTAAAAACTGTTGAAAAAGTTCAACAAAAAATTTTAGATGCGAAACATAAAAGTGAAAAAGGTTGTGTCGTTCGCGTGGTTTGTGATGCTGTGGTAAGTGGAGTAGCACGCTGTCGGACCTTTGCGCAAAGCCCAGAAGTTGATCCGTGTATTTATATTGATGTATCGAAACAATCAGAGCCTTTTGTTGTTGGTGGGGAATACGAAATAACGTTGGCCTGATTAAGGTGCTTGCGTTAAACGCTTTATTTATGGTTTAATTGAAGAGTGGATACTTTGTTTGATAATTTACATCAAACGCAAAAGCCTTTAGCTGAACGTGTGCGTCCTTGTGTTTTAAGTGAGTTTGCAGGACAGCAGCATATACTAGCTGAAGGTAAATTATTAAGACGTTTGATCCAAGCTGGGCGTGTGCCGAGTGTGATTTTTTTTGGACCACCAGGTACAGGTAAGACTACTTTAGCGCAAATTATTGCTGATAGTTCAAATGCTAAATTCGTAAAACTTAATGCTGTATCTAGTGGTGTTGCCGAAGTTAAATCTGTTATGCAGCAGGCTAAAATAGATTTTGAATTAACAGGTAAAAAAACTTATTTGTTGCTTGATGAATGTCATCGTTGGAGTAAGGCTCAGAGTGATTCTTTGCTGGGTGCACTAGAAGCTGGTTATTTGATTTTGGTAGGATGTACCACGGAAAATCCAAGTTATAGTATGACGCGAGCAATTGTGTCGCGTTGTACTGTTTTTGAATTTAAACGTTTAAAGGAAAACGATATTAAAAAAGTTTTAAAAAAGGCATTATTAGATGAGCGTGGTTTGCGTGATTACAAAATACAAATTGATGAAGATGCTTTAACTTATTTCGCTACAGCTTGTGGTGGTGATGTGCGTAGTGCTTTGAATGGATTAGAACTGTGTGCGATTACAACTAAACCAAATCCTGATGGATGTATTATTGTTGATAAAAATATTGCAGCAGAATGTTTGCAACAAAAAGCATTAAATTTGGATGAAACACTTTACTATCATATACTAAGTGCTTTTTGTAAAAGTTTGCGTGGAAGTGATACAACAGCTGCGTTGTATTATGCTAATCGTTTGATTGCAGCCGGGATGCAACCACAAATAATTGCGCGACGAGTAATTGCTCATGCAGCTGAGGATGTTGGTTTATCTGATCCACAAGCTTTAATTCAAGCGTGTGCTGCTTTATATAGTTTAGATAATTTAGGTATGCCAGAAGGTAATTTAGCGTTAACACAAGCGATAGCCTACGTATGTCAAGCTCCAAAAGATAATCGCGTTGTTGTAGCAATGCAAAAAGCTGAAGATGATGCTTTGAATTATGCAGACGATAAAATACCTGAATATTTAAAAAATCATACAGAAGCAAGTAAGAACTATAAATATCCTCATGATTTTGGTGGTTATGTAAAACAACAGTATTTACCAGACAGCTTGCTAGGGCGAGATTATTTCCCTAAAAAATGATACTAAAAATTGATTGTCTAAAATGTTGCAATTGATATATACTAATTTTAAATATGGGGAAACAACACACGAAAACATGGCTTTTGCGAATGAGTGTCTCTATGGTGCTGATGGTTTTTTGTTGTTTGATGATGTTTACAGGTTTTTGCTTATTAAATAATTCTTATGTTAATGAATCAAAAGTTGGAAATCTTACTCTATTAGCTGATATAAATTCTGATATTAATTGGGTTGATATTCGTTCAAGTGGTTTTTTGAGTACGATTGGTGGAACAACTCACTATATTAGTTCGGCAGGGGAGTTAGCTTATTTTAACTACGAATTAACAAACTCTGGTAATAGTAATAATGCCGTTGATTATAGTGGTCATACTTTTATTTTGGAAAATGATATTAAGTTAGATGAGATATATACGAAAGAACATAATAAATATATTACTCCCTTATGGACACCGATAGAAATTGGTAACAAGGGAAAAAATAGGAATATTATTTTTAATGGGAATGGCCATTCAATTATTGGTTTAACAATGAAATACGACGACGATGTTGCTCGTAATGTGGGTTTCTTTGCAGAAATGGTAGGTGGGGTTTTTGAGAATGTCGTATTTAAAGACACGAAAATTATTTATAATTATCATGCAGATAGTATTGCGGCAAATGATCCTTTACGTCCTGATGCTCCAGTTGAATTGTCCATTGGCGTAATTGCTGGGGCGGCTGATACCACTTATATCAATAATGTAACTATTGAAAATCCTAGCGTGATATTATCAACGGAAAATACTAATGGGCATAATTTTTATTTAGGTGCAGCTGTTGGTAAGCTATTATTTAGTTCTGGTTTTGTAGATGATGGTGAAGGTGGCGAAAAAATTCAATCTATAAACACTATTACTCCCAATAAATGGGGTATTGATACGGTAAATGTTTTAAAGACCGATGATCCTGAAGAGTCTTCTGGAATTAACTTGGAAATTCGTGCAGGAACGGATGGTGTTACTTATGGATTAGGCACCAATGTTTACTTTGGTGGTTTGGTTGGTGTTAATATCTCAAGTAAAATTATTAATTCCACATTGCGTGATGTGGCTTTTAATACTAATTTCGAGCTTAAAGATGATGAATTACTTGATGGTATGTTTTATGTAGGTGGTTTAGTCGGTTTAAATACTCAAATAACAACTAATAAAGATTTAATTGTTGCTGCAGGATTATACAATAACTTAATAATTGATATTCAACTTTGCGATATTCTTCCTTTTACAAATAACAATTATTGTGGGCAACTGGTTGGTCTAGTTTATTCTGGTGGCTGGGTTTACAATAATATTGTTATTGGCGAAATGCCATATGAAAATTTTTGGGGTCGTGTTTGTAATTCAAAAATACGTTTAATTGATAATCATAATTGTATTGCTAATATTGTAGGAAGTATTGATGAAAATTATTATTTGAACGGCCATAATGCAAGTTATCCAAATTGTGGTTTTGGACGTGATATTAATGATTCGGATGAATTTGATAATTTGGATGAATTTTTATATTGTACTAAGCACAATACACGAAGTGTATATTTAATTGACACGCAGGATGATACTGGTACGGTAACAAAAATGGAGAAGTATAATTTTTATTTTGAATCTACAAGTGATTCTAGTTATGCTAAATTTTGTAATTTGAGAGTTACGGTTATTGATGAAAACAATTATGAACGTGTTTTAGATGCTTTTCAATTATTAAGTTATTTTGATCAAACTGAAGGTTATATGTATCATGCAATTTTGCCAATTGTGAAATATGAAGTAGGATTAACTGTTAATAAATTCAATCCTGAAACAGGTGAAGATGCAACTTTAAAAGAAAAAAGAATTGATGCAATTTATCAGTTTAGAACATGGAAGTTGGACGAAGTAAAAAACGAACCTGTTTTAAGTGATTATACTGGATTAAATTATACAGTGTGTTTTTCGGCAAATTCTCCGAAGAATTCAAATGCTTATTGGGTTGTTGATAATGAAGGATACGAAGAGAGAATATCTGAAATCAATACAGGTCGTACATATCAATTGATTTATAGGCCAGAAGATCCTCAATGTGATGGTTATGAATTTTTAGGTTGGACTGTTGATGGTTTAGAAGAAGGTGATGCAGAATGGCTTGATATGCGTAATCATGGTTTGTTTGATGACGATGGTTATTACATATTTGCGAAAGAGCAAATTCTTAGCCCAAATCGTCGTTTCTTGGCAAACTGGAAAATTAAAGAATTTACCGTTCATTTTGTGGTTAGAGAGAGAGGTCAAGTTGATATTGAGTATACAGAGTATCCAACTGAGATAGTTACTTATGGTAGACCTATTATTGGTCCTGCGGAGTTGCCTAAATCTAAGCAGGGGTATTCATGTGTTGGATGGTTCTTGGAAGAAAATTTACCGAATGAGGGTGAAGATGCTAACTCTGAAATGCAGTGGATTATGGGCTTTGCTAGTGATGATTTAATGCCTGGACGTGATATTACATTGTATACTGGTTGGATTGATAATTTTTCTATGTTGAATAGTTTAATATATGATACAAAATATCAACAGTATTATCAGAATTATGAATATTATTTTGAAGACGTTTTAGGTTTGGCTTTCTATAATGCTTATTCTCAAGCATTAGAATACAGGGCAAATAATGATAACAGTAATACGGATGAAGTTTTAGGTAATTTGCAAAATGCTTTTAAGAATTTAAAAATTGATCCCAAAAAGCTTTTAGCTTTACCTGCTTTTAATGATTCACGTATGGAAAATGCTTGTCCGTTTTTGTACGACTATGAAGCACGTATGATGTATAGTACTTTTAAAGACACGGTGCAAAGGTATGTTGAATCTGATGAAACTGATGATACTAATATTGAAGCTTATATTAAAAATTATGACCGTTTAAACGAGTTGTTTTATAATCTTCAAAATAATTTAAACCAAAGTGTTGCAATGGTTGGTGGTGTAGGTTCTTCTGAAGTACAAAATTTAATTAAAAAATATTACGAATTACAAATTCAAGATAATGCATTAGTTAAGGAAAAATATGATAGTAATTCTTTGGCACTCTTAGATGAAACTAGAATCAAATTAGATGAATTATGGATGAGTGAAGCTAGCAACCCCAATATAAAAGATGTAGAATTAGCAATGGTTGCTTATGAAAATGCGCTTAAAAATTTGAAACCTGCTGGAGCGACTAATTCGGGTAATGCTGTGCAAGATAAGGTTGAAAATAGTAATCAAGCTCCACAATTACCAATTTCACCGGTTGTGCTTGGCGTTTTAGTTGTTATGTTGTTGTTAGCTGGTGTCGGTGGATATATTGGTGTAGATGTTATATTGGCAAAGCGCCGTGTTGCTAAAAACGAGATAAAGACTGCTGAAAAACAAGTTGAACAATTTTTGGAAGATGAAGATACTTATATTTAAAATAACATCTCTTATTTTGGTTGATTCTTTTGAAAAAATGTGCTTTACAAAATTAGATTAATGTTGTAATATTAAGTTTATTGTGGATTTATTTGCAGGGAGGGGTGTTTTTTGAGTAAAGTCGATGCGATTGAGGTCGAAGGCAGTGTTATCGAAGTAATGCGCAATGCAAAATTTAAGGTAAAATTGTCAAATGGTCATATTATTATGGCTTACTTATCAGGAAAACTTTACAAGAATAACATCAAAGTCCTTGAAGGTGATATGGTTAAGTTAGAGATTTCACCATATGACTTGAACAATGGACGTATTACCTGGCGTAGTAAATCTGTAATTGATAACGGAGGAAATGGACAATGAAAGTGAGAAGTGGAGTAAAGCCAATTTGCAATAAATGCAAGGTTATTAAACGTGAAGGTACCGTTATGGTTATTTGTGAAAATCCGAAACACAAACAACGCCAACCGCGTCCGTGTAAATCACCGCGTTAAGGCAAATTCTCGTGCATCCCGCGCGGCAATTATGGGGTGTGCGTTTTATAGATAAATAAAAAAAGGAGAAAATAATGGCAAGAATTAGTGGTGTGGATATACCAAAGGATAAATGTATTAAATATGCTTTGACGTATATCTATGGCATTGGTGAAAAAACGGCAGATAAAATTTGTGCAGAATGTGAGGTTGATCCTACTATTCGTACAAAGGATGTGTCAGAAGCAAAAATTAATGAAATTAGAACGTATATTGATAAAAATATCAAGACGGAAGGTGACTTACGTCGTGAAATTTCTTTAGATATTAAACGTTTAACTGAAATCGGTTGTTATCGTGGTATTCGTCACCGTAAAGGTTTACCTGTTCGTGGTCAATCTACGAAACAAAATGCACGTACACGTAAGGGTCCTAAGAAAATGGTTATCAGGACCAAGTCAGCATAAGGATTTAGGAGGAAATAAATGGCAGAAGCAAAATCAAATGCACCTATGAAAAAAAAGCCAGTTACTAAGCGTAAACATAAGAAAACGTTAAACGCTAAGGGTAAGGCTTATATTAATGCATCATTCAATAATACGATTGTTACTTTAACTGACGACCAAGGCAATGTTATTAACTGGGCAAGTGCTGGTGTTGCAGGTTTTAAAGGTAGTCGTAAATCAACACCTTTTGCAGCTCAAACTACTGCTGAAAAAGCAGCTGCAACTGCAAAAGAGATGGGTTTATTAAAAGTCGATGTTTTTGTAAAAGGACCTGGTGCTGGTCGTGAAAACGCAATTCGTGCACTTAATCAAGCAGGTTTAGAAGTGTTGTCGATTACCGATACTTCACCAGTTGCGCACAACGGTTGTCGACCACCTAAGAGGAGGAGAAAATAATTATGGCAAAATATACTGGACCAGATTGTCGTCTTTGTCGTCGTGAAGGTTGTAAATTATTCTTAAAAGGCGAACGTTGTTTATCAGCAAAATGTGCAATGGAAAAACGTCCTGTTGTGCCTGGACAACACGGATTAGCACGTAAAAAGGAAAAGGAGTATGGTACTCAGTTGCGTGAAAAACAAAAAGTTAAACGCGCATATGGATTGCAAGAAAAACAATTCCACGCTTTATATGAAAAAGCTACAAATAGTAAAGGGCGTACTGGTGACAATTTATTGTCTTACTTAGAACGTCGTTTAGATAACGTTGTTTATCGTATGGGAATTGCTGACAGTCGTAGTGAAGCTCGTCAATTGGTTTCACATGGACATATTACAGTAAATAACCATTCAGTAAATATTCCATCTTATTTGGTTGAAAAAGGCGATATTATTGCAATTAAAGAAACCAAAAAAGATTTAGAAATCTTTAAAGTATTAAAAGACCAAAAAATCAGTTTACCAAAATGGTTGGAATTTTCGGGGGCGAAATTATCAGGTAAAATTTTAGAATTACCAACACGTGAAGATATTGATTTGAACATTCAAGAAAACTTAATTATTGAGCTGTATTCTAAATAAAATGTAATTTGAAAGGGAGAAAATTATTATGCTAAAAATGGAATTAATGAAACCGAAAATTACGGTTAACGAAAGTACCGGAGCAAAAAGTGCGCACTTTATTATTGAACCTTTGGAACGTGGTTACGGAACAACATTAGGAAATATGATTCGTCGTGTTTCATTAGGAAACTTGCCAGGTACTGCGGTTACTGCTATTCGTATTAACGGCGTTAATAATGAGTTTTCAACGGTAAAAGGTGTAGTTGAAGATGTAACTGATATTGTTTTGAATGTTAAGAGCTTAATTTTAAAGGCTTTAACTGATGATTTAAGTTATACAACTACAATGCGTATCAATAAAAAAACTGCTGGTCCAATTTATGCAAAAGATATTGAACACGATAGTTTGATTGAAATTTGTAATCCGGATTTGGTAATTGCTACATTAGATAGTAATACTGAATTCAAAATGGAATTGTCGGTTGCTCGTGGTCGTGGTTACGTTGTTGCTAAGGATCAAAAAGGCGCTCACGATAGTATCGGATATATTGCAGTTGATAGTCTTTATAGTCCTGTTGTTAAATGCAATTATTTCGTAGAACCAAGCCGTGTTGGTGGTGATATGAACTATGATAAATTAACTGTTGAATTAACCACTAATGGCAGTGTTGAAGCTAAAGAAGTTGTTGCTTTAGCAGCTAAATTAATTCAAGACCATTTAACTTTATTTATTAACATGGTTGAAAGTATGGCTGGTCATAATACTTTCGTAGAAAGTAAAGAAGAAACAGTCGAAAAGATTTTTGAAACTAGTATCGAAGATATGGAACTTTCACCACGTAGTGCAAACTGCTTGAATCGTGCTAATATTAAAACTATTCGCGATTTGACAAGTAAATCAAGAGAAGATATGTTGCGCGTACGTAATTTAGGTTCCAAGAGTCTTGATGAAATTATTTCTAAATTGGCAAGTCTTGGCTTGTCATTGCGATCAGAAGAGGAGGGGAACTTTTAATGAAACCAGCAAAATTAGGACGCGAAACTTCGCAACATATGGCAATTTTGCGTAATCAAGTCTCGACTTTGTTTTGGACGGGACGTGTTTCAACAACTTATGCACGTGCAAAGGCAACAGGAGCTTTGGCTGAAAAATATTTAACTTTAGCTATTAACTCTTATGCTGATACTGTAACTGTTGAAAAAGAATTTACTGATAAAAAAGGTGTAAAGAGTAAACGTAAAGTTTTAATTGACGGACCAAAAAAATTGGCTGCACGTCGTAAACTTATGGCATCACTTTATGACTTTCAAGAAATTCGCAGTAAAGACGAAAGCAAAAAAAGTTTTGAAAAACGTACACAACATATCAATCACCCAATTATTGAAAAAATCTTTAATGAATTAGCACCTAAGTATGCTAAACGTATTAAAGAAACTGGAACTGCTGGTGGTTATACACGTGTTTTAAAAACTGGCATTCGTAAAGGTGATGATGCGATGACTGCAATTGTTGAATTAGTTTAACAAACTTCTTCAATTTGTACGTCACCACAAAGTACGTCATTGTATGAATACGAAAGGCATGGAATTCGTTCTGTGTCTTTTTTATTTGTCTTTAAGCGAACAATAAAGACACTTGGGAAAGTATTTTCAATTATGCCTGCATATTTTGATATTCGTTTGCGTCCTCGGCAGACGGACATACTGATATTCTTACCTAACATAGAATGTATTTTTGCTTTGATTGCTTCGATTGATTGAGATTTTTTGCGCATACTTTGATTATTTACCAAATATACTTTTATTATAGGGGGAATATTATGGAAGTTTTGATGGAAAACTTAGTTCAACAAAGTTTGGTTACTTTAGATAATGTACAATTAAAAATTGAGCAAAAAAATAGTCTACCAGCTAATGCTAAAAAAATTATTGGAGTAACTTGCCAATTGCAAAATCAAAACACCAGTATAGATAATAGTGAAGTAATTTTGACAGGTAACATTGTTACTCGTGTTGTGTTTGTTAATGAATTTGATAAATATGATAGTGAAGACGTAATGGAAACTTTTGAAAAAAAAATTACTGTAAAAAATTATGATGGAATTACTAAAATTTACATCAATGCAGAGTTAATAAACAGTAATTGGCATTTGGCCGAAGATAAAATTATTACGGAAAATATTATGTCGGCACATGTACAAGGTGTAAGAGCATATGACCTTCAAATAGTTAGTAATTTAACTGGTGATGTTGAAGTTCAAAAAATTGAAAAGCAGGTTTTGAGCTTTAATTCAAAGATAAATGAGAAATTTGAAGTTACAGAAAATATTCAGCTTGATGCAACGTGTGAAGGCGTATTAGGAGTAGATGTAAATCCTAACTTAAAAGATGTATCAATCGAAAATAATAAAGTTTTAATCAAAGGAACAATAAATGTAAATGTTTTAGGTTTGAAAACAACTGATAATACAAGTGCTCCTTATAATTTTATCCATGAGATTGATTTTGCAAAAAGTATTACGGTTAATGGTATTGCAAGCGAAGATTTAGCTTCTGGAAATTTAATTATCGACAATGTTCAAATGCGTATTGAAAATAATCAAAAAGGTGCTGTTCTTGCATTAACTTTGAATGTAAGATTTAATGGTGATGTTTATTGTAATCATAATTTTAATATGGTTACAGATGCGATTTCTTTTGATAAAGAACTAATGTTTAAAACAACACATCTAAATTACAACGAAATTTTATCCCAAATAAACACATCCATTGATATTGAAAACAATATAAATTTATCTCCTAGCAGTCCTTATATTTCACGTGTTGTTGCCGTGGATGGCGCAAAAATTAATGATTTACACGTTACTACTTCGGATAGTAAAGTTATCTTAGAAGGTATTTTAGTGGTTAATTTATTGCTTGAAAATGAAGACCATTTGATTACTGGCGAACGTTATGAAGTACCTTTTCAAACTTATGTGCGTATTGATACTTTGGATAGGGATTATTTTACAACAGCATCTGTTGTTCCGTTAGTTGTGAATATTAAAGCTCGCCGTGGTACAGAATTGTTGGTTGATGCAAAGCTTGGTGTTTGTGTACAGGCAAGTGTGAAAAAGACGATTGAGGTTGTTAGCAGTTTAGAAGAAGGACAACCCAAGGTTGATGATGGTAGCGCAATTAGAATTTATATTATAGGCGAAAAAGAAAACTTATGGGATTTGGCCAAACGCACAAATCTAAGTTGTGCATCTTTGTTGCAACAAAATCCTAATTTAGAAAATGGTTGTACTCCAGGTGAACGCATTGTTGTTTATCGACACGAAAATGTCAGCTTATAATTAAATTTTTAGCGTTAGTGCATTTGTGATGGCACTTGCTGAGCTTATTAGTAGTGCAGAAGAAACAACCAAAGAATTGTAAGCAAAAGGAATTAAAAATCCGAGAAGTCCGGTCGTTATCGGTAGACATAGCACGTTAAATATAGTCGACCAGAATAGCCCACGTTTGACATTGCGTTTAACGTTGCAGTCAATCGTTGTGGTTGTTGTTATGCTTCTGAATGGATTATCAGCGATAATAATATCGGCATTTGATAAATTGTTTTCATTATTGTTTAAAACACTAATGTCAGCTTTTTGGAAGGCAGGGGAATCGTTGTTTGTGTCAATGACAAGAATGCGATAACCTGCTTTTTTTAGTGCGTCTACGTATTGATTTTTTTCGGAAGAAGCGACATTGGTGACAATTTTATCAATACCCATTGCTGTGTATTTTGGGGTGTTAATGAGGTTTTCTTCAGTTAACATCACTGTACGAATTCCTTGCTTTTTGAGATTTTGAATTGCTTTAATTGTATCTTCGGGGATGATTTCTGTTAATGCAATTATACCTAAAAGTTTATCATTAGTAGCGCAAATCAGCGTTATTTTACCTTCTGCATGATATTTGTCTTCTAAAGCTTTTGCTTTATTGCGATCACCTTGGTGTAAATAAGGTGCAATAAATTTTGCGTCACCAATATAAATTGGGCGATTACCTATGCTTGCTTTTATACATTGTTCGGATGATTGCTGGAATCCTTCAATTTCTAAATAAACCGATGGGTTGTTGTATGCTTCAAGAATTGCAGTCGCAATCGGCGTATTGTTGTGTCGTTCGATGCTGGCATAAAATTGTAAAAGATTTTTGGCAGTTAGGTTGCCTTGTAAAGGTTGTATGTTTGTTATTTTTATTTTAGTTGTAATTATTGTTTTATCAAAGATGACAAGGTTTATTTTTTGTAGTTGTTCTAATGTATTTTGATTTTGAATGGTTATACCCATTGCTTTTGTTTTTTTATTTATTTTAATGATTGGTAGTGTGAGAATTAAGCCGAGGCAACAAGGATATGAAAGTAAAAAAACGCCGGTTCCAAAATTGAATGCGAATAGAAAGTTCTTACTGATAATCCACCATCCAATGATTGTAATTATACTAACAGCTGTTATTGTAAGATTAAAAATAAGACTTGCTTTTGCGATAAAACGATTTAGTTTTGGATAGCAAGTAAAATTATTTTTTTGTTGAATGTAATTGTTCAGTGTGGTTAAAGTTATAAGTGTGGAAATTACTTCAAAATATAAAGTAGTAGTAACCGGGTAAATTGCCGATAAGCAAAGGCAAATAATTCCGTATAAATAACCTAGTAATGAATAAAGAGAAATAAATAAGTCAGCATTTACAGTATGGGTTTTTAAAGATTTAAAGGCGCTAATAAAGATGTTGTAGTTAACACCTAAGATAACAGTTGTTATGATAAGGCTAGTGATTAAAAGAGAATATTGATGTTTTGTTTGTATTGTTATAAGTGTGAGAACCAATTGTGAGAAACACAAAAGAGCAGATATGACGAGCAAAATAAGTTTGCTTTTTTGTTGCGAAGATTGTTTGCTAAGATATTTTTGTTGTGTGTGTTGATTGTTAGAGTACATAATTTGTTATAATACGTTATTTAGTTAGTGTAAAGTTTTTAGATAAAACTACCTTGTAATATTGACAAATTAAGCCTTTTTTGATAATATTGTAATTAATATTTTGGGTAAAAATAAATAAAAATAATAAGGGGAAAAAATGGGAAATTTATTTTCAAATTGGACTTGGTTTAACGAAGATGGCAAACCTGGCGCATATATGTGGGCTGTTTGCACGATTGTTGCTGTTATTGTTTTTGCAACAATTATTTTTATGATTTATCGTTTATATGGCCGTAATGGTAAAAAGAATACGAACAACCTTGTTCAAAATAATTATGCCACAAATAACGATGTTCAGGTTATTCAAACTCCGTATGAAAAACGTGAGGACAGCCAATTAGAATTTTATGATCCTGAAAAGGCACGTGCTGAAGCTTTGAAAATTGAGCAAGCTGAAGCCGAAAGAAAACGCGAAGAAGAAGCGCGTTTAGAAGCTATGATGAAAGAAGAAGAACGTAAACGTAAAGACTTGGAAGCAAAGGAACGTGCTTTCGAAGAAAAACGTCAACGTGAAGAAGAAGCTCGTTTGGAACGTGAACGTCAAGCTGAAGAAAGAATTGCTGAAAAAGAACGTCGCGCTGAAGAACGTATGGCAGAGAGAGAACGTATTCGTGCAGAAAAAGAAGCAGTAAAAAATACAAAAAATGCTAATGACTTCTTTGCTGATAACGATAATGCTGATGCTTTTAGTTTTGGTGATGATAGCTTCGGTGGTCAAGATGATGCTATTGATTTTTGGAATCAGTCACAAAATCCTAATCAAGGTCGACAAAATGAACCCATTATTACACCAATGCCAGCAGCACAAGAAGCAGTTTCAACCGTGGACCCTCGTATGGAAAAACTTATGGCTGAGTTGGAAAATCAAAAACAAGCTGAACAAGAACGTTTTGCTGGTTTAATGGCAGAACTTGAAAAACAGAAACAGGAAACAGCTCGTTTACAAGATGAATTGCAAGATAAGAAAAAATCTGAAGATTTAATTAGCCAAGCAAAAAAAGAAATGGAACAGATGATAAAAGATAGCCAGGCTAAAATGAAAGATCTAGAATCTACCGAAAAAACAAATAAGGACGATAAGAACTTATTAGAAGAAATTAAAAATGTATTAGCAGCAGAACGTGAAGCACAAGAATTGCGTTTACGCGAACAAGAAAACAGTTTAGCGGCTGTGTTAAATGCAATGGAAAACGAACGCCGTGTTAAGGAAGAAAATGCATATAATGCACAACAAGAAGCTAAAAAAGAAAACGAATTTGTAAAAATGCAAAATCAATACCAAGACGCAATTATGCAAATGCAAGCTAAATTTCAAGAAATGCTAAATGATTCTAATGCACAAAAACAAACCAATCGTTATGGCACAAATGATACCGAATCGCAAAGTGTTTATCAAATGCAATTAGAACGTGAACGTGCTGAAACGGCAGCTTTGATTGAACAAATGCAACACGAAGTTGACCGTATGAATGCAGAACGTGAAGCAGAACGTCGTGAATACGAAAAGAAACAAAAAGCCTTAGATGTTACTTTGGCAGAAGCTTTGCAAACTCAACGTAACGAATTTGAACAAGCACAACAACGTGTCGCAGAAGCAAATGCAGCGAATGTAGAAAAAATCTTACAAGATATTGAAAGACAACGTGCACAAGAGCAAGAAATGTTCAATAATATCTTGAACGAATTAGCAGCAGAACGTGAAGACAACAATCAAGCAAAAGCTGCATTAGAACAAATGGTGCGTGATAGTGAAGCTCGTATTCAACATTTAGAAAGTCAAGCTTTACCACGTGGTTTGGATGAAGAATCAATTGCTTCATTAAAAGAAGTTTTGGCTACAGAACGTGAAGAGCAATTGAAACGTATGGAAGAATACAAAAACGAAATTGAAATTTTACGTGAAACAATTACTGCTGAACGTGAACAAAAACAAAATAATGAAGATGAAGATGCTGGCAACCAAGTAGTTTATACTACACGTGAAACCGAAGTTGATGCTGAGATGAAAGCACGTATGGATGCAATGCAAAACGAAATTCAATATTTAAATGAATTAAGAGAAGCAGAACGTGCTGAATCTGAAAAACGTCATACTGAATTGTTGGAAAAATTGAACCGTACAATTGTAACTGGTGACAATGCGAAAAACCCAGAAACTCAACAAGTTGAACGTGAAAATGTAGAGCGTATTTTAACAACTGAACGTGACCGTCTTGATGATATTATGGCTGAACTAGAAGAAAGTCGTGAAGATACTAAAAGAGCACAAGCTGCAATGCAACAATTGATTCAAGAAAGTTCGGATTTGATAAATCAATTAAATAATAAAAAAGAAAATCGTGGCATTGATGAAGAAACAATGGCTGCATTAAAAGAATTGTTAGCTCATGAACGCGATATGCAAGAAAAACGTTTAGTTGAACACGAAGACCGTTTAAATATGGCTGTTTCAGCAATTGAAGGACAAAATCAGGCAGAGGAACAAAATAAAAATGCAGTAGCTGCTTATGAACAAGTAATTGCTGAAATGCGTGAACAATACGAAAATGAATTAAATGCTTTACGTGAAACCATTGCAAATCAAACAGCTATTGAAAAAGCTCAATCAAAAGCATCCAATCAGGATGAAGATGATGAAGGTGGTAATGAAGTTCAATTTAACCAATCTAATGGAGTTAATGAAGAAGTATTGGCTCAATTAGAACGTTTGCAACAAAACATCGCTGAAATGGAAGAAAGTAGAAATGCTGAAAAAGCTCAATTTGAACAACGCTATGGTGAATTAAACAAAGCAATGGAAGATTCATTGAAAGTTCAACGTTTAGAAATGGAGCTGGAAAAAGAACGTGAAATCAACGAATTAAAAATGCAACAAGCTTTGGAAGCACAACGTCACGAAATTGAAATTGCAAATGAACAAGAATTAGAAGCACAACGCCAAGCTTTAGAAGCAGCTAAACAAGAGGAACTGGAAGCACAACGTTTAGAGTTGGAAGCGCAACGTCAGGCGTTAGAAGCCGCAAAAGAACAGGAACTTAATGCACAATTAGAAGCGATTGCGGCAAAAGAACAAGAAATGGCTGAACAATTAGAGGCTGTGGAAGTAGTAAAGCAACAAGAATTAGCGGCTCAACGTGAAGCAATCGAAATTGAAAAAGAACAAATGATGGCTGAACAACAATCAGTTGTGCAACCTGATGTAAATGAACAAGCTAATGCGATTATTGCAACTTTCAAGGAAGAAATGAATCGTCAATATGAGAATTTCGTTACATTGTTGAATGAAAAGAAATTAGCAAAAGAACTAGAAAAAGATATAACTGAAGATCTAATTGAAGAAGTTAGTCCAGAAGCACAAGCTGCATTAAAAGAGCAATTTGATGTACAAGAAATGATGGAACAATTACGCGAAGAACGTAAGGCAGCACGTGCAGAAGCACAAGCATTGCGTGAAGAGTTAGAAGCGCAACGTATGGAAACTGAAGCTAAGTTAATGAAACAATTATCCGAAGTTAAAGAAGGTTTAGTTTCTGAGTTGTCTAGTGAGTTAGAAATTAAAGAAAAATTTGATGCTATGGAGCGTGAAATCGAAGCGCATAACCAAGAAAAATTAAAACAAAATGAAGAAGAAGAAGCACGTATTAAGCAAGAATACGAAGAATTTAAACAACGTATTGCTGATGAAGTTGTTGCCTTGGAAGAAAAGAATGCAGCATTGCAAGCTGAATTAGAAAAAGCGCGTGCGGAAAAATCAAATGATGACGAAGTAAAACAAGCTGAGTATGAAGAAAATGAAAAACGTTTACGTGAAAAATATATGCAATTACGTAATGAATTAATGAAAGAAGCTGAACAAGTAACCAAACAATCTGAAGAAATTGCTGCTGAAAAACAAGTAATTGAAGATAAGAAAAAAGACTTGGAAGAAGAAAAAGCTCGTTTACAAAATGAAGTTGCAATGTTAAAACAACAAGTTTTGGAAATTAAAACTCAAGATAACGAACAAGGTGGTGTAGTTACTGAAGAACAGTTAGCTGAAATTCGTGCTTCGTTAGAAGCTGAATATCAACAACGTGAAAGAGAAATGCTTGATAAATTAGAAGAAGAAAAACAATCTTTGGTTGAACGTGAAGCTCAGTTGAAAAAGAAAGAAACTGCAATTGAACAAGAAGAAGAACGTATTCGTGAACAATCTAAAGCAGTTACTTCAATGATCACAAATCGTGAATATACCAAAGAAGAACGTGAACGCTTGGTTATGGATTATACTGTTAAACTTCAAGATTTAGAAGAACGTTTGCGTCAAAACGAAAAAGCTTTACGTGAAAATAACCGTGAGTTTATTCCTTTGCGTCGTATTAAGAATACTTTGGATCGTGATTTGCGCTTATTACGTAAACGTGAAGCAATCGTTGCTAAACAAGAAGTTTTAGTATATGGTGTCAATAATATTTCAACTGTTGATCCAGAACGTATCAAAAAGTTAGAGCAAGATGTTAAACAATTGACAAGTTTACAACAAAGTGTTGCTAACTGCGAAACAATCTTGAATAAAAACAAAGATCGTTATCCAACATTAGAAAACTTAGATAGGGTTTTACGTGCTCAAAACGAACAAATCCACCGTGATTTAGAAGAAGTGAAGTCGGCAATGGCAATGTTCAGTGATGAAAGTGCTGCTGGTGAAGCACAAGAGTAATGCGCTGTTTGGGAATCGATTATGGTAGGCGAAGAATTGGGATAGCATTGTCTGACCCAACTTTGCTTATTGCTACACCTTTAACGATTGTTGAAAATCGTGGTATTAAAAAAACTTTACTTCAAATTTTGGATATTATTCAAAAAAATGATGTGCAACAAATTGTGGTTGGTTTGCCTTTACACGCGAATGGTGATGAAAGTGAAATGTCACAAGAGGCTCGTCAGTTTGGGGATGCTTTTGTAAAATTGGGTTTCCCAGTGGAATTTGTTGATGAAAGATGTACCTCTTTTGAAGCTGAATCAATCATTGGTAATCATCGTGAAAAGAAAAATTTAATTGACAAAGTAGCTGCTTCAATTATACTTCAATTATATCTTGACGAAAGGAGAAAGTCGTTAAATGAAAGCAAAAATCACTAATACTTGTATTTGTTGTGGTTCATGTGCTGCTATTTGTCCAGTTGCTGCAATTAGTCCGTCGGCTGCTGGTGACAAATATGAGGTCGATCCAAACAAATGTATTGCTTGTACAGCATGCATCAATGCTTGCCCAGTAGAAGCAATTGTTGCTGACCATTCTGATGAAGAAGGAGGTAAGTAATGGTTTACGAAAGTATTCTTGAAAAATTATTTGATGAAAAAAATGATGACATTATTGAATTAGTACAAGATGGTGGTAATGTTGTTAAGTTTGAACAAATTGCTGTTGTTGTTTATGGTGGACAATATTATGCAATTTTGCACCCACTTGAATTAAAAAATGATGAAGTCGTGATTTTTAGAATCATTGAAGAAGATGAAGATAGTTTGGATTTAGTTATTGATGAAGAATTATCAAAAAAAATTTTGGAGGTATATGCAGAAGATGTCAACGAAGAAAATAAATAAAAACGTGATCTGGCATTCAATGAATCCAGAACGTGTAACTACAGACGAATTTGTGGCAGTTATTGAAATTTCTAAAGGAAGCAAGAAAAAATACGAATTAGATAAAGAAACAGGTTTAATTATGTTGGATCGTGTTTTGCGTACGGCAACTCATTATCCATGTTCTTATGGATTAATTCCATTAACTTTATCGGAAGATAACGATCCATTGGATGTTATGGTTATTTGTTCAGAAACTTTGGATCCAAATACTTTAGTGAAATGTCGTCCTGTCGGGGTAATCGAAATGATTGATAAGGGTGAGAAGGATGAAAAAATTATTGCAGTAGCTGCAGATGATCCTTATGTAAATCATTATCAAGATATCGATGATTTGCCAAAAATTTTAGTAGATGAAATTGAACATTTCTTGAAAGTGTACAAGAATACAACAGATAAAGTTGAAGTATTTGCGCCAAAGGGTAAAGCAGAAGCTAAGAAAGTAATTCAAGATGCAATTGACATGTATAAACGTGACGTGTTATAATACAAGCACATTAAAATTTCACTTCGGTTGTGAGTATTTACTTGTTGCGGAAAAGTCCGTTTAGCGAATATGTTGACAAATCGAAGGCAGACAAACAAGGAGGAAAATAAAAATGTCAGTAATTTCAATGAAACAACTTTTGGAGTCAGGGACTCATTTTGGTCACCAAGTGAGCAAATGGAATCCAAAAATGAAGAAGTATATCTTCACAGCACGTAATAACGTACATATTTTAGATTTAGAGCAAACTACAGTTCTAATCGATCGTGCGTACGAATTTTTACGTGACCAAGTAGCAGCAGGTAAAAAAGTTTTATTTGTTGGTACAAAAAAACAAGCAGAAGAAGCAATTAAAACAGAAGCAGAACGATGTGGTGCTTACTATGTAAATAGTCGTTTCTTGGGTGGTACTTTAACAAATTTTGCTACAATTCGTAGTCGTGTTGAACGTATGAATAAATTGCACAATATGGAAAAAATGGGTGAATTTGCTTATTTGCCTAAAAAAGAAGTTGCTAAGTTAATGGATGAGCGTGAAAAATTAGAAAAGAATTTGCGTGGTATTGCTGAAATGACTTCTTTGCCTGGTGTGTTGGTTGTTGTTGATTCTAAGAAAGAGCATATTGCTGTTGGGGAAGCACGTAAATTAGGTATTCCAGTTATCGGTGTTATTGATACTAATTGCGATCCAGATGATGTTGATGTGATCATTCCAGCAAATGATGATGCTACACGTAGTGTAAGTTTAATTTTGGCTGCATTAGCTGACGCTGTTATTGAAGCTAAAGAAGGTGTTGAATTACGTTCAACAGTTAGCGAAAAAGAAACTGTTTCAATGGCTGCTGCAATTAAAACTAAGGCTGTATTGGAACCAGTTGAACAAAAAGAAGATGATGCTACCGTAAGTACGGAAAAAACAAAAACAGTTAAAAATGGAGATAAATAATCATGAGTGATATTATGAAATTAAAAGAAGCAACTGGAGCAGGGGTTCTAGATTGCAAAAAAGCATTAGACGAAACAAAAGGTGATTACGAGAAGGCTGTTGCTTTATTACGTGAAAAAGGCAAAGCAAAAGCTTTGAAAAAAGGAAGTAGTGATCGTATTGCTTGTGAAGGTATGGTTGGTTCATACATTCACATGGGTGGTAAAATTGGTGTTTTAGTTGAAATTAACTGTGAAACTGATTTTGCTCAAAAGAGTGAACATTTTAATCAGTTAGTTAAAGATGTAGCAATGCATATTGCTGCTGCAAATCCTAAATATGTAACTGCTGATGAAGTTCCTGCATCTGTTTTAGAACAAGAAAAGGAAATTTTGAAAAAACAAGCAATGGAAGAAGGAAAACCTGCTGCTATTGCTGAAAAAATGGTTGAAGGTCGTGTAAAGAAATATTACCAAGATTATTGCTTAATGGATCAACCATTCGTTAAAGATGGCTCAAAAACCATTAAGGATATTGTAAACGAAACCATTGCTTTTGTTGGTGAAAAAATTACGATTCGTCGTTTTGTTCGCTATGAAATGGGCGAAGGTATTGAAAAACCAAAAGAAGATTTTGCTGCTGAAGTTTCAAAGACTATTGCTGCACAATAAGGGGGAATGTTATGGATTATCTTAACGAAAAACTTAATGAATTACTTATTAACTATGAGGAAAAATTAAGTAAACGCTTCGATTATCTAAAAAATGAATTTATTGCTGTTCGTGCTGGACGAGTAGATACACGTATTGTTGAACGTGTGACGGTCGATTATTTTGGAACAATGACTCCAATTAAAAATTTGGCCAACATTTCATGTACTGATGCGAGAACTATTGTTGTTAATCCATGGGATGCATCTATTTTATCTTCAATGGTAAAAGCGTTGGGTGCTGCTAATTTAGGCGCAACACCAGTTGATGATGGTCGTCTTATTCGTTTAGTTTTTCCTCAATTAACTGCTGATACTCGTAAAGATTTGGTTAAAAAGGTTAGCAAAATTGCAGAAGAAGCACGTGTTAGTATGCGCAATGAACGTCGTGATGCTTTAGATCAATTAAAAAAGATCAATAATGCTGAAAAGATTAGCGAAGATGATGTTAAGAACGTAGAACATGATGTTCAAAAAATTCTCGATGATTATATTGCGAATGTAGATACTGCTTTAAATCAGAAAGAAAAAGATATTATGACAATATAATTTTCTAGACGATATTTTAAATTTATGTTATAGTTTTTATTATGGTTATTACTAATTTTGGTAAAAGGTGTTTGACGGCATCAATTTTAGTTTTGTTATTTAGTGCCCTGATGGTTTCTCGTGCTTTCGGTGGCACTTTTGGCGTATACGCATTTGATGTTTTAGTTTTATTAGCGACAGGTATCGGAACCTGGGAAATTTGTAATGCTTGTAAGTTAAACCGTCGTGGTGCAAGTGCTATTGTTGTTTATGTAATTGAAGGGTTAATTTATTTCTTTTATGTACTTAGCAACGTATTTTTTAAAGAGGCGTTAGCTTGGTGGTTACAATTAATTGTTTCGTTAATTATTATTGCAATTTTTGTCTTGTTTGTTGGTTTGTCAAATATGATTGATAAAAAAATGGCAAAAGAATGTGCTTTGCAGAAAAAGAGTTTTAATAAAGAGGCTTGGGGTGGTGTGTTGGATTTATTGTATATGCTTTTTTACCCAGGTGTTTTCTTTGCATGTGCAATAATTATGAATCATATGACAACTGATGATGTTGGTTTATTTGGTTTACTTTTAGTTATTTTTATTTCGTGTTTTACAGATATTTTTGCTTATTGTGTTGGCATGGTGTTGGGAAAGGGTTCGCCAAAAATGTCGCCGAAAATTAGTCCAAAGAAAACTTGGGTTGGTTTTGTTGGTGGTTTGTTTGGTGGAATATTAGGTGCTTTGATTGTTGTTTGGATCATCAGTAGTAATACTGCTTTATCTAACCGATTATTCCGTTTAACTAAAGATGCATCTTTGACACAAATCTTGTTTTTAGTGGTTGGTTTGGCTGGCGCTATTGTAACAACCTTAGGCGACTTATACGCAAGTTTTATTAAACGCAAAGTTGCTATCAAGGATTTTGGTAATCTGTTACCTGGTCATGGTGGGGTTATGGATCGTGTTGATGGTATTATTCTAAATGTGCCATTCATATTGTTAATTATGGGGATAATATAATAGATGTCTCAGTTATTAGGAATTTTTCAAACCGTTGGGTATTTAGCTTTAGCAATCCTTTTGTTAATGCTAATGATTACAATTCATGAATTTGGTCATTATATTACAGCTAAGATTTTAAAGTTTAAAATATATGAATTTTCAATTGGAATGGGGAAACCTATCTATAAGAAAACGAAAAAAAATGGTGAAATTTTTGCAATTCGTATGATTCCAGTTGGAGGGTATTGTTCTTTTGGTGAAGATGATATTAATAAACCTGACACTGATCCGGATTCATTCAATAACAAAGCGCCTTGGAAGCGTTTAATTGTAATGTTTTCTGGTGCTTTTTTTAATTTTCTATCTGCGATTATTTTTGCTGCAGTATTGTTATTTTTGATGGGTTATGGTTATGTTGCAAATACTGGAACTACCTACTATAACAGTGAGCACGAAACAGATCCGAGTAAACCGGAAAGAATTACATTATCGCAAGTGTTAAATGAAGGCAACAATGTCTTTGATTTAGATGGAAATTTTTTCACCATTAAATATGATGATGAAACGCAAATGATGATTGAAAGCATTAACGGTAAAAGTATGAATTTATTTACTGGTACGTCGACAATTTTGGAAAAGACACATATTGGTGATAATGTTAATTTAACAGTAACATGGAAAGATGAAGGTAAAAATATTATTAAAAATAATGTAATTTTACAAGGTATTACAGCAAAGCAGTGGTCTGCGCTTTCCAAGGCAGCACATTCCTTGCCATTAAACGATAAAATTTATCATAATGTTGGTGGAGCAATTCTGAAGTCTGTACCTTTTTCTTTTGAAGTTGCTGGTATGATTTTTAAAATTTTAGGACAGTTAGTAACAGGTCAATTGGGGATGAACGCGATTGGTGGAACGGTTGCGACTGTTTCGGTTATGGGAAGTTCAATTGGCGAAGCAATTACTTCTCAATCAGTAGATATTGCTTTTGCGCAGATTTTTTATTTATTAACTTTAATTAGTATCAATTTAGCAGTTTTTAACTGGTTACCAATTCCATCACTAGATGGGGCGCGTATGGTATTCGTTATCATTGAATGGGTTCGTGGTAAACCAATCAATCGTGAATTAGAAGCTAAAATTCATACCATTGGCATTATTTGTTTACTCGGTTTTGTTATTTTTGCTGACGTGTTTTGGGTTATAAATAATTTAAGTTTTAACTTATTATTGTAAGGTAGATGAAATGAATAGTATTGAAGAGTATTTATATTATCACGAAAACCAAGACTATATAAATTTAAAATTTTTATCTTGTACTTATTATCGAAAAAAACAGCATTTGGTAGTCAGATATATTTATAATGCTGAGATTCAGGATTGTTTACCTGCATTGCAAAAAAGGCTTGAAGAATTATTTATGCAAAGGGTAGGTTTGCCTTTAAAATATGATTTTGTTTATCAAAAGGTTTTTGTTGATGCTTTAAGTTTACAATTAGATATTGTTTCTTTTTTGCGCAAAAAATATAGTGCAATGATAGATAATATTAGTGAAAACCAAGTAAGTGTTCAACAAGATGGACATTTATGGCGTATTGAAATTTCTTTACCGATGAATTTGATTAGGTTTTTGCAGCACAGCGAACCTTGGGAGAAGTTTAAAAAAGATCTTTGCAATCGTAATTTTTTTGATATAAATTTTCATTTAAAAGTTTGTTAAATTTGGTTTTTTATGTTTGCTAGTGCATTTTTTTCTAAACGTGATACTTGCGCTTGGCTGATGCCAATTTCATTGCTGACTTCCATTTGTGTTTTGCCGTCGTAGTAACGCATCATAAGAATTTCACGTTCTTTTTGTACTAAGTTATCGATTGCGTCTTGCATAGCTTTATAACCAAGCCAATCATCACAAGTCGTGCCATTATTGGGGATTTGTTCGATTAATGTTGTTGCATCATTACTGCGATCAGTGCCAATTGGTTCATCTAATGATGATACTGTGCCAGTTGCTGCTAAAGCAAAAAAAACATTGGACAATGGTTCATTGATTGCTTTTGCTACTTCTTCCATTGTAACTTCGCGATTTAGTTCTTTTGTTAATTTTTCTGCAGCTTGTAATGCGTGATAAGCTGTATCGCGAATACTACGTGAAACGTGGATTCCATTTTCATCACGAAGGTATCGTCGGATTTCACCAATAATCATTGGAACAGCATATGTCGAAAACTTAACATTAAAGTTAGGGTTAAAATTATCAATTGCTTTAATTAAGCCAATACAACCAACTTGAAATAAATCATCATAATTAGTATTTGCATAAATGTATTTTTGAATAACGGATAATACCAAACGTAAATTAGCAAAAATAAATTGTTGTCGTGCTTTTGGGTCGTTATTGCGAATACGCCGCAACATTTCTAATGTTTCTGCATTTGAAAGTTTGGGCAGACTGCTTGTGTCGATACCCACGATGTCGACTTTTTTCATTATGATAATTTTTTACAATTTAGCAGAAAATTATTCTCAAAATTTATCAAGTGAATCATATATATGATTGTATGGGCGTAGAAGTTTCGTTTTGCGAGCTGCGCACTAAGATGGTAATTAACGTTGTCGACGGGAAAGCTTTGGGGCGAATTGTCGATATAGTCTTTTCACGTGAAAATGCGAAAGTGATTGGTGTCGTTGTGCCGGGTGATAAAAATTTCCACTTGTGGGGACATAAACACGAATTATTTGTACCTTATAATAATATTTTAAGGATTGGCGTAGATGCCGTCTTGGTTGAATTGCGTCCGATTGGCAGTTATAAAAATGGATGCAATGTTGAAATTACACCACAAGAGCATTGTTCTTTAATTCAAACACATAAAGATTAAGATTTTTTACGGAAGCGAGTTTGATTTGCTTTAAATTCTGTTATGTCCTTGGTTGGAGCAGGTGAATCGATTATCATTTCTCCATCTTTCGGATTACGATGATATAATGTAGTGTAACCACATTTAACAGCATCGGCCATAATTCCCATACCGTTTGACATATCAATACCATGATTGATACAGGTTGCCATTGCAATAACTAATGATGGTCCATTATGATTTGTTGCTTCTTTTAAAATTTTTAAGGTGTGTTCCATATTTGCACCCATTGCGACTTGAGCTACGTAAACATTTGGGTATTGCATCATCATAGCACCTAAGTTCTTTTTATCTGTTTGTTTCCCACCTGAAGCAAATTTTGCTGTTGCATCTTTAGGTGTTGCCTTGCTGGCTTGTCCACCTGTGTTAGAATATACTTCGGTATCAAGAACTAAAACGTTAATATTTTCATTAGTTGATAAAATGTGATCAAGACCACCAAAACCTATATCATACGCCCAGCCATCGCCACCAATTATCCAAACAATTTTATCGGTTGCTCCTTGTATATTTAAGGCTTTACGTATACCAAAACCAAATTCGGCATTATCTTCGAATAAACTATTTGCCCATGCTGGTCCATGTCCTTCTTGGTTTTTTGCATAAGGACATGATGGGGAACTGCCACCATAAATTGATGAACATCCAGTTGCGTTTGCAATTACTAATTTATCTCCGTAAAGTTGAGTTAATAATTTGATATAAGGCGTTTCGCCACAGCCAGCACAAGCACCAGAAAACTCAAACAGTGGACGATTATATTGTGATAGTTTTACGTTATTTGGCGCAATTTTATTGTCTGGTAAACTCAGTGAGAATTCATAATTTTCATCTTCTTGCACCTTGTCAAATGGTTCCATGACAAGTGCTTTATTTTTAACCGGGCAAATATTTGCACAAGCGCCACATCCGGTACAATCGTGTGGTGATATTTGTATGCGATATTGATATTCTTCATAACCAGGGACACCAATTGATTTGATAGTTTTAAAATTTTCTGGTGTTGGTTGATTTATTAAAACAGGACGAATTGTTGCGTGTGGACAAATCATTGCACAGCGATTACATTGGATACAATTTTCAGGAATCCACCTTGGGAGACTGGTTGCGATATCACGTTTTTCATATTGTGTTGTAGCCGTTGGGGCGCTGCCATCAGGAGTAAATGCTGAAACAGGGAGTGTGTCACCTTGAAGACTGTTAATCGTTTGAATCATTGATGTTGGTTGATTTTGAATTTGCTCATCTGTTATGGTGAGTGTTTCAATATCAATTTTAATTAACGCTGTGTCAGCACTGTCGACTGCATTATTGTTCATTGCAACAATTGCTGGACCTTTTTTACCATAACTTTTTTCAATTTTTTCTTTGAGTAATGTTTTAATTTTTTGATAATCAATGATGTTGACTAATTTGAAAAAAGCACTTTGCATTATCGTATTTATTCTGACACCAAGACCCAATTCTTGTGCGATTTGGTAAGCATTGATAATATAGAAATTTATCTTTTTGTCGACGAGAGTGCGTTTTACGGCGTTTGGTAAAATTTTATTGATTTCGTTTGCAGGGTAGGTGGTATTTAAAAGGAATGTTCCACCTTCTGTAATACCGTTTAACATATCAAATTTTGTTAAGAAAGTTTGGTTATGACAAGCAACAAAATTTGGGTGTGTAACCAAATAAGGTGCTTTGATTGGTTTTTTATCAAAACGTAAATGTGAAATTGTTGTGCCTCCACTTTTTTTACTGTCATACACAAAATAAGCTTGACTATATAAATCCGTATTATCACCAATAATTGCACAACTATTTTTATTTGCACCAACTGTTCCGTCACTACCAAGTCCATAAAAACGGCAACCACCTTGAGGATGTAAGTCAGGTCGTGGTGTTATATTTAGTGATGTATTTGAAACGTCATCATTGATGCCGATTGTAAAGTGATTTTTTGGATTCGTTGAACAAGCATTCTCGTAAATTGCTGACACCATATCTGGGGTAAATTCTTTACTTGCTAAGCCGTAGCGTCCTGCAATAATTTTTTTATTTTGCAAACTTGCTACTACATCCAAATATAATGGGTCACCGACAGCGCCATTTTCTTTGGTACGGTCAAGCACGGTAATTGTTTGAACGGTTTGTGGTAATACAGCAAGTAAGTGTTTACTGGAAAAAGGACGATAGAGTCTTACTTTAATTAAACCAAATTTACCATTTAGTTGAGGAAGGGTGGCTTCAATGGTTTCGCAAGCAGAACCCATTGCGATTATTATGTGTTCGGCGTTAGGGTGTCCGATGTAATCGAATAAGCGATAATTACGCCCAGTTAGTGTTGCGAATTTTTGCATATAAGTTTCGACTATGTTTGGAATCGCGTTTATATATGGGTTAGCTGCTTCACGATGTTGAAAGAAGATGTCCGAATTTTCAGCAGTACCATATATTTTAGGATTTTCTGGATTAAGTGCGCGAGAACGGAATTTTCCTAATGCTTCACGATTGATGAGTTTTTTGGTAATTTCTTTGTTTGGAATTTGGATTTTATTAAACTCGTGACTAGTACGGAAACCATCAAAAAAATGCATAAAAGGGTAACTGGCTTCAATGGCAGCTAAATGTGCAATCAGTGACAAGTCTGCATTTTCCTGAACGGAATTTGATGCCAACATTGCAATTCCTGTGCTACGACAAGCATAGACATCACTGTGGTCGCCAAAAATTGAGAGAGCGTGCATCGCAATGGAACGAGCAGAAACGTGAACTACAGTTGGAAGTAATTCACCGACCATTTTATAAATATTTGGAATCATTAAAAGCAGACCTTGGCTGGATGTAAATGTTGTGCCCAGTGTTCCACCAAGCATTAAACCGTGTAACGTTCCGGCAGCGCCTGCTTCGCTTTGCATTTCTATAACATCTGGAATTTGGCCAAATATATTAGTTTTACCTTTATTTGCCCATTGGTCACAATATTCAGCCATATCGGAACTTGGGGTAATTGGGTAGATTGGAGCTGCTTCGGTTAAAAGATAAGCAGTACGTGCAGTTGCTTCATTTCCAGAAATAGTCTCGAATGTGATATTATCATTGTTTTCACTCATAGTTTAAGAATAACATATTTTTCAAATTTATACAAAACATATCGTTTAAAATAGCGCAAAATATATCGTATGCATATAACTAAATATGTTAAACATTGGAATTATTTTTGGTGGTAATAGTACAGAGCATGATGTGTCTATTTTAACCGGTTTGCATTTAGCACGAAATGTAACAGAAGCATATCATATCTCATTGATTTATCTCACGCGTGAGAATCAAATGGTTGTTGGTAGTAAAAATATTGATGATTATATCAAAGGGAAAGCAAGTAGGGCAAAACCGTTTCGTAAGTGGAAAAAATTAGCCTGCGTTATAAATTGTTGTCATGGTGGAATGGGGGAAGATGGAACGCTTGCTGCTGTTTTGCAGTTTTATAATTTACCAATTACTAGTTGTGATGCTGTCGCTGGCTGGTTACAACAAAGTAAAATTGCAACGCGACAAGTTTTAACTGCAGCAGGTTATTTACAGCCACGCTTTCAGGTGATGACAACGAATGATTTATCGCAATTTAAATTACCTTTGCCAGTAGTTGTAAAACCGGACATGCAAGGTAGTTCGATTGGTATTAAAATAGCGCGCACAAATGATGAGTTAAAATCAGCAATTGATACTGCATTAACTATGGGCAGTCGGGTGGTTGTTGAAGAATATATTGCCGATATGCAAGAAGTAAATGTTGCAGTGATGCGTGAACAAGGAAAAATTATTACTTCAGCGTTAGAAGTTGTAGGTAGTGAGCGTTTCTTTTCTTTTGAAGAAAAATATTTTAATACAGACAGTGGTTTTGTAAAAAAAGGTAGTCAGAATACTGATAGTCAGTTTTTAAAAGATATTGAGCCTAAAATAAAAGAAATGGCAATCAAGGCGTATGAATTATTCAATTCAAGTGGTGTGGTGCGAGTTGATTTTATGGTACACAATAATAAAATCATATTAAACGAAATCAATACTGTGCCTGGTTTTATGGCTTATCATTTATGGTTAAAAGCAGATATTCCATATGGCGTTGTCATTGATAATTTGGTGCAAGAAGCTATCGCACGTCATCAAAAAAAACAGCAATATAATAGTTATTTTAAGAGCGAAATTCTCAAGAAAAATCGCCAATTAGTGGTTGAATTTTAATGTCGTTCATGGTATAATTTTTTTATATTATGAGCAAATATGATAGTACTATTTTATTAAACAAAACACCGGCAACATTTATGGAAAATGCTTTTTTAGATGGAAGTATTTTGGGGAATGGGCGTGTTGGTGTTGCCATTCTTGGCGCAATTTCAAATGAACAAATTTTGATTAACCATAGTGCCTTGGTTCATCATGGTAAAAATGGTGTATTGCAAGATGTCAGTGATGATTTTACAACATTACGTAAAAAATTCGCTGATGGTAAAATTTTGGAAGTTGAACAAGTTTTAGAAAAGTCTTTTATTAAGAAAAATTGCCATTTAGCACCTGCTCAGCCAAAGCCAATGGTAAAAATCAAATTAGATTTTTATAATACTGGTGTTATTACAAATTATGAACGCATAACCGATATGAAAAATGGTGAATTGGCTGTTAGCTTCTGTGCCGATGAAAAGGAAGAAACTGTTCGCCGCTTGTCGCTTGCTAAGTCAAATGACGTAATGGCTTATCATGTTGATAAATCAAATGGTAAAATTCGCGTAGCAATTCAATTACAACCATGCGATAAGAATAGTAAATTTAATAATATTAAATACGAAAATGGTTATTTCTATTTTAGCTCTCGTAGTGATAACGGTCGTGACTATGGATTAGTTATGCGTTTAATTGTTGCTGGGGGAAATGTTCAAGTTGCAAATAACGTTGTTACTTTAAAAGATGTAAATGAATTAACTATTTTAGCAAAGCCTTTCGTTAATTCGGATGCAAGCACAGAATTTAATAAAATTAAAATGGAACTTTCTTTAATCAAAGATAGTTATAATAAATTAGCAACAAAAAATGCTGTACCTTTCAAACGTGCTTTTGATGATACTGATTTAGAGTTGAATTCTGATAAAACCGAAGCAGACTTAAAAGAGTTAATCGATAAAACCAGTAATAATGAATTAACACCTGAATTATTAGAACGTTTGTGGAATTTTTCTAAATATTTATGCGTTTGTTTGGATGGCGCTTTGTTAACTCCTGCTGGGTTGTGGTGTGCTGACAACGATTGTGAACATGGTGTTACAGCTCTAGACGGTATTGCTCAATTATTATACTCAGGTGTAACAAGAACTTTCACCCCTGATTCAATTTTGAAACTTTTAGATTTCTATATGGGTTATGAATCTGATTTAAAAAAGAATGCCGCTCGTGTATATGGTATGCGTGGCTATTTTGTCCCACGTATTACGGCAATGGATTCAGCAACTTTTGGTAGTGTTAATTCAGCAACATTACACTTTATTGCTTCATCGGCTTTAGCTGCTAATTTGTTCTATGATTACTATTTAACGACTGGTGATGAAAAGACTTTACGTAGTAAAATTTTCCCATTTATGCGTAATGTTTTTGAATTTTACTCAGATTTTTTAAAGTTAGATGCTACGGGTAAATACATTACAATTCCTAGTTATAGTCCAAATGCAACGCCTGGTAATTTGGTTGCTGGTCGTCCTTTGGTAAATTTTGCTTTGGCATCATCATCGACAATTGACTTCTTAGCTTTACAAACATTGTTAAATAATTTGATTAGTGCAGCTACTTTATTAAAAACAGCGAAGGATGACGTTGCAGTGTGGCAAGATATGTTAACCAAAATTCCAACATTTACGGTTAATGGTGATGGTTGCTTGAAAGAATACACTAATTCAGTTTTTGTTGATAAAGTTGAAAATGCAGGCGTTATGCATGGTTATGGATTATATCCATTAAAAAACTTTATGGCAAATGATGTTATAATTACTTATCGTCCATCTGTAATTCAAGGTGCAAACCCAGAAGCTGAAATTTCGGCAAGTGCTGCGAGTGTTAATGCAGTGAAAGCTCGTGTCCGTAATGCGGCATATTATCAACCAACAAGAAATTTGGTAATGGCTGCTTGTCAATTGGCATATGGGGCAGATGTAACCGAAGTTAAGAACTTACTAGTTAAAATTATTAATAGTTCAGCAACTCCATCTGGATTATTCTTATCTAATGACTGGCGTGGTTCAGGTATGACAACAAATGATAAACCTAATTTAGACGTTGCTGTTTCTATGGGTGTAGGTACAGCAATTAGTGATTGTGTTTTGCAAAGTTCAGCAAATATCTTAAAGGTTTTACCAATTTTGATTGAGCCTTTAATGGTGGGAAGTATTAAGAATTTAGCAACTGATTTTGCGGCAAAAGTAACAATGAGTTGGGATGCGAATAAAGGTAAAATCAGCTTGAAAATTTTACCAAGTAAAAATGCTAAAATTAAATTGATTTTTAATGAAGCATTCCACAAAATTAAAAACAAAGATTTTGCATGGAATAAAGAATTGAATGGTATTGAAGAAGTAGATTTAGTTGCTGGTAAAGTTTTTTCAATAGATATTGGTTAAATCACATATAAATAAGATATGCGAACTATTGTTTTAACTGGTGGTGGAACAGCAGGTCATGTTTTGCCGAATATTGCTTTGTTGCCTTATCTTAAAAAATATTTTGACAGAATAGTTTATATTGGTGGCAATGGAGTTGAAAAAACAATTGCAGAACAAAATTGTTTACAGTATCGTGAAATTACAACAGTAAAGTTGCGACGTGCTTTTACATTGAAAAATTTACAAATTCCTTTTAAGTTGATAAAAGGGATTCGTGAAGCGAAAAAACATTTAAAAGAACTAAAACCAACAGTAGTTTTTTCAAAAGGTGGTTTTGTTGCTTTGCCTGTGGTTTTTGCTGCGTATAGTTTGAGTATCAAGGTAGTGGCACACGAAAGTGATATGTCGCTGGGGTTAGCTAATCGTTTATCGGCAAAAAAATGTGCAAAAATTTGCACAACATTTCCTTTGGATTGTAAAAAGTATCCACAAGTGGTTCATACTGGTGCTATCATTAGGAAAAGTATTTACCATGGTGATGCAAGCAAGGTTATGTTATCTAATCACGCAAAACCGAATTTATTGGTAATGGGTGGCAGTTTGGGCGCAACTGCAATCAATGAAATTATCTGGAAGTCATTAAATCAGTTATGTGAAAAATGGAATGTTTTACACATTACGGGAAAAAATAAAAATAATCCACAATATCAAAATGTGGATTATTTACAAGTAGAATATTTAGACACACCACAAGATGCTTTTGCTTGGGCTGATGTCGTTTTAACTCGTGCAGGTTCAGGTGCGGTTTCAGAATTGTTGGCTTTGAAAAAGCCTGCGTTGTATGTTCCTTTGCCTAAAACCGAAAGCCGTGGCGACCAAATCCAGAATGCTGAATTTTTACAAAAATTAGGTGTCTGTCAAGTTTTATCACAACAGCAATTAAGCACAAATACGTTATTAGAAAGATTGGATTATCTATATAAATATCGTAGTCAGTATATCTCTAATTGCAGTAAGCAAAATTGGATTGATGGAACAGCTAAAATTATAGATTACTTAAAATGAAATTCGTATCTCCGTTTTGGCTATTAGCGCTTTCGCAATCAATTTGATTGATTGAGATTTCGTAAGCTGTTCGGGTTTGGACCGTACCATCTTCTAATCTTTTTTGATATTCACGACTTTGAATTCTGCCACAGATATGAATTTGTTCGCCAACATTGATACTTTTAGCAAATCGAGCGTTGCGTCCCCATGCAATCGCAGGTAAATAATCACTTTTGTTGCCACTACGATTGCAAGCGATTAAAAGGTCGGCTATTTCACGATTAAATGGAGTAGTACGATAAACAGGCATTTTACAAATATAACCCGTTAACTCAATAATGTTAGGATTTGCTGTGTCAACATCATCGGTAATTTCATGTACATATGTTGTTAAAATTAAACGACTTCGATTGTTTTCAATTTTGTTATAACTTCGGAACTCGCCTATAATAGCGATATTATCGCCTAATTTAACCCCATGTTGTTTGATTAAATTATTATGGATGGTAAGTGGAATTGTGTCCACTATGCCTGATAATCTTTGGACCGAAATGTCCAAATTGCAGTAATCACTACCATAGTAGTCATCACATGTTGTTGGATTGCTCACGACTAATCCGTAAAGGTAAACCTTGTTTTCCATTTTTTTTGTTTTTCTCCTTTTTTATTTTGGTTATGGTTTTAAGCATATTTTATGTTCTTTTGTTCGACAACTGCAAAGATTGTCGAAATTAGTCGAAATTTGTAAGTAGAATTAGAGAATATGTCGAAAACCAGTTTAATTTAGCATAAGAATTTTAAATCGGTTTACTTTACTGCCACTTTATTGTAATTTTATATTTGTGATTACTATCAAAAGTTTTGGTATTAGTGGAGTCAATGGGTACATTGTAGATGTCGAGGTAGATGTTACTAAGGGGTTGCCCGGGTATACTTTGGTTGGCTTACCAGATAATGCTGTTAAGGAAGGCAAAGAACGTGTTAAAAGTGCAATTTTAAATTTAGGTTATAAATTTCCTGTTGGTAATGTTGTTATTAATCTTGCGCCTGCTTCGGCAAAAAAAGAAGGTGCTGTGTATGATTTACCAATTGCCGTAGGTATTTTAGCAAATAGTCAAATTATAACGCAGTCTTTAAATGATTGGGCGTTTTTTGGTGAGTTATCTTTAAATGGTGAGTTACGTCGTACAAATGGTGTTTTGCCAGCTTTGTTAACGGCAGTAGAAAAGAAAATCAATAATGTAATTATTCCTGCTGATAACTACAATGAAGCTTCATTTGTATCTGGTATCAATATTTATACGGCTCGGAATTTAGCTGATGTTGTTAATCACTTTTCCTGCGTTGATGGAGTTTCGCCTTTAAAATTAGTTGAAGCTGCAAGTTTTGATAATCTATTGGCTGATGCTAATTATCCTTGTGATATGAAATACGTACGTGGACAATTTGTGGCAAAACGAGCGTTGGAAATTGCGGCAGCAGGGGGACACAACATTTTAATGATAGGGCCTCCAGGTAGTGGTAAAACAATGTTAGCTAAATGTTTTCAAACTATTTTACCACCAATGACTTTTAATGAAAGTATGGAAACAACTAAAATTCACAGTTGTGCTGGCTTATTAGATTCTGAACACGGCATTGTTTTAACACGACCTTTCCGTTGCCCACATCACACAGCTTCAACAGTTTCTTTAGCTGGTGGTGGAAAAAATGCGCGACCAGGCGAAATTTCATTAGCGCATAATGGTGTTTTGTTTTTGGACGAAATGCCGGAATATAATCGTGGTTGTTTAGAATTATTACGTCAGCCATTAGAAAATTACAATATAGTTATTTCACGTGCTTCAATGACTGTTGAATATCCTGCATCGTTCGTTTTGGTCGCGAGTATGAACCCATGTCCTTGTGGTTATTACGGTAGTCGCATAAATCGTTGTAAGTGTACTCAGTCAAAAATTCAACGCTATTTGGGTAAAATTTCCGGTCCGTTATTAGACCGTATTGATTTACACATTGAAGTCGATCAGGTAACTTATGATGATTTATCTAATGATAAATTGTCTGAGGACAGTGCTACGATTCGTCAGCGTGTAATTAAGGCTCGAGAAATACAAAACCATCGTTTTGCAGAAATTGATATTCACAGTAACGCGACGATGGATTCAGCAATGACAAAAAAATATTGTAAGCTAAGTAGTGATTGCGAAAATATCTTAAAAGCAGCATTTGAAACATTGCATTTATCAGCACGAGCTTACACAAGGATTTTAAAGGTAGCTCGAACTATTGCAGACCTTGCTGGTTCTGAAGCAATTTTACCAGAACATTTAAGTGAAGCAATTTCTTATCGTAGTTTAGATCGTTTTAATCGAGGTATAAATGAATAATGATATTCAGATTATTTATAAAGATGATATGAAATATCCACGTGCTTTGTTGGATTTAAAGGACCCACCCAAACAATTATATGTTAAAGGTAATCTTGAATTGTTAAATCGTCCTTTGGTTTCAATAGTTGGAACACGCGATTGTACACGTTACGGTTTGATGGTGGCGAAAGATTTAGCAACTCAGTGTGTTAAGGCAGGGTTTGTTGTAGTGTCTGGTTTAGCAGAAGGTATAGATACAGCCGCGCATCAAGGTGCTAAAGATGCAACGATTGCTGTTTTAGGAAATGGAATTGAAGTATATTATCCGACAGTAAACAAAGATTTACAAGATGAAATTGGAATAAATGGTCTGTTGATTTCTGAGTATCCACCAAATCTACATGGAAGTAAAACAACTTTTCCACAACGTAATCGGATTGTTGCAGCGTTATCGCAGGTTGTTGTTGCAGTAGAAGCAGATTTACACAGTGGCACGTTGATTACTTTAAAAATGGCAAAATCATTGCAGCGTGACATATATGCTGTTCCTGGAAATGTCAATTGTTATGCGAGTCAAGGAACGAATAATTTAATTGCCAAAAAGGAAGCAAAGATAATTACCAGTATAGAAGATTTTATAAAAGAGATTTCAGGAAGAAGTGTTATTAATCAAAAGATGTTACAAAACAAACAGATTAGTTTGGAACAACAAAACATTTTAAATATTTTAAAGACTGATGAAGTTCATTTTGATGATATTGTCACCGAAAGTGGTTTATCAGTAGCGCAGTTGTCAACACTCTTGACAAATATGGAAATGATTGGTTTAATAGAGAAATTACCAGGCAATTATTTCGTTGCTCAGTAAAACGGTAGGAGGTTCATGAAACTTGTAATTATTGAGGGTATCGGTAAAAAAGATACTATTAAAAAATATTTAGGTAGTGGTTATCAGGTGATGGCAACTGGTGGGCATTTTCGTGATTTAAAAAAACGTGACTTATCGGTTGATGTTGAAAAGGGTTACAAACCACAATATGTAATTTCATCAGATAAAAAAGATGTCGTTAAAGCTTTGAAAGAAGCAGCAGCAAAAGCTGAAGAGGTTTTAATCGCAACCGACCCGGATCGCGAAGGTGAAGCTATCGCTTATCATTTAACATATATATTAGATATTGATCCAACGCAGGCAAAACGAATTGAGTTTAATGAAATTACCAAACATGCTATTCATCAAGCGTTGACCAAACCACGTTCAATTGATATGAACTTGGTTTATGCGCAACAAACTCGTCGAGTTTTGGACCGTTTAGTGGGTTATAAATTATCACCAGTTTTGTCAAAAAAAATCAAGTCAGGTTTGTCAGCTGGTCGTGTGCAAAGTGTAACTTTAAAGTTAGTTGTTGAACGTGAACGTGAAATTCAAAACTTTAAGCCAGAAGAGTATTGGGATTTTTGGTCTCATTTAGAAAAGGATAAACTTAAATTCCGTACTTCACTTTATTACGGACCAGATGGTAAACGTTTGAAACCAGCAAGCGAGAGTCAAGTAAATCAAATCGTTGCCGACTTAAAAGATGCAAAATATGTTGCAAAAGATGTAAAAAAATCAGTAACAAAGCGTCATGCGCCTGCGCCATTTACAACCAGTTCAATGCAGCAGGATGCTGGTGCTAAATTAGGTTTATCATTAAAACGTACCACAATGGCTGCTCAAGCGCTTTATCAAGGTATTCAAATGGGTGAACGTGGTATGATGGCTTTAGTAACTTATATTCGTACCGATAGTGTTCGTGTTTCTGCTGAGGCTCAAACAGCGGCAAAGGAATACATTACCCAGAAGTATGGTGCAAATTTTGTTCCGGAAACTCCAAATGTTTATAAAACAAAAAAATCGGCACAAGATGCCCATGAGGCGATTAGACCAACGCATTTAGATATTACACCAGATGAAGCTGATAAGTATTGTAAGCCAGATGAAGCGAAATTATATCGTTTGATTTATAATCGTTTTATAGCTTCTCAAATGGCAGAAGCAACTTTCAATAGTGTACGAGTTGACGTTGATGCAAATAATTATATTTTCCGTGTTACTGGTCGTACGCCGTTATTTGATGGTTGGTTAGCTGTATACAGTGGTAGCAAGACCAAAGAAGAACCAGAAAAAGAAGGTGAAGATGATGCTGGGGAAAATGCTGGAGTATTACCAAACATTGAAATTGGCGATTGTTTGAATTTTGTTAAATTAGAATATGCGCAAAAATTTACGCAACCACCAGCACGTTACACCGAAGCAACTTTGGTTAAAGTAATGGAAGAAAAAGGAATTGGACGTCCGGCAACTTATACACCAACGGTGGCAACTTTGTTCGCGCGTTTCTATATTGAAAAGGAAGGTAAGGCTTTAAAACCAACTGAGTTAGGTTGTGTTGTTGTTGATTGGCTAATCAAATATTTCCCAGAAATTATGAATACGGGCTTTACTGCCGATATGGAAGATAAATTGGATGATATTGCTTCAGATGGTATTGATTGGGTTGGTGTTGTCGATAATTTTTATAAACCCTTTATTAAGGTTGTTGATGAAGTTCGTGCTAATGATGGTGCAGAAAATCGTATTAAACCAGTCGAAAGTGATGAAATGTGTCCAAAGTGTGGAAAAGTAATGTTGATTCGTGAAAGTCGATTCGGTAAATTCTTGGCTTGTAGTGGTTACCCAGAATGTAAAACAACTAAGCCTTTTGATAAACCCGTTTGTAAATGTCCAAAATGTGGTAATGATATTTACAAGCGTCGTAGTAAAAAGGGTAAGTATTTTTATGGATGTTCTGGTTATCCAAATTGTGACTTTGTTGCCTTTGATGAACCTACAGGGGAACTATGTTCAAAGTGTAAAAGTCCTTTGGTAAAAGTTAAAGATGTAGTAAAATGTAGTAATCGTAATTGTCAATAAGGAGGTTTTGAAATGGAATTACGTGGTACAACGATTATTGCGGTAAAGCGTGATAACAAAACTGTGATCGCAGGTGATGGACAAGTTACTGCCGGCGAATCCGTTATAATGAAAGGTAACGCCGTAAAAGTTCGCCGTTTATATGATAGCAAAGTCGTGGTTGGTTTTGCTGGTTCGGTAGCTGATGCCTTTACTTTGTCTAACAAGTTTGAAGAAATGTTACAGAAACATTCGGGCAATTTGTTGCGTTCTGCCGTTGCTTTGGCTCAAAGCTGGCGTACTGACCGTGCTTTAGGTAAATTGCAAGCTATGATGATTGTCGCGGACAAGGAACGTTTCTTAGTGATTAGTGGTGATGGAAATGTTATTGAACCAGATGGTGGCTGTGTGGCTATTGGTAGTGGTGGAAATTATGCATTAGCTGCGGCAAAAGCTTTGCTTAACAATACTAAAATGACTGCAAAAGAAATTGCTAAAGAAGCGATGAATGTAGCTAGTGATATCTGTATTTTCACAAATAAAAATTTAACAATCGAAGAATTATAATTTAATATTAAATATAATTGATAAAAAAGGTATCCGATTAGGATACCTTTTTGCGACGTAGTTTATCAGCTCTTTTTAGTCCACGAGAAACGGTTTTGTATTCACGAAGAAGTGCATTCTCTAATTGTTCGATACTTAATTTTTGTTTAATCGAATTAATAAAACAAATGTAGATTGCATCCCAGAAAGTTGGAATACCAAGGTCTTCAATGACCGAATATCTTTCGTTAAAACTATCTTGAAGGTCAGTATCTTTTAAATAATCAATGATATTTGGTTCGTTATAAGCAACAGGAATTTCAAAAGGTACTCGGATGAAAATATCTTTGAAGTTGTCATTGTTTAATATGTAGTTATTATAAACTAAGACCATAATATTGTCCCAGTCTTCGCGATTTGAAAGGTTTAAGATAAAATCTTTTTTGTATTTTTTACGGTAAAGTGGATGGAGTGTTTCGCTTACTCGAGCCAATGAAATACCATGTTCAACTGCTGTGGTAAATTCTTCATACAATTCTGAATGCGTAATAAAACGTTCAGCATCAATTAAGTAACTACAAAATTTATATAAACGTCCTTTGGTTCGAGACATACTATATTCAAACAGTCCAGTGTCTTTATTTTCGGCATATTTATTATAGGGAGCAACACCGTGTTTATCTTTGTAAATTGTACGGTCCATTAAGAAGCATGCAGCTGTTTCAATAAAATATCTTTGCAAATAGCGTTCTAAGTTTTGTTGTGATAAGAGTTCTTTTTTTTCTTGTGCCTTTTGTTTTTTGATTGCTGCGTTCTTAGGGTTAAGTCGAATAATTGTTTGTTTGGTATCAAGTAATTTGGGGTCGATTTTAGGCATAACACGTTCGACGGGAACATAGTTTGGGTCAGTTAATGTTAGTGTGAAACTTGTATTTTCATTTTTTTGTTCCGTAATGTTTGTTGTTTGAACATCTTCGGTAATTGATGTTGCTAACTCGAAATTTTGATTGTAACTTAGGGTAGTGATTTCAGTGGGGATTTCTAGTTCGAAATTTCTTGGTTGCGTTTCACGTTGAGTTAAAAGTTCTTGGTTAGTCGTTTTTTCGATAGCTGTCGTATTATCAATTTCTTCTGTAAAAACTTCTGATAAGTCGTGTGGGTCTGCTTCAGGTAAAACAATTTCGGGTAGTTCAATTATTGTGCGTTCACGTTCGTTGTTAGTGACATCATGTAATTTTTTTACGATTTCTTCTTGGTTTGCATAACCGTGATAGAGTGATTCTAAATCATCTTCGTTAGAAATTTTATCATTCAATAAAATATTTCTTTTGTCACTGATGATTGAAGTAATATTTGAGTGATGTGTTTTGATTGTCGTAGGAACTAAATTTAATTCGGCTTTACCATTATCAAAGAAAACTTGATAAATTAAATATGTGATTGTCGGCAATGCCAAAACCACCCCAAGAAAAAAGAAAATTGGTCTTCCTGTTGGAATACCGATGATGGATAAAACTATGCCTGTGATACAGAGTAGTATGGTTATCCAAAGCAGGTTACGTTTGAAAAAATCGCTCATTTTTCCCCCAGTATTTATTTAATCAATTTAATAATATAATAATTGCAGAAATTTGTAAAATGTATTACAATAATGTCATTTATAGGAGGACCAGTTTATGGACATTTTTCCAAAAGATATTGTAGAACAACTTGACCGTTTCGTTGTTGGTCAAAAAGAAGCAAAACGTGTGGTTGCAATTGCATTGCGTAATCGTTATCGTCGTTCGCAATTGCCTAAGGCTGTTGCAGATGAAATTACACCAAAAAATATTATTATGAAAGGACCAACTGGTGTTGGTAAAACTGAAATTGCACGTCGTTTATCTAAATTAGTAGGTGCACCTTTTATTAAAGTTGAAGCAACTAAATATACGGAAGTTGGGTATGTTGGTCGTGATGTTGAAAGTATGATTCGCGATTTGGTTGAAGTTGCGATTCGTATGACTCGAGATGCTAAATATGCTGAGGTTAGAAAAAAAGCGGAAGCTACTGTTGAAAAACGTATAGTTAATGCAATTGTTGCTGAAAAGAAAAAGAAAGTTACTGATACAGCTGAAAATTTATTGTATGAACAATCTTTAAATGAATATCGTGAAGGAAAACTAGAAAACTTTATGATTGAATTTGATGTTGTGCGTGAAATGAAACCTATGATTGAGATGCCAATGGGAATGGGCGTTGGAATTGAGATTGGTTCAATTTTTGATAAAGTTTCTGGAATGTTCCCAAAACAGACAAAAAAGAAGTCGATGTCTGTTAGTGCTGCGCGTGAAATGTTTATTGAAGAAGAATGTAGTAAATTAATTGATAAAGATGTTATTAACGCCGAAGGGATTGCTTTAGCTGAACAAAAAGGTATTATCTTTATTGACGAAATTGATAAAATTGGTTCAACAGGTGGCAGTGGACACGGACCAGAAGTTAGTCGTGAAGGTGTTCAACGTGATATTTTACCTATCGTAGAAGGATGTACTGTACAAACTAAGTATGGTATGGTTAAGACTGATTATATGTTATTTATTGCTGCTGGAGCATTCCACGTAAGTAAAATTGATGATTTGATTCCAGAGTTGCAAGGTCGTTTCCCAATTCGTGTTGAATTAAATTCTTTGAATAAAGAAGATTTTTATAAAATTTTAACACAACCATCTAACGCAATCACAAAACAATATCAAGAATTGTTGGCTGTTGATAATGTTGAATTAAAATTCGAAAAAGATGCTTTAATGTTATTGGCTGAATTAGCTGAAAGTGAAAATGATACGAACGAAAACTTAGGAGCTCGTCGTCTTCATTCAATTATGGAACATTTGTTAGAAGATATCTTGTTTAATGCTGGAAGTAAGAAGTCGGCAGAAAAAGAAGTTATAATTGTTGATAAACCGTTCGTAGAAAAGAATATGAAACAACTCATTAAAAAGATTGATTTACATAAATATGTTTTATAATTTCTTTAAAAGTTCGTTGTGAATTTTCTGCATATCTTCAATTACAGTTTTTTGTGTGGTGTTGATTTTTTGTGTGATAATTGGGCCGTTATTTTTTCTTTTGAGAATTAAGATTTGGTTATTTTTGTGTGTAACGCAAAAGAAGTTGTGTTGGCAATTACGGCAACGTGGGCTGTGAACTTCGGTAAATTTTTTGTTTGGATCAAAAGTATTATCAACACGTAACGGAACTTTGAAAGTTTCTAATAACTGAGCTACGTTTTCGTGAATAATTCCTGCGCCATTATGCGTTAAAATATCAAGTGATTGAAAATCCAAACAAGGAATTGTTTGCGTATTATAAACGTAACTTGGGTTTGCTGTTTGAATACCATAACTATCTGTATAATTCTTGTAAATTGTTGCGTGCATCAATACAGCTAAAATTGCGCCGGTATAATCACTGCCACCTCGTGTAAAAAGAGCTGTTTTTCCATTGTTTTGTCCATAGAAGCCACCAATAATAAAAGGTATAAATTGTTTCAGATTGTATTTCTTAATTTGTTTTTTTGTAGCTTCAAGATTTATTGTGGCGTCAGAATTGATAATTAAAATATCTTGCGCATCTATAAAATTATAATTCAAGTGTAAGGCTAATAATTTAGCAGACAAATATTCGCCACGTGAAACTAAAAAATTATAATCGTTGTGGCTTGTCTGAATAGCATCACTCGTATTTTTTAGAATTTTTTTGAAGGTTAAATATTTAGATGGGGTTAATAATTCCAGCGCTATTTCATTAAAACGATTGATAACTGATTCGAGGTTTGCTGAGCCTTTTGTATATTGAATTAATTCATCAGTGATTTTAGTTTTATATTTACCATAAATGCCAGGTGCTGAAACTACTACAATTTGCGCCTGATGATTGTTGTTGATTATTTCGCAACAAAGTTTAATAGTTGTTGCATTCGCCATTGAAGAACCACCAAATTTGACTATTTCCACAATTATATCATATTCATAAATATGGAATATGTTTTTAGGTTCAACGAAAGCAGTACTGACAAACGGGTTGTAGCATTAAAAGAACTTTTTCAAAAAAACGGTTACGAAGTTTTAGGGTTTAATGATAAAACTGAAAGTAAGGGAATTTATTACCTAGAACCTCGTGTGAAGTTTGAACAAAATTTTTGGAAAACAGTGGTTAAGGGGAGTTTGGTTTTTGGTTATCAAACTGTAATTGATGATGTACCGGATGGTATCACGTATATAAGTTTAAATAATGACCCTAACTTTATTGAAGCTAATAATGAACTAACTGCAAAAGCTTTTAAGCAAATTATCGAGCTAAATAAATTTAAAACAAAGAAAATTTTAATCTGTGGTTATGGTAAATTAACAGCGGCTTTAGAAAAAGTTTTTAGCGATTGGAAGATTGCTATTTTGAATTTTAATTGGCACAAAATGCCTGAGCTAACAAAAAAATATGAAAATTTAGCTTTTTTTAAAAAAGCACCATATCACGAATTTCCTGTAATTGTGAATACCATTCCGTGTAATTTGATTCAAATGTCAGATTGGCAACAGTCACGATACAAACAAAAAATATATGATTTAGCATCAGCGCCCTTTGGTTTTGATTGGAGTGGCGTTAAGCAAGAAGATTTTGATTACGAGATTTTGCCTGGTTTGCCGGGAAGGTTTTATCCAGAAGAAGCTGCTCGTGTGGTTTTTGATGCAATTCAACGCTATTTAAAAACTAATGCAAAGCCTGCTTGGGTTTTGTGCATTACGGGAAGTGCGTGTAGCTTTGTTAGACTGATTAAAGTATTAAATCAGTTAGTGGAGCACTATGAAATCTTTCCGGTAATTTCTCCAAATGCGAATGTGCCCAATCGCTTTATTGATAATTTAACCTTTCAAAGTGAAATTAGACGCATAACTGGTCACGAAATAATTACTAACATTGCAGGGGCTGAACGGTTGTCAAGTATGCCAAATTTAAAGGGAAGTGTTGTCTTTCCTGCCACTGGGAATACGATTGCTAAATTAACTCACGGAATTACCGATACGTGCGTTCTGATGGCTGTGAAGGCGTTATTACGCAATGATAAACCTTGCGTGATTGGTCTGGCAACAAATGATGCTTTGTCGGGTAATGCAAAAAATATTGGTGAGTTAATGAATCGTCGTAATTATTATTTTGTACCATTCCGTCAAGATGCACCAATTACAAAGCCACATTCGTGTGTTTGTGATTTTGATATGGTGTTGCCAACGATGCAAAGTGCATTGCAAGGTCAACAAATTCAACCATTTATCTTAGGCGTAGTTTAATGTTTGGTCTATGATTCTTTTAAGCAGTTGTGGATGTTTGACACCAACAATTGAAGTTAGGAATTGCCCATAGCGAAAAAGTAGCAGAGTAGGAAGCGATGTAATTTTATACTTTTGTAACAGTATTGGAAATTTATCAGCATTAATTTGGTAAAATTTAATTTGAGTAAAATCTTTTTCTAAATTATTAAGGATAGGGGTCATAATCTGGCAATTCAAACATCCTGTACTGTAAATCTCAAGGACTATTTTTCCTTTTGATAATTGTTCAGTAATTTCATTGGCATTTAAATTTTTCATTATTTATTTTATGGCTGAGAATTATTTTCTGCCACTTTACAAATTTTGTAGTTATGTTATTATATAATAACGTTTCCGTAGCTCAGTTGGATAGAGCATCGCCCTTCTAAGGCGAGGGTCCCGTGTTCGAGCCACGGCGGAAACACCATAAAACCATCAAATCAACTGTAAATTTCGTCGCCGAACGAAAATCAGTTGATTTTTTTTTTTCTATTATAAGTTAAGTAGTAGTGTACATACTAAATGTATTACTGCAAAAAAGGAGGAAACAAATGAAAAAAACAGTTGTATGGATTTTTGTTTTAACGATGACGATATGCGCAACTTTGGTATTAAGTTTCTCATGCATCAGTATCAGTTTGCAAAATTCTATATTAAAAAATGAAGTAGGTGATTTAAACAACAAAAATAGCGAATTAAATAAACAAGTTCAAGATTTGAACAACGTAATTGGCGATTTGCAAGAAACGGTTAACTTCTTTGAAAATCAAATTGCTTTGATTACTTATGAAGTTAATGGTCAAGTTTGGAAAATCGACGTTGCCCAAGTTGGCGAAAAAATTGAGTTGCCTGTTGCCCCCGACACAGCAACCGAAATCTTTAACGGTTGGAAAGTGGAAGGCGATGACAAAGTATATGCTGGTACTTACGAAGCAACGGCTGGCGTAAAATTCGTTGCAGATATGTTTAACCCGACAGAAATCAAAGGTTCATGGCAACCAATGGAATGGAAGGGTGTAACTGAACCTTATGGTGGTAGTATATGGACCGATGGTGTCGATCTATATTTTGGTTTTGATTATCGTTTGGATAAAGCAACCAATACATGGGAACCAATAACAATGAATTGGGAAGGAGAAACGCCTGAATTTTATACTTTTAATAATTGTTGTTGGACAGATGACATAAATTGTTATTTTTCACAAAATGAAGAAAACCAATATGTATTTGATAGAGAAACACTTACATGGAAAACAATGGAATGGAATTTGAACGGTATTGATGCACGCTATTTTAGCGGAGATTATATTTTTAAATATCAAGGTAAAATTTATTATGCATATACAGCCAGTGGGTATAATTCGTATTTTTATGTTTTAGACGTTGCTACACATACATGGCAAAATATGAATTGGACATTTGAAGGTAATTACTTAGATGGAAATAATGTCGTTATTATTGGTGATATTTGTTATGGTAAATATTATGATTCGTATAGAATTGACTTTGATAACAAAAAATTAGTAACTGTTAACTTTACTGGTGATTATACAGGTACTGTTAATAAAAATAATCTTTGGACAGATGGTGAACATTATTATGTTAATGACAATAACAAAACATATTTCCTTAATCCAGGGGCATTATATTTTACCGAAATTACGTGGGATGTAGATGGTGTTGAGTATGGTAATTGTATTTGGACGGACGGTACAAATTGCTATTATTCAAGTGGTAGCAATCAATACGTATTCGTTAAAGCGTAACATTTGCAACATAAAAAAGGGCTTGTCATCGCAAGCCCTTTTTTGATTGATTACGAAAGAAGTTTATCTAATTCTACTGGTTTTTCTTTTAGTTTTTCAATACTTTCTTTAGTTTCAGTAGTGGGTTTTTGTTTGGATTCTGAATCTTTAGTAGCAACTTTATTTTCTTCTGTCGTGATTTTAATATCATCTTTGTTGAAGTCTTTAATTTCATTAAGTTTTTTGTTTTCAGTATCAGAATCTGATTTACTAATATATTTGTCTAAATCAACTTCTTTTTCTTCTAAATCATTGATGTCGCCTTTATCTTCTGTTTCTTGAATAGGAGTCTCAACATCATCACCACCATAAATTGGATTGTCATTTCCTTGTTCATTATCGCCAGGGTTTTGTTCATCGCCAGGGTTCGTTGGGTCTTCTGGGGTTTGTTCATCGCCGGGTTTTTCGTTGTCACCAGGATTTTCGTTACCAGGATTTTCATTATCTCCTGGTTTTTCGTTATCGCCAGGGTTTTGTTCGTCGCCAGGTTTCGTTGGGTCTTCTGGGTTTTGTTCGTCGCCGGGGTTCGTTGGATCTTCTGGTTCTTGTCCCGGATCATCCGGAATTGGGGTCTGTGGATTTTGATTTTTGTTAAGATCAAATGTATAACCAAAACCAACAAAGATTCGAATATTCATATTTTTGGTTTTAAATGTTGCACCTACTGATGCACCAACATCTAACAACATACGTTGAATGTTAGCTAAACTGTTTGCGCTGAAGTCTAATGCAAATTTATTGTTGATGTCCCATTTGTAGCCACCGTAGATTCCGAATGGGGTACTGATACCTTTCTTGTCAAATTGAATACCACCTTTCAAGCCAACATATGCGCCGTGGTTATTGTTAAATGTCTTACCAACACCAATTTTAGGCAAAAGTTGCGCTGCGTCAAGGCCGCCATTGATACCTTTATTAAGATTTAAATCACCACCGAAAGACAAGTTAACATCTTTAGAAAGATTGTTAGTTACATCCAAACCAAGACCGATTCCTGTGTATTTATTGGTTGTGTTTGATGATACGCTAATATTAACTTTATTGTTGTTCTTTTTAGCGATTTGTTTTGTCATAATTTCAGGTTTAATGTCAGTATCATAACCTAAAATTTGCAATCTTTTTAACATACGGTTTTTTGCGTGTCCCGATGCGTATTCAAAAAGAACAGCACGAGTTTGTTTTTTTGTTCCAAACATTGGATCTGGTAATAAGTTTGCTGTTTTGTCAATTAAATCAAGTAATAATAAATAATCATTTTCGCCAATTTTGGTTTTACAGGTAATGTCTTTAATTTTTGTAAAATTATTTTTAATTTGTTTAGCAATGTTTGCGCCATTTTTTCCGTGAACTGCATATTCATATTCACAATAATCAAGAATGATTTTTTCTAAAGAATCAAATAAAGCAAAACATTCTTTACGAACATCGCGTTTTTCTTGACTGCTTATTTTAAAGTGTTGGTTTTTTCCGTCACGTTCATCAAGAACTGCAATTTCGGCTTCTTCTGCTTGAAGACGAACCATTGCTAAAGTATCTAAAATTATATGAATGTTGTGTTGAACTATACTACGTGCAACTTGAAGGTTTTGTTCATTTGTTGTTTTCGCGCCACGGTTTGCAGCAATATCGTTATATTGTTCTTTTGTTAAACCTGAGTTTGAAACAGTATGACTTTCTAAAGAGTTATATCCACTTGCTAATGCTAGCGTATTAGCATTCATTTCAATGATTAAATCTGAAAGTTCTGCTTGAACTTTGTCTTCAGACATTTCGTCTTTATTTGTTAATGTGTTTAACTTACTGTTTAAAATTTTCTTTAATGTAAGTTGTGCATTTTTATCACTAAAATTTGAAATTACTTTTTCGTATGGTACAATTTTATTACCAAGTGATGTGTTCTTGTTATAAGTTTGGTGATCTAATGCGGCTGCGTTACAATGAAGCATACCAGCCAATAAAAAAGATGATAATAATTTTTTTAAATTTTTTCCCATGCTTTAATATTACCAAAAAACTCAGTCATAGTCAATATTTCAAAAAAAATATTTCAACAATTTTTATTTGTCTTTATTTTTATTAATGTTTATTATATTTATAAATGAGTCAGAAAAGTATTGACGATGATTATAAAATTTCTGTTGTTATGTCAGTTTATAAAAATGATATTGCAGAAAATTTTAAACTTGCTGTAGATAGCATATTAAATCAAAGCTATTTACCTAGTGAAATAATTTTAATTGTGGATGGACCAATACCTGAGGATGTTAATCAAATTGTTGCAAACTTTGAAAAAAATTCTATCTTTAACATAATTAGATTTGAAAATAATTGTGGATTGGGTAAAGTGCTTGAATATGGTTGTAATCAAGCCAAATACCCAATAATCGCTAGGATGGATAGTGATGATATTTCTGAGCCGTTTCGATTCGAGAAACAAATAAATTACTTGAAAAATAATCAGGATTGTGATGTTTTAGGTTCTTTTGGTAATAAATTTTTATATTCAAAAAAGAAATATTTTAACAAATTACCAATAACAGACACTGAGATTAAAAAATACATAAAAAAACGATGTCCTTTTTATCATATGACAATAATGATGAAAAAATCAGTACTTATGAAGTGTGGAAATTATAAAGACTGGTATTTAGCAGAGGATTACTATTTGTGGATTAGGATGTGCTTAGGTGGTGTTAAATTTTATAATTATCCTGAAGCTTTAGTGAATATTAGGGTGGATTACTGTACTTTATTACGTCGTCATGGTATGAAATATTTTAAAAGCATAGCAGGTCTATTCAAACTGATGTATCATCATAAAATGATAGGTATTTTTTCTTATTATAAAAATATTGTAACCCGTTTCATATACCACGTGCTAATACCAATAAAAATTAAGCAGCTATTTCATAAATCATAAAAAGTACTTGTCAATTATTTATACTGTGGTATAATAATCATATTCGCGGGAGTAGCACAGCGGTAGTGCGTCGCCTTGCCAAGGCGAAGGTCGTGAGTTCGAACCTCATTTCCCGCTCCAAAGTAAATAAAAAAATAGAGGCGATTATGCCTCTATTTTTAATTGTGATGATAATGTTTGCCAAGCTTTTGTAACAGCTTTCTCTTTTTTACTTTCAAGCATAATACGGAGGATTGGCTCAGTTCCACTTTTGCGAATGACTTTACGTATATTTCGAGGATTGAAATTTTGAAGTATTGTTTCATAATCATCTGGCAAATCGTCGATATTTACATTATAACAAATTTGATAATAAGGTCGATATGTGTTTAGAATTGCCTGTAAGCCTTCAATACCTTTTTCTTTGTAAGCATTTGCTACCAAAATAATTGCATCAAGCGCATCCGAAGAGCTATTGTTAGTTTCAAAATAATAGTGACCACTTTTTTCTGCACCAAGAATAACGTGTGAAGATCGCATAAAACTTAAAACACTTTGTCCACCAACTTTACTGCGAATAATATTAAAATTACGTTCTAAGCCACTATTGACAGTTTCATCGATAACAATTGTTTTTAAGTTGAGTAGTGTAGCAAGTAATATTGTAACTTCTTCACTTGATAATACATGGTCGTGTAAATACATCATAAAACGGTCGGCATCTCCATCAACTGCAAATCCAATTTCTAAATTATTTTTTTGACAGTAATCGTTTAAAAATTCTGGGTGAGTTGCACCACAGCCTTCGTTAATTTCTCCATCACCACAGTTAACAATGTTGGTGAAGCCTAAGCTGTTTAATTTATGTCCTAAGCCACCATTTGCACAATCTATGATAATATCTTTAGGTAATAAATCCCATTTATGATAAGCAGGGACAGGTGGTAAATCTAACTTGCTTTGTTCTATGTGATTTAGATAGATTTTAAAACCACAGTATCTGCAAGGATTATGAGATGCTGTAATCATTACAGCCAAACCATTTTGAGCAGCCAATTCGGGTGTAGTAGTAATGCCTAAATTATGAATTGTACCAGGGAAGTGCTTAATAAATTCTTCCATCAATTTATCGCTTCCAGTACGCCCATCACGAGCAATTGAAATTTCTTGCCAACCAACTGTATACAAACTTTCTGCAATTTCTTTAGCAACACGATTTTTTAATAAGTTACTAGTTAAATCTCGAATACCAGAGGTTCCAAACTTTAGCATTTTAATTTACTCCTTTATTAAATCTTTTAGCCAATCCTTAAATTCAGGAATAGCTTTATATGTCGCATAAGTGGTCGCTTGAGCAAAACCTAATGGGTTACCTAAGTCAAAGCGTTTACCAGTTAATTCGACGTGACGCAATTTTGGTAATTTGTTGATTGCATCAACTATACATATTTCACCTTCGTCATCTTTATGTTCTCGAATAAAATTAAGTACTTCAGGTACTAAAACATAAGTACCAAGTGAAGCAAAATTTGAAGGTGGATTTGTTTTTGGTTTTTCAATAATACCTTCAATTTCGTTGCCTTCTTTTGGAATAATAATACCGTAACGATAAGCAACTTCTAGTGGAATTTTATAAGAAGATAAAACTGATGTTTGGTGTTCTTTAAAATCATCGATTAAAACTTTGTATGGATTTTGTTCTAACATTAATTCATCTGGAAAAATTAATAAGAATGGGTCATTTTTAATAAAATCCTTAGCAATCATAGTTGCAGGACCGGTACCTTCCATTTTCAATTGTTTTGCATAAGAAATTTTAATATCTGGATACATACCATTAAAGTGATTAATGATACATTCCTTACTATCGCTAATGACGATAAAAATTTCTTTTACTCCCGCTTCAATTACTTGTTCAACAATTAGTTGCAATAATGGTGTCGTTTGGACGGGAAGCATCTCCTTTGGTTGTGATTTTGTGTATGGCATCATACGTGTACCTCTTCCAGCACAAAGTATGACGGCCTTTTTTATCTCTTGTTTTGAGTTTTCCATATTACCTCTTTTATATTATTTTTGGTTTAAAATTTAAAACTCTAAACCATTAAAATATAACATACGAGTTTGAGTGCAACAACTAAATTATTAAGTGCTTTATTTAATACGGAAAGAAAGAAGTTTCTCACGCACCTGTTCGGCTCTTTTTTTGTCGCATTGAATTTGGTTCGATTTTTGGATATGATGATTTGTTGCGATAGTGGCAGGTTTTGTGATAAAAAACAAGTCATCAATAATCCGATTATTACGAAAAGAAAGAATCTTAAAACCAATACCTAATTTAAGCCAAGCTAATTGTTCAATGGCTTCGTTGCTTGTTAATAAATGCGCATTGGTTAATGTACCCCAAGCGCGCATAACCTTATCAATGATTTGGTCGCGTGATTTTTGCCATAATTCACGTTGTAAATTTAATTCTGTGGTGGCAAGTTTAGTGATAATATTGTTCATCATGGAAATGATTTCGGCATCTGACATTGTTATACAATTTTGGTTTGAAATTTGATAGATGCAACCAGTAGCATTACTATTTTCACCATAAGCACCACGTATTGTAATTTTTTGATTATCTAATTCATTAAATACAGCTGTAATTTTTTTTGTCATAGTTAGAGCTGGTAAATAAATCATAACGCTCGCACGGATGCCTCCTCCTAAGTTGGTAGGGCATTTAGTTAAATAACCAAGTGTTTTGTCTTTGGCGATATCAAATTTCGTTTCTAGGTTGTTGGCAAGGCTTTTAGCAATCTGATATGTTTCCCATAAGTTATAGTGATTTGTGATGGTTTGTATACGAATATGATCTTCTTCGCCGAGCATAATGTTTATTGTGTTATCGGCGTTAGTTATAAATACACCAAAATTTGCGTTGCGAAGAAAATCAGCACTAATTAAATGCTGTTCAAATAAACTGTCACGAATTTCTAATTCATTGAGATTAAAAGCCGTTAAGTTATTGTTTTGTTGAGTTATAAATGCTGCAATGTTTGTGTAAATATCACGCTTGGAATAATTAAATGGAATGTATGCAATATTTCTTGCTAAACGAATCCGAGTTGATAAAATTAAATTATCTAAATTCATTTATATACGACTCCAATTCTTTTTTGAAATATTGATAACATTCTGAACACCCTAAAAAGCCAGTTCTTATAAATTCATTAAAATCATAACCACAATTTCCACAAATTTTTGATTGTAAATGTGGAACAGTAAATTCATTTGTTTGGGTTTCGGGTAATGATTTTGTTGAATAAACTTTTTTCACTGGTTCATAGTGTGTGATCATAAAATTAGTATACAATAATTCGTAAAAATACTACAATCAATATATGAGCTTTTTGGATATTTCTGGGAATTTAAAAAGGATTTGGTTCTTTGCAAATCGTGCTGCTGGAAACAATCCAAAAAAAATTTCACCAATTCATTTACTTTATGCTTGTAGTTTAACTACAGATAGTTTAGCCTGTGCGCTATTAAACAGTGAAGGAATTACTTCGGAACGTATCGCTGCAAATCCATCAGCTTTTTTTGCAGATAAAACAGTCGATGAAATTTTTAGTTTGGCAGAAACACAAAGTGTGATTATGAATCATCCGGAAATTTACAGTGAAGATTTATTATATGTTTTATGTACCAGTTGTAAACAAACTAAATCTGTTATTGATAAAATTAACAGTGGAGCATCTCGCCGTATTCTACACAAAATTGCAAATAACATAACTTCTTTAGAAAATGTGTTTGAACGTCCTGTCGTTACGCAATCTTCTATAGTTAAAAACGAAACGCAAAAAGTCGGTAATACTATGATTAATCCTAATCAAGGATTTACAAATGTTAAATCTAGCAAAAATTGTACAGAATTATCGTCGTTGTTGTTGACTTATGGACAAGATTTAACAGCAAAAGCACAGCAAGGAAAAATTGATCGGATTATTGGTCGAGAAGATGAAACAAATCGCTTAATCGAAATTTTGTGTCGCAAAACAAAAAATAATCCTGTTTTGATTGGAGAAGCTGGTGTAGGAAAAAGTGCAATTATTGAAGGGTTAGCAAAACGTATTGTTGAACAAAATGTACCAGAAAACTTACAAAATAAAATTATTTACTCACTTGACATTGGCTTGTTATTAGGTGGCTCAAAGTATCGTGGTGAACTTGAAGGACGTCTTAATAAAGTTTTACAGGAATTAAAAGACCGTGATGATATTATCTTATTCATTGATGAAATTCACAATATTGTAACAAGTGGCAATAAAGAAGGTGAAATGGGGGTTGGCGAAATTTTAAAACCGGCATTAGCTCGTGGAACTTTGCGTTGTGTTGGTGCAACAACTATTGATGAGTATCGTCAATATATTGAAAAAGATCCTGCGTTAGAGCGTCGCTTTGATCCAGTGATGGTTTATCCACCAACGCCTGAACAAACATTATGCATACTTGAAGGTTTGGTTCCGGGTTTTGAAAATTTTCACAAAGTACAAATTAACCATAGTGCTTTAAATGCTGCTGTATTATTATCTAACAGATATATATTTGATCGTAATTTACCAGATAAGGCTATTGACGTTTTGGATAAGGCTTGTGCTAAAGCAAGAATTAAAGCAGGTAATGCATTGATTACAATTACAAATAATGAAATTGCTGCTGTGATTTCCGAAATAACAAAAATACCTTTGAATAAAATCAATTTAGATGACCAAAAGAACTTAATGAATTTAGAAAAAGATTTACAAAAAGTTATTATTGGTCAAGATAAAGCCGTGAGCTCAATTGCTAAAGTTATTCGTCGCAGCCGAAGTGGAATCAATGATGCTAATCGTCCAATTGGTTCATTTTTCTTTTTAGGACGAACTGGTGTTGGTAAAACCGAAGTTTGTAAGCAAATATCACAAATTTTACACGATACTGAAAAAGCATTTATCAAGCTAGATATGAGTGAGTTTAGTGAAGCGCATAGTGTTAGTAAAATTGTTGGTGCGCCTCCTGGTTATCTTGGATACGAAGATGGATCCAATTTATGTAATCGGGTTAGACATAACCAGTATTGCTTGGTGCTTTTTGATGAAATAGAAAAAGCGCATAGTGATATTTATAATTTATTATTGCAAATTCTAGATGAAGGTCGTTTAACTGATTCTCACGGTAAAGTTGTTTCTTTTAAAAATGCATTGATTGTAATGACTTCTAATGTTGGGGTAAATAAAATACCAACAAATCGTGAAGTTACACCGGAAGAAGAAGAAAAATACATTTTAGAAGGTATGCGTAAAAAATTCAGTCCTGAATTTATTAACCGTATTGATAATGTCATTGTATTTAATACCTTGTCGCAAAGTGATATTGAAAAGATTGTTGAAATACAAATGCAAAAATTATCTAAACGCTTATCAGCAGTTAACGTTGAATTAAAGTATAATAACCAAGTTGTTACTTGGTTGGCAGAAAATGGTTATGAAAAGGATTATGGTGTTCGTCCGATTCGCCGCTTAATCCAAACACAAATTGAAGATAAAATTTCTGAGTTAATTATTACTGAGCATATTCATTATGTCGAACTTGACATTGCTGATGATAACATTATAATTCAGTCTAAACGTTGATAGTTCTTTAAATCAATCGTACGTTTTTTCTCTTCAATATTTGAAGACGAGTTTGGTGTATTGTTTTTGTTAAAGTTCATAAATTGATTTAATCCTCCTGATAGCAAAAACTTAATTAACATAGTTTGAATTTCATTATTAGCCGATGTTGTTGTGGCTTTGTTTGGGGTTTGGTTTGTTGTGTTACTGTTTTGTAATAAAGTTAAAATATTAGATAAGGTTTCGTCTTCCATTAAGTCTCCTTTTATTTTTGATTTATATTTTGAATGATTTTTATTAACCTTGTGCGTTGTTCTTCGTTTAGCATAGGTCCAATGATTTTTATCATTTTTTCAACATCACTTAAAGTACCATTGTCTTTCTTGATTCGGATTTGTTCGCTAAATAAAGTAGTTAATTCATCATCACTAAGTCTTGCTAATCGTTCAATAATTTTTTGATTAATTTCCATATACTTTTGTATGTATTTTTGTTATATTATGTGTATGTTTATTGACAGTGTAAATATTACAATTCAGGCAGGTTGTGGTGGTACAGGGGCTGCTACCTTTTATCGTGATACATTAACAATGTTTGGTGGACCAAATGGAGGTGATGGTGGTCACGGTGGTAACGTAATTTTTGTGGGTACAAATAATTTAGATAATTTAGTTGATTTTCATTATAATCAAAAATTTAAAGCAGGTGATGGTGAAAATGGACAAGGGGGAAACAAGACTGGTGCAAATGGACAAGATGTGTTGATACAGGTTCCGTTAGGGACTAAGATTATGGATGAAAATGGTAAATTACTTTGTGACATTACAACAATTGGTCAAAGATATTTAGCCTTAAAAGGTGGTGCTGGTGGTTTTGGAAATACACATTTTGCAACTGCTTCACGTCGAACACCAAATTTTGCGAAAACTGGCGTTAAAACAAAACCTTATCGTGTTAAGCTAGAATTAAACTGTATTGCTGATATTGGCATTATCGGCTATCCCAATGTAGGTAAAAGTACTTTATTGTCTGTCATTAGCCGTGCACGACCTAAAATTGCTAATTATCAATTTACAACTTTATACCCAAACATTGGTGTTTCTCAAGTACATGGTCATAACTTATTATTTGCAGATATTCCCGGCTTAATTGAGGGTGCAAGTGATGGGGTTGGTTTAGGAATTGATTTTTTAAAGCATGTTGCTCGAACTCGTTTGTTGTTACACGTTGTTGATATTGCTGCGACAGAAGGTCGTGACCCTTATTCTGATTATCAAATAATCAATCAAGAATTAAAAAAATATCATGCTGATTTAGAAAATAAAAAACAGATTGTTGTTTTAAATAAGATTGATAGTGCAAGCGAAGAACAAATAAAAGCTTTTAAGTCTAAGCTCGGTAAAGATGTTCCAGTTTTTGAGATTTCTGCATTAAATCATACTGGATTGCAAGATTTATTAAATGCTTGCTTACAAACGTTAAATACAATTCCTAAACCTGAACCATTAGTGGCAGAAACTGTATTAGAAGATAAAGTTAATAAGAACGAATTTTTTGTTTCAGGTGGAAATGGTACATATCAAGTTTCGGGTCCTTTTATTGAAAATTTAATTCGTGGCGTTGTTTTAGATGACACTGAAAGTAACCGTTATTTTCAACGTCGTCTAGTTCAGCACGGTGTAATTGCTGAATTAAAAAATATTGGTTTGGTAGATGGTGATACGATTCAAATCGCAGGGCATTTTTTTACTTACTCTGAATAGTTATAAGTATCGACGATTTATATGCAGGTTATAAATTTAACCGTAGCTTTACTCAGCGTCCTCGCCATTTGTTTACGATATTGTTAATTGTCTTAACGTTGGTCACGGTTGTTAGTATTGCGATACTTTTTTTGCGTGGTTTTCGTTTTGGTGATTTATCGAAACGATTTAATCAAGAAGAGTTAGTGACGCCAGCTATGAAAGTTCGGTTAGTTGAAGTGGATGGCTTTCAAGATAAAATGGCAGCATATAAAAAAGGTGTTCTTGCAGCAAGTGAAGACCTTGGTGTATATGTTTTGTCGGATGGAAGTCAATGGAAATGGATTGCCGGTGTTTATATGAGCGAAGAAGAAGCAAGGCAAGTTATAAATCAATCGGATTTTTTAAAAAGTGCAAATTGTAAATTTTATGAAATTAAAAGTAAAAAATTCAAAATATATCCAGAAGCAATGAAGCCGTGTTGTGATGTTTTTGTTACGGTAAAAAATATTTTTGATTTATTATTGCATATACGAACTTGTATTTTGGAATCGCAAAATATAGAAGGTATCTTGATTGATGTTACAAACAAATATAATGAATTAAAAGACACAGTTGAAAAGTTACATTTACTTAATGAAAAATTTAAAAGTGAAATAATTGCTACGTTGATTTATACGGCAAACCAAAATATTTTAAGTTTACAAGATATAATTTATGGCAATAATAACAATTGCAGTTTGGCAACTTTAAATACAATTTTGTTAAACGTAATTTTCTCACTAGACAATTTTTAATAGTTTTGATAACCTAAAAATGGGGGAAAGAGTTTTGGGTTTTTCAGAAGAATTTATAAAGAATGCTACGGTCGAAGTAACTTCGAACACAGTACAAGATGATTATAATTTTATTGAAGGCATATTAAAAAAGGCAGTCTTGAATGCTTCTTATGTCGTGCCATATTTTGATGCTAAGGATGTTTCGATTTATTTACAAGGTAGTTATGCTTGTAAAACAAATATAAAGTTTCAATCAAAAATAGAAGTTATTGTTGAGTTGAATAAAACACGTGAATTTGATTATGAGACAATGACGCAACAAGATATGAAGTTTCGTGATAATTTCTTTATTGATTATGACCATTATTTTGATGTTAGACGATTCAAACAAGTTTTAATTGATGAACTTAAAAAACTTTTGAATACAAGACTTATTATTCGTCCAACAACAATCTTAGTTCCATCTTTAAGTAAATTGCAACATTCAATCGAGATTTTCCCATGTTTTAAATACAGATTTTTTGACGAAAATGGTGGAAGTATTCGCTGTAAATTAGTTTATGATGAAAAGTTAGATGAACATTTTTTAATGTTTACAAACTTACACGCTGTAAATGGAAACTTGAAAGATTCTATGACACAAGGAAACTTCAAACGTATTGTACGCTTAATGAAAAACATTGTGGCGATCAGTGCTCGTGAAGATAAAAATATTCAACCTGTTCGTGGCTATTATGTTGAATGTTTGTTATATAATGTTCCGAATGAAATGTATTATTCTAATGATAATAAATTATTGTCTGTATTTTTAAAAGTTGTTAACTGGTTGAATTTTGCTAATATGAGTGATTTTGTTTGTCAAAACCAAATTTGGTCGTTGTGGGGAAATGCAGATGGTTTCTGGGATCAACACAGTGCTCGTCAATTCATCAATGATGTAATTGAGTTTTATGAAGCTTTCCCAGATAAACGTACCGAAATTATCAAAGAAGATGTCGATAATGATAGCTTCAATAATTGATAATCAAACAATTTTAGTGAATGATTTAAGTCAGTTTGACCCTTATGCGATTTTGCATAGTGGTCAAATTTTTCGTTATTGGCAAACAAAGCAAGGGTGGGTAGTTTTGTCCGGAGTTCACTGGGCTGAAATTATAATAGAAAACGGACAAACAACCATCAAATGCGATGATTCACAATATTTTTATGATTTTTTTGATTTTGAAACCGATTATGAAAAAATTAAAAAAACTATGACTATTTCCAAAATTAAAAATGCTTTACAATTTGGTCAGGGAATTCGAATTTTACGTGGTGATTTTTTTGAAATTGTATTGACGTTTATTATCTCGGCAAACAATAATATTAAACGATTTACAAAAACTATAAATGCATTTTGCGAGAAATATGGAATAAGGTTGGCTTGTGGTTATTACGGATTTCCTAAATTAACACAATGTTTTAAATTAACTGTCGAAGATTTTAATTCCTTAGGTTGTGGATACCGAAGTCAGTATTTAGTCGAAGCTATTGGGCAATTAAAAAACTTAGATTTTAATATTTTGCAAACATTAACCAATGAAGAGTTGTATCTTGAATTATTACAAATCAAAGGGGTAGGACCAAAAGTTGCATCTTGTATAATGTTGTTTTGTTTCCATCGACTTGATGTTGCACCTGTTGATACGTGGATAAAAAAAGCAATTGCACAATTAACGGACAAAGAACAAGAACTCATTTTGCATAGTAAATATTCCGGAGTGGCACAACAATATATATTTTACTATTTACAGCATTTACAAAAGAAGAAATTATAAAAAAAGACCAACTTATCGTTGGCCTTTTTTCGTGGTGGCGGGAGTTGGATTTGAACCAACGACCTTTGGGTTATGAGCCCAACGAGCTGCCGGACTGCTCTATCCCGCGATAGGTTGAGTATATGATATTATTATGACCATTGTCAACCATTTATAATTAGAAAATTTTTTTAGCTTATAAAATACTAATTGTTAAGTATGCAAAATAAATTGATAATATTAAAATTCCTTGCCATTTGTATGTGCGTTGCTTGATAAACATCGGAACAATGGCAATCAAAGATAAGATTAAGCAAAAAGGTAAGTCAATAAAAATACTTTCAGTCGAAATAATCAATGAACCATTAGCGATTAAACTGCATATTGGTAAAATTAAAGTTAGATTGATAATATTTGCGCCAATAATATTACCAAGGGATAAACTTCCTTCTTTTTTGCGAATTGCTGCAATTGTCGTAACAAGCTCAGGAAGGGAAGTTCCAATAGCAATAATTGTAATTGCAATCAAACGTTCAGGAATGCCTAAACTATTTGCGATGGTTGAACCACTTTTAATTAAGAGATTAGAACCAATTATGATAAAAACCGCCCCAATAATAAACAAAAATATTTTTAAAAAAACTATTTTTTTATTTTTCTTTTCTTTTTTAATTTTGGCGTTCTCTTCTGGTGTGATTTCTATTTCAATACAATTTTTTTCCTTTGGATTCGTATCGAGTCGACCTTGAAAAAGATTAATTGAAATAAATGTGAAATAAATAAAAAGTAAAATCAAGCTTGCCCAGATGTTTAATGAATTACCTAAACAACCTAACCATAAAGTAAGAGTACTACAAATTAGTAAAAGACTTTGTTGCCAATAGTTTTTACGTGGTGTTAGTATTGCCATAAATGTAAAAGCAACTCCAATGATTAAACCAGTGTTTGCTATTACTGTGCCGATAGCATTACCAACAGCTAAATCGTTTTGCCCATCAATGCTTGCCATAATTGAAACGATAAGTTCGGGGAGTGTGGTTGCAAAACTGACTATTGTTGCACCTATAATGAATGTTGGAATTTTAGCCGCGTGAGCAATCCATGATGCGCTATCAACAAACCACTCACCACCTTTAATGATTAAAAATACGCCAATTATAAATATGATGATCGCAATACACAAATCCATAATTATGAGTTTATAATTAGTATAAGTTTAAGTCAATGTAAGTATTTTTATTTACTAATTTTTAAAAAAAGTTTATTCTTTATTAGGAAGATTATGAAGATAATTCATTGTGCAGATTTACACTTAGACAGTAAGTTAGAAGCAAATTTAGATGCTTACAAAGCAAAGGAGCGTCGGAGTGAAATACTTGATACTTTTGAGCGTATGGTTGAATATGCAGTGAATTATGACGTTACAGCAATCATCATTGCTGGCGATATGTTTGATACAGCAAGAATAAAGAATTCAACTAAGTTAAGAATTTTAAATTTGATTCGCAAAATTTCACAGCTTGATTTTTTGTATTTAAGTGGAAATCACGATGAAAAAAACTTTATTAGTTTGATAGAAGACAAGCCTGAAAATTTAAAAATTTTTGGACACAAATGGACATCCTTTCGGTATGATAATATTGATATTTCTGGTGTTGTTTTAGATAAAACTAATTCTTCGTTGATTTATAATACTCTGGATTTAAATCCCAACAATTTTAACATTGTAGTAATGCACGGACAAATTATAAATTATAATACTAAGGATGATGGTGAATGTATAAACTTAGTAAAGTTGAAAAATAAAAATATTGATTATCTTGCCTTAGGACACATTCATTCTTATGAAAAAAAGGATTTAGATAAGAGAGGAGTTTATTGTTATTCGGGATGCTTAGAAGGACGAGGTTTTGATGAATGTGGCGAGAAAGGTTTTGTTTTATTAGATATTAACTGTAATGCACTCACAACTGAATTTATTCCTTTTGCTAAACGTAAATTGATTGAATTTGAATTTGATATCTCAAACTATAATGACTGGTTTGAAATAGAAGAACAGATAGTTACTCAAACAAATCATATAACAAAAGACAATTTAGTAAAAGTTGTTTTGAAAGGTAGATATAACCTTAAATTAGACAAACACCTTTCGATGCTAGAAAAAAAGTTAGAAAAATTTTATTTTGTTAAAATTAAAGACGAATCTGAATTAGATGTAACACCACAAGATGTTGAAAAGGATGTTTCTTTGCGAGGTGAATTTATTAGAAAAGTTTTGGCATCCAACTTAAGTGAAGAAGAAAAAGAGTACACGATTTTAATTGGATTAAAAACATTACAAGGCGAGGATTTATAAATGAAGTTAATTAAGTGTCATATTGAAAATTTTGGTAAATTAAGTAATTTTAATTTTGATTTTGCAAGTGGTTTTAACAGCATCAAAGAAGAAAATGGCTGGGGTAAAAGCACTTTTGCTACTTTTATTAAGTCTATGTTTTACGGATTACCCAACACTCAAGGAAATGATTTAAACAAAAAAGAACGAGAAAAATATTTTCCGTGGCAGGGTGGAAATTTCGGTGGTAATTTAGAATTTGAAATAAACAATATAAAATATAAAGTTGAAAGATTTTTTGGCAAGAAAAAGAGTGATGATATTTTTAATATTATTGATTTGAGTACGGGAGAAAAAACTTCTGAATTTTCATCTAATCTTGGTGAAGAAATTTTTGATTTAGATGAAGAAGCTTTTGAAAGGAGTTCATACATTCCACAAAAAGCGTTAAATCCAGACGGTAAAGTTAGTATTACAAATAAGCTTACGAATTTAATTCAAGGAACTGCTGAGGAGTTTGATTTTAAAGTAATTCAGGATCGTTTAAATGAAAATAAAAAAATTTTGTATAATAGTAAAACTAAATCAGGGCTCATTCAAAAAACAGAAGCGCAAAAAGAAGATTTAATTATTCAAATCAATGAATTAAAAACAAGTACTTTAGCAATTGAAGAATTTGAAAACAAAATAGATATTCAAGATCAAGCAATCAATAAATTATTGGAAGAACAAAACGAAATCAAAACGCGAATTAATGATTATAGTAAAACTCAAGAAAAGAAAGCAAATCAGGAATATTTTCAAAAATTAAATGAAAATATTCGACTGACAATACACTCTATCAATGAGAAAGAAGACATATTAAATCATCAAAGTCTAACACTATCT
>JAZNFA010000008.1:0-222545 GCA_045588915.1 Clostridia bacterium
GGTAGGGTGTGGATAAGTAAAATGCAAATAGAAAATAATAACATAGATGATCTTAGAAACTTCAAAAAGGTACTTTCTATATTAAAATACATTCCTTTTGAACAATACGATATAGAATATGTTATACAAAATGGCAAAGTTGTATTAACTGATTTAACTCTTCCAAATGTAAAAGAATATCAAAAATATAAACAATATTTTTTAGAAAAAGAAGCGAGTATTCAAGATAGACTTATTTAATAAACTTTATTATATAATAATTTAGGTCATTACTTAAATGATTATATTTTTTTTATCAGTTGATTCTTTATGTCATATAAATTATTTTGTTATACAAAATTATTGAACTTGGCAAGCTTCCAAATTTTGAAAAGCTTGAAATATTGGTTTGTTCGATCACTTCCAAATAGTTTAACGTATCCCGAGACGCATAAATTATTTACTGAAATAGTAAAGAATAAAATAAAGAAATTTTAGTCTGTTTAGAATTTTAAGGTATTAAGGTAGACTAAGATGGGTCGTTTTAGTTTACATCGTCCCCGCCAAGAGCAAATAATACGAACTATGGCAGTTCGAAAAAAAAATTATTAAGAAAAGCGAAATGTTAAAGTATTTTGCATTTTATCTAGAAATTGATAAAATAAAGAGACATATTATGGCAAAGATCATTATAATTGGCTGTCCCGGAAGCGGAAAATCAACAATGACTTTTAGGTTGAAAGAAATCCTTAATTGCCCAGTGCTTCATTTAGACAAGATTTATCATATCGACAATCATACTCGTATTTCTCGCGAGGAACTTGTCAGAAAAGTAGATACCTTTGCAAAAAGCAATGATCACTGGATTATTGATGGCAACTATATTTCGACAATTGAGCAAAGAGTTAAACTTGCTGATACAGTAATATTACTTAACCTTGATATGGAAATTTGTTTGCAAAACGCTATTGCCCGTTCTAAAAAAGATCGTACTGCTGATATGGCTGATGGTTTTGATAATTCGAAAATTGAAGATGAATTTATAGAATCTATAATTAAATTTAAGGCTGATACTTTACCTAGAATATTTGAAATATTGGAACAATATAAAAATGAAAAGAAAATAACAATTTTAAAAGATTATGAACAAGTCAATGATTTTCTTCACAACCTAACCAATTTGTAAATATTCAACGATCGCCAACAATGAGTCCTTCCAAAAAGCATTGGAACGCATCACAGATAGTAAAGAAACTATTATTTGTTTAATGTGTGCCGAAATTGACCCAATTAACTGTCATCGCTTTATTTTAGTTGGTCGTTATTTAGATGATGTAACCAATATAATTGCTAAACGCAACGGGGAAGTACTTTACGAAAGCAAAGCAGAAACTGAAAAACGCATTAACGTTGATTACGACAAGCAGGGTGCGAAAATTCAATATACACTCTAAGTGATTAAATCATCGCGAGTAATATACTAATAATACGAACTTTGTCTAAATCGAACTCGTCGGTTTAGGTTTTTTAATTGCGCTGGTTTTGTTTTTGTGCTACTTCAATATTGATGAATAAAATTAAATACATCTTTTTTGATTGGGGATATACCTTGGCAGGTTCGTTTAAGAATACTGATTCTGAAATTCAAAGCATTTTGGGTAAATATAATTTAAACTGGAAAGATATATTTAAATATTGGAAGAATTATCAACTGCTTTTGTCGCTTGGAAAAATTAACGAAGGGCAAGTATATAATGATTTATCACTTCTCTTGAAAATTTCCAAAGAGGATTTGCAAGCAATCGATAGGTTACTCCTTGAAGCGCATATCATTGATGATGACACAGTTGAAACAATAAAGACATTGAAAAAGCAAGGTTATTATTTGGGTATCATCAGTAATAATTCACAAAAGAATGTTGATTACATTTTGGAACGGGACAATCTCGTACAATATTTTGATAAAGTTGTCGTGTCTGAAACGGTTAAAGAACGCAAGCCAAACTTAAAAGTATATTTGACGGCATTTGCAGATATAGCACCAGAAGATTTTTCGAAAATACTTTTTGTGAGTGACGAGTTTGTTGAGGATTTAGTTGCCGTGAAAATTTTGGGTGTGAAGACGGCATGGTTAAAATCAAAAATTAACAACGAATGGAAGCAAGAAGAAAAAGAAATTTCCATCAAGTCCGATATTACGATTGCTTCAATTAAGGAGTTGTTGATAGAAAATAAACAATAAAGCATGATATAAAGGAGAGAATTATGTATTACAGATATGAAGGTTTGGAGATTTTAAAGCAGGTACAGTCACCTTATGAATTATTTAAAAAGTTAAATGTTTTTTTAGTCAGGCATGGTGAGTCTGTCTCAAACGCGTTAAGAGCAAAATTCAAGAGTGAAAATGTTCTTTTAGATGAAGATCACGTCATTGAAGACGCTAAGATAGATTTAACGGAAAAAGGCATAACTCAATCAAAGGAAATTGGTAGAAAATTGCTTCATTATTTAAACGCAAATGGCGTTGATAAACACAGAACGCTTGTTTTGGTTTCGCCTTATCAAAGGGCAAGAGCAACTTATGAATATGCAAATGAAATTTTGCAATTTAAGAATAATTCCGACAACGTTTTTGTTTTAAATGCGCTCAGAGAACAGGCTTATGGTGCTTTCCATATGATTGATCGAGAAATCAAGAAAAAAAGATATGAAACAATTTATAAAAATTGTCAGAAAAATACGATATCTTATTATAAACCCCAGTTTTTGGGTGAGTCACCAATTGATGTTTCGACAAGGCTAAATGGGGTAATAGACTTCATTGAAAAAATCTCAAAACAGAAAGATATTAACACCGTTATTATTTTTGCACATAAAAATGTAAACAAATGTATGTTGATGAATATTTTAAATTTACCAGCAGAATTTTATGATGATTTTGATTATGAAGAAAATTGTTCTGTTTTGCATGTTTGTCATGGAAAATATAAGGAAATTAAATTATAATTATTAAGTTGCGATAATACGAACTGTTAACTAAATAAGCTGTTTTTGTAAATCTCGTTGGCGTTAAAGATTTGAATGCAATTTTTTACTTCATCGGTAATTTTAGGATTTATGAGTGCTTGCAATGGAGATTGCCATTTATAGGCATTGTGTTCGGTTAAAACAACTTGTGAGCAGTCGTCGGGGATAATAACAAAATTGAATTGACGTGTTCTTTTCCCACTGCCTGACAAGTAATCAAAATAATCAAGATAACTTTCAATGTGTGCAATATTCATTCCTGTTTCTTCTTTAATTTCACGTGCCATACCTTCTGGAATTGTTTCATCGCTTTCCAAATGTCCACTTGGTAATTCATCAATCCCACGTAGGAAGTCGTCTGGTTTTCTGGTGACAACTAAAATTTCGCGTTTATTATTTAGGACAATACCTCCAACGACAATTTTTTGTATTCCATCATTTTTTGCTTTGTTGATAAGAAAATTATAAAAATCCATAATTAAATTTTACAGTAAATAATGACTTTTACCAAGAACTACTATATCAAGTAGCTTAAAACTATGGGTGTTGGATTAAGTGATGTAGTTTATTTGTGTCGTTATTTAAGATTAAATCTTTTATAATTTGTGGGCGTACATCAAAATTTTTTAACTGTTCACTTGTTAGCCACTTGAATTCTAGTTTTTTCAAGATTCCTTTATCATTTTCAATGACTGTATAATCTTGGGTTTGAAGTGGATAACTGGGATTAACTAAAAAAAATAATTCTAAGCCGTGATTTATTTTACTATTGTATTCCCAGAAATTTTCTAAAAAAGCGAACAATTTAACATTTTTTATTTCACATTTTACTTCTTCAAGAATTTCACGTTTAACGGCTTCTTCAGCATTTTCACCTATTTCAATATGTCCACCTGGAAAATGAAAACTAGTTTTTGTGTTATCTGGATTAGTCACACGCATGACCAGATATTTTTCGTCTTGCTTGATAATGCCACGTGTTGAATAGTAAAATCTTTCTTTATCGTTTATTATTTTAATGTCTGTATGCATTATTGGTTTGATATTCATTATAAAATGATAACACAAAACCTATGAGTGCGCTAGTTTATTTGATATTGAAAAAAGTCGACCAAGCATTGTTTATGTATTTTCGATAATTTTTAATATTAACTTCGTTTGGTTTTATTTTGTTTAAATCTTGCCATCGGATTGGCATAGAAATTGGGGCGCCGTCACGGGCACGCAGGGAGTAGGGCGCGATGCAACTGGCATTTTGGGTATTGCGTAAATAATCAATAAAGATTTTATTTTCACGTTCGCTTTTGCGAATGTTGGTCGTGAAAATTTCTGGCCAAGTCTGTTCTGCTAATTTGGCAATTTGTTCTGCGAATTTAGCAAAGTTCTGCCATCCTTTGGTTTGTGCAAACGGAACAACAATATGGTAACCTTTACCACCACTGGTTTTTAAAAATGATTTCAGTTTCAATTTGTTCAAAATCAATTTCAGTTTAGTGACGCCATCACGTAGTTTTTGTAATGATAGTTTTCCATCAGGGTCCAAGTCAAACACCATCACATTAGGACGGTTGATTGTTTGTACCTTACTGCCACCGACATGGAATTCTAGCGTACCCATTTGTGCTTGGTAAATCAATTGCTCTGCTGTTTCGATATAAAAGTACTCTTCGTTTTTGACCTTCTTTGTTTTTACCTTGGTTTTGTCGTTTGTTGGATGTTTCTTGAAGAAACAGTTTTGCTTAATGTTATCATGACAGCGTATTACACTGAGCAGACGATTGCTGACATAGGGCAGCATTAAGTTGCTAACGTCCAGATAGTATTTAATCACGTCCAGCTTAGTGATTTTATCTATGGGGTATAACACTTTGTCAGGGTTGGATATTTGCAATTCTTTCATCTTTGCTCCAGCACTACGTCTTTGGCGCATTTGTCGTGTCTTAATCCAATAAAACTGGGTTGACGCAGGATGTTGTCTTTTGTGAACTCGGCGAATTGAATTTCGGCAACTAGTGTAGGTTTTAACCAAACAACATTCTTTACTTTCGGAGATATGGTAAGAGGGCATTGTTTAATTGTTAACGCTTGAAAAGCTTTGATAAGTTGTTGTTTGGTTTTTTCGGTAAAGCCAGTGCCAACTTTGCCAGCATACATTAAACTCTTGCCGAGATAGTAACCCAAAACTATGGCACTGAGTATTTGATTTTTGATAGTCGTGGTGTAACCAATGATAACGAATTCCTGTCGTCCATAGCATTTGATTTTGAGCCAATCTTCACAACGTTTCCCTTTGTATTTCGCGTTACGTTGTTTTGCAATGATACCTTCTAAATTATGAGCTCGTGCGAATGCGAGTGTTTTTGCTCCATTAGTTGTGTGGTCAGCGTAAATTATTTGAGTCGCAGTTTTACTCAGTAACTTTTCCAATTTTTCTTTGCGCTCTATTAAAGGTTCTTGACGTAAGTCTTGACCGTTTAAAGCCAGTAAATCAAATACGCAATAATACAAATTTTTAGACTTAGATTTCAGATTGTGTTGTAGCAATCCAAAATCAGAGCGTCCACTTTCGTCAAAGCATACAACTTCACCGTCTAAGATAAAATTGCTGGCGTCAATTTGTTTGAGATTTTCGGCAATTGAATTTAGCTTTGAAGTGTAGTCAATTTCGTTTCTGGTTAACATCTTAACTCTGCCATTTTCGACAAAAGACACAATGCGATAACCATCGTATTTTATTTCGAAAATCCAGTTTTTTCCGGAAGGTACTTTGTCTGCTGACGTCGCCAATTGGACTGTAGCGCTTTTAAAGGGTAAAGTTGTGGATTGTGCCACTGCGTCATTAGCGTGCTTATCATGAATCTTGACAGCAAACCAGTTATCGTCTTTGAATTTTATCAATGACCAAGCACCTTTAAATTTTTTGCCATTTAAATAAATCTTGATATGACCTTTTTTTAAACCTTGATCTAAATTTATCAATGGAATATATGTTCCATTATCAAATATTTCTACTGTGCCAGCACCATAATTTCCTTTCGGAATTGTACCAGAAAATTTTGCGTATTCGAGTGGATGATCTTCAACGTGAATGGCTAGACGTTTTTCATTCGGGGTAGTGGTTAGTCCTTTGGGGATTGCCCAACTGAGTAATACGCCTTTATGTTCTAGACGAAAATCATAATGGTTGGTTCTGGCTTGATGATATTGAATTACAAATTGAGTGTTTTTGCTTTGGGTCACTTTACCTTTAGGTTCTTTGGTATTTTTAAAATTTCGTTTCTTACGGTATTCAATTAAACTCATTATTGTGCCTTTCTTTTTGGCTTTTCAGCTTTTAAGCTTTTTTGCAAAGCTTCCATTAAATTGATAATTTTAACTTGTTCTTTTTCTGATTTGTTTTCTACAATTTCATTACCAGCAATTTTACGCTTAATTGCCTTTTGCAGTTTGATATGGTATTCGTCTTGAAATTTTTCTGGTTGAAAATTTTGGGTCATTTGGTCAATTAAATTTTTAGCAAGTATTAACTCCTGTTTGGAAATTTTAGTGCTAGTGACCTCCGGGGCAGGTTGAACTTCATTATGAAAGAATAATGTATTGACTAACATTTTTCCGTTGTGAGCACGTAGTAATAATAAGGTTTCTTTAGTGCCTAAAACAGTTTTTGCAAGGCCGGCTTTGTTTTCGCTTCCCATAGCCTTCAATAATACTTGGTAGGCCTTGTCTGCTCCAGTTGGTTTCACATAGTAAGCTTTGTCAAAATAAATTGGGTCTATTTCGTTTAATTTTACAAATTGTTCAATTGAAATGTTCTTGTCTTTCGGTGATTTGATTTTTTCAAAATCTTCATCTGTGAAGATTACGTACTTACCTTTTTCGTATTGGTAACCTTTCACAATGTCTTCATTCTTTACAGTTTTATCATTACAATCTACGCAAGTTTTTTTGTATTTTATGCGAGACTTTGTTTTCTTTTCCAACATATTAAAGCCAATATCATGCTCTTTGATACACAAGGACAGAGTGATTGGTATATATACCAATCCAAATGTAATTGCTCCTTTATACGAATAAGCCATTCAAAATCTCCTGTTTTATCATCTTTAAAAAATAATAAATTTATACATCAATTTAACGTAAATAATTAGTTTTGACTGTTTGGCTTTTTATGATAAAATTTAGTATTAAACAAAGGAGGATTTAATAATGAATAAGAAAAATTCAACATTAGAAAAGGTGCTAGATATTGCAGGTGAAATTTTAGCAGTATTAACAATTGTGTTATATGCAGCTTTAATTATCAATGCAAATTGGAATTTTATTCCAAAGGGATTATTTGATATCTTGTTGATTATCAAAAATTATGCAGCCCTTATCGTTGTTTTAATCGTTAGCTTTGAAGCAATGGTAAAACGTGGTTTTATTGTGAAACTTGCATTCGTTATTTTATTAGCGATTATAGTCCTTTTCCAATTCTTCCCAGGAACTTGGCAAAACATTACTGAATTGTTTTAATGGTGATTGTTAAGTATCGTAATTAAACCTAACCTTTGCTGGTTAGGTTTTTTATTGATAAAGTTGTGGTAGCCTTAAATAAAATTTGTTATCATAGATCTATGATATATATTGTACGACACGGACAAACTGATTGGAATTTGCAAGGTAGATGTCAAGGGCATTCTGATATTGAACTTAACCAAACAGGCATCAAACAGGCTGAGGAGCTTGCGCAACGCCTAGCGCACGTCAATATTGATGTATGTTTCTCTAGTCCTTTAAAAAGGGCCCTTAAGACAGCACAGATTATTCACAAGGGAGAAATTATTGTTGATGACCGTATTATTGAACGTAGGGCTGGTGACCTAGAAGGGCGTGCTAACTGGAAAGAGTATGGTGTTGACTACAGTGACCCTAATGAAACAAGATTTAACATCGAAACTTTGCCTGTGTTACAAAAGCGTGTTAATTCATTTTGGAATGAAATTTTAGAAAAATATCCAAATCAAAATATCTTAGTTGTTACTCACGGTGGTACTGCAATGTGGTCTCAAGTGTATTTTTATGGAATGCCAGAAAATAATGATTTTAGCAAATATCGTTTAAGTAACTGTGATGTCATTGAAATTGATAATACAAAAGGTAAATAATGAAAAGTAGTAAGGAAATTATTTTTGAAACTAAGTGCTGATAATTTGACTACCATGGTTATGAAGGTTGGTAAAATTTTTTGTTTATAATTATCATAGAAATATGTTAAGTTTTAGTGGGAGGGGTAAATGATTTACTTTGTTAGACACGGACAGACTAATTCGAACTTAAATAAATTATTTCCAACGCAAGATGTACCGTTGAATGAAACTGGTATTGAGCAAGCAAAACAAACAGCTTTATCTTTGAAGGATGTTGACTTTGCAGTATGTTATTGTTCGCCATTGATTCGTGCAAAGCAAACTTGTGAGGAAATTTTAAAATATCACTCTCACCTTATTCCAGTTTATGATGAGCGTATTCAAGCACGTTTCTATGGTAAAATGGAAAATCAACCTACTGGTTCAATCACGTTTAATCGTTGGTTGATGAATGCTGATACTGCTCAAGCGGCGAATGCTTTAGGTATGGAGAACGTAAATGATTTATATCAACGAGTTGCAAACTTCTTTGATGACATTCTTGCAAAATATCCTAAACAAAATGTTTTGGTTGTCGGACATAGTTGTGTTGGTCGTGTTGTGGCAGGTTATTTTAACGGTATACCAGAGGATAATGATTTATCTAGTTTAAAAATTTCAAATGCCAAAGTTGTAATTTTTGACAAATAATCGTTTTTTTATAGTTTTATCATCTTGTGGTGTTGGGTTGTGTCGTACCACAAGATATAGTTTATTTTTTATTGACTTTGTGAAAAGATGTGCTAACATATGAATGTACGGTCGCCATGGCGGCATTAAAAGGAAGAAACATGAAAATCGTAAAACGTAACGGAAAAATTGTTGACTTTGATGCTAACAAAATCAAAATTGCTATTAGCAAAGCAAATCGTGAAGTAGATGAAAAGGAGCAGGCGACAGACGCTGAAATTGAGGAAATTTTAGCTTATATTACAGGATTAAAAAAGAAACGTCTTTTGGTAGAAGATATTCAAGATATTATTGAACAACGCTTAATGATGCTAGGTCATTATGCTTTAGCAAAACGCTATATTATTTATCGTTATACACGTGAGTTGGTTCGTCAAAGTAATACGACTGACGTGGCGATTAAAGAATTGATTAACGGTGAAAGTGAATATTGGAATACTGAAAATTCAAATAAAAATGCTCGTGTTGTTACGACACAACGTGACTATATTGCTGGTATTACCAGTACTGATATTACACGCCGTTTATTATTACCTCCAACAATCGTGAAGGCACACGATGATGGAATTATTCATTTCCACGATGCTGATTATTTCGCACAAAATGCGTTACATAATTGTGACTTAATCAATTTGGAAGATATGATGACTAATGGAACGAATATCAATGGCGTTATGATTGAAAGGCCACACCGTTTCTTGACAGCAATGACAATTGCAACGCAGTTAATTACTGCAGTATCATCAAGTCAATATGGTGGTGCAACAATCACTTTGACGCACTTAGCACCGTTCGTCCGAGATAGTTATCAACGTTATTTGAAGCGTTATCAAGAACGTGGCTTATCACAAGAACAATCTGAGAAATTCGCTACCGAAGATATTAAACGTGAAATTACTGACGGTGTGCAAACATTCCAGTATCAAATTAATTCAATGACAACAACAAACGGACAGGCGCCATTCTTGTCGGTATGTATGTATCTTGGGGAAACGGACGAATACAAAAAAGAATTAGCAATGGTGATTGAAGAATTCTTGCGTCAACGTATTCACGGTATGAAAAATGAAAAAGGTGTCTTTATAACACCGGCTTTCCCGAAGTTGTTATACGTCTTGGAAGAATGCAATATGAATCCAAAAGGTGAGTATTATTACTTAACGGAACTTGCTGCAGAATGTACAGCGAAACGTATGGTTCCTGATTATATTTCTGAAAAGATTATGAAACAATTAAAGATTGATGCGAATGGGCAAGGGCAATGTTACCCATGTATGGGCTGCCGTTCTTTCTTAACTCCTTATGTTAACAAAAAAGGAAAACCTCAGTATTACGGACGTTTCAATCAAGGTGTTGTAACAATTAACTTAGTTGATGCTGCATTGTCATCAGAAAAAAATATGGAACGTTTCTGGAAAATATTAGATGAACGTTTGGAGTTATGTCACGAAGCATTGCAAATTCGTCACGAACGTTTAGCCAAGGCTACCAGTGATGTTGCGCCTATTTTATGGCAACATGGAGCATTGGCACGTTTACAAAAAGGTCAAAGTATTCACGAGTTATTACACGGTGGTTATTCGACAATCTCGCTTGGTTATGCTGGTTTGTATGAATGCGTAAAATATATGACTGATCATAGTCATACCGATAATGGCGAAGGTAAGAAATTTGGTTTAGCTGTCTTGCAACACTTGAACGATAAATGTGCTGAATGGAAAGCAGCAGAAGATATTGCTTACAGTGTTTATGGTACACCAATTGAAAGTACAACCTATAAATTTGCGAAGAACTTAAAACGTCGTTTTGGTGAAATTAAGGGAATTACCGACCGTAATTATATTACGAATTCTTACCACGTTCCTGTCTTTGAAGAAATTGATGCTTTCTCAAAATTAAAATTAGAAAGCGAATTCCAACGTTTAAGTCCAGGTGGGGCTATTTCTTACATTGAAGCACCTAACTTAACAAATAACTTAGATGCTGTTATGGAAGTAATTCGTTTTATCTATGACAATATTATGTATGCTGAAATTAACACAAAATCTGACTATTGTCAGCAATGTGGTTTTTCGGGTGAAATTTTGATTGACGATAATTGCGAATGGTATTGTCCATCTTGTGGTAATCGTGATCATTCTAAATTAAATGTCGCACGTCGTACCTGTGGTTATATCGGAACTAATTTCTGGAATAAGGGACGTACGCAAGAAATCAAGGAACGTGTCTTGCATTTGGATAATAAGGATGCATAATGATTCGTTACAATAAGATTCGTAAAATGGATATTGCAAACGGTCCCGGTGTGCGCGTCTCAATTTTTTTACAGGGCTGTACTTTTCATTGTCCAGATTGCTTTAATCCAGAAACACATGATTTTAATGGTGGTTATGAATTAACGGATGAGGTTTTACAACATTTGATGCAACTTTGTGGTGCAGACCATATTAAAGGTTTGTCAATTCTTGGTGGTGAACCATTACATCCTAAAAACATTGAAGGAACAACACAAATTGCAAAAATGTTTAAAGAAAAATTTCCCAACAAGAGTTTATGGTTATGGACAGGCTTTTTGTACGAAAACATAAAAGAACGTGAAATCTTTAATTATATTGATGTTTTAGTGGATGGGTTATTTGATAAGAAGTTGGCTAATCCAATGTTACAGTATCGTGGCTCATCTAATCAACGTTTGATTGATGTAGCGAAAACATTGCAATCGAATGAAATTATTTTATGGAATAAGGAGGAAAAATAAAATGGTAACTGAAGTATTTGATAAGGTCGTAAGTACTAAGATTAAAATTAAAAAACTTAAAGAAGGAACAAAAGTTCCGACGTATGGTACTATTTATTCGGCAGGTGCAGATTTATACGCTGTTTTGGATGAACCAGTTACGATTGCACCAAACGAAACCAAAGTAATTTCGACTGGTGTCGCTTTGGAAATTCCTGTTGGGTTAGTTGGTTTGGTGTTTGCACGTAGTGGTTTAAGTTGTAAACAGGATTTAGCTCCTGCAAATAAAGTTGGCGTAATTGATTCTGATTATCGTGGTGAGGTTGTTGTTGTTTTGCATAACCACGGGACACAGCAACGTACAGTTCAAAATGGTGATCGTGTGGCTCAGATTTTGTTTATGCCTTATGTGCGTGCTAATTTTGAAGAGACTGATGATCTAAGTGATACTGTCCGTGGTGTTGGTGGTTTTGGACACACTGGTGTCTAACGTTGTTATGTAAGACTTGCATATAATGAAAATAAAGTATATAATTTAAGTTATGGCAATTTTAGAAACGATTAAAACGATTGGCGACTTAGTACCTGAGATAAAAAAAATAAGGGAAAAATGTCGTCAGACTTGTGGTGAGTTGGAAATCGTTTTGGTTAATTTGCGCCAAAAGGTTAATGCTGACTTAAAGAAACAAGAAGATGAAGCACGCCTAAAAATTAATCAAGAAAAATATGCTGAATTACGTAAACAACGTGAAGAAGAAAGACTTAAAGCTGAGAATGCTTTTGATGATAAAGTTGCTGGCAAACAAGTTTCAGCTACTCCTGTTGCTGCGACAAAAGCGAAGCCAGAAACTGTCGTGAAGAATGCCGTAACAAATACAGAAACTCCAAAGCCATTCGTATCAAAAATGTCTGGACGATTTGGACGCCCTGGTGTTCCTGATACCAGTTTTCCACGTCGTAATGGAACAACACCTTTTAATCGTGAACATCGTCCCAATGCAAACGCACAACGCCCAACACGTCGTACGTGGACGCCTGGACAGGCGACGGCAAATGGTTATGGTGCAAAGCATCCAATCAATGGCGTAAATAATCGTCCAGCGACTGCGACAACGGGTGTTGCACGTTCTGGTGTTGGCTATTTGCCTCGTCCTACTGAAAAATTTATGCCAAAACCAAATAGTTTTGACAATAACAAACGCAAAACAAAAAATCACTCCGAAGAACCACGTGGAGCAATGGATCGTCGTGCGTTATTACGTCGTGGAATTATTGAAGAACAAGAGATTGAAGAACGTATGTTGACACGTGTTTTCCGTACTAAAAAGAGTAAGGAAAATGATAACAAAGTTAAAGTTGAAAAATCTAACATTGTTGTGATTGATGGTGATGATTTAACCATTAAAACTTTGTCGGAAAAAATTGGTAAGCCAGTTAATCAAATTATTAAACAGTTAATGGTACTTGGTGAAATGTGTACTATCAATAGTGTTATTGATTTTGATACAGCATCATTAGTTTCGGAAGAGTTTGGTGTTAAACTAGAAAGAAGCAATAAAAAAACTTCAGAAGAAATGGTTTCAGCAATCCATCAAGTTGTTGATAAGGATGAAAGCCTACAAGCACGTCCACCGGTTGTTACTGTAATGGGACATGTTGACCACGGTAAAACAACTTTACTTGACCGTATTCGTCATAGTTCGGTTGCTGCTGGTGAAAGTGGTGGAATTACGCAACATATTGGTGCTTATCAAGTTGAAGTGGCAGGTAATCGCAAAATCACGTTTATGGATACACCAGGTCACGCTGCTTTTGATAAGATGAGGGCACGTGGTGCAAAAATTACTGACATCGCAATATTGATTGTTGCTGGTGATGACGGTGTTATGCCACAAACTGTTGAAGCAATTAAACATATACAAAATCAAAATTTAGCAATGATTGTTGCTGTTACTAAGTGTGATAAAAAAGAATTTAACTTAGAAAAAGTTCGTAGTCAGTTAAGTGAATATGGTATTATCGGCGAAGAATGGGGTGGTACAACAATGATTATTCCAATCTCAGCTGTCAGTGGTGAAAACGTCGATAAGTTGTTAGAGATGATTTTATTGATGGCTGATATCAATAATTATCGCGCTAATTACAATAAGGAAGCGAGTGGTGCAATTATTGAAGCAAAAATGGATCCAACTCGTGGTGCTGTTGTGACTATTTTAGTTCAGAATGGAACCTTAAAAGTTGGTGACACTTTATTGGCTGGTACAACAAGTGGTAAGGTACGTGCAATGAAAGATGACCTTGGTCGTACTATCAAAACAGCAACACCAGGTATGCCTGTTCAAGTAATTGGTTTTACTGAAGTTCCAACAGCTGGTGTAGATGTTTATGTCGTTGATGAAAAATTAACTAAACAAGTTGTAGCTGAACGTAAGAATAAAGAAAAGATGCTTAAAGCTGGTATGGGAAAATCAATTAACGGATTTGACCCGTTGGCCGCAATGAGAGACACAGATAAAAAACAATTAAATATTATTTTAAAAGCAGATGTCTCTGGAAGCTTGGAAGCGATTGAACAAACGTTGGCGAATATTCAAAGTGAAGAAGTACGTATTAGTGTAATTTCTAAGGGTGTTGGCGCTGTTAATGATAACGACTTGGATTTAGCTTCGGTTACTGATGGCTTGGTAATTGCTTTTAACATTAAGACTAGTTCAGTTATCCAAAAAAATGCAGACCGTTTAAAAGTTAAAATTCATTCGTTTACTGTTATTTATGAGTTGTTTGATTTTGTTACTGAACAAATGGTACGTATGTTTACTCCACAATTCAGTATCGAACATTATGGTAAGGTTGAAGTTCGTGCACTCTTTAAGAGTTCGGCTGCTGGTCAAATTGCTGGTTGTCACGTCTTAGATGGTAAGGTTACACGTAACGCAACAGTTGTTTTATTACGTGGTAAAACTGAAATTGGTAAATATCAAATTGATAGTTTGAAAGTTAAAACAGATGATCAAAAAGAAGTATTAAAGGGTGCTGAGTGTGGTATTAAATTAAAAGATGCACCAGAGCTTAAGGTTGGTGACATTTTCGATGTTATTGGAGAAAAACAAATGCCGATTATTTTCAACGGTAAGGAGTATAAATTCTAATTATGAAAAGCATTGCCAAAGAACGCATCAATGCCGATTTATATCGTGCATTGTCGACCATTTTGATGACAAAGGCTAATCATTCAGGTTTACGTGGTGCAACAATCTTGCGTACTGAATTAAGTGCTGATGGTAGCGTTTGTGATGTCTTTGTTAATGATAATTTATCTGCGTTTCAACAGGCTACTGGGTTCTTTCGGAGCGAGGTTGCAAAGTTGGTAAAATTACGCCGTATTCCACGTTTAGTTTTTATTCAAGACAAAGGCCAAGATAATGCTGACCGTGTTAATGAATTGTTGGCACAACTTGCGAGAGGTAAAAAATGATATTACAAAATGAAGCTTTAAAAATTAAGCACTATATTGACAATGCTAAAACAATTGCTGTTGCTGGACATTATAATCCTGATGGCGACTCAATTGGGTCTTGTTGTGCTGTCGGTACTTGGTTAGCAAATCAGGGTAAAGATGTTGCTATTTTTGCTGATGGTCAAATTTCGGACAAGTTTGCATATATTCCAAGGGTTAGTGAATTTAATCTAAAGGCAGAGCAACAACATTTTGATTTGTTAATTGTCCTTGATTTAAATGATCCAGAGCGTTTAGGGGTTTGGTCGGATTTACCTAAAAAATCAGATAAAATAATTGTCATTGATCATCATATAAAACCATTATTCCAACAATGTGATTTACTAATTGATTTACCTGAATACGCAAGTACTGGTGAAATTATCTATCATTTATTCGAGGCTTTAAAGGTTGACATAACGATGGAAATTGCTACTGCACTATACACAAGTATTGCTTGTGATACGGGATGCTTTTTGTTTTCAAATACAACGGCTGCTACACACGATGTCGTGTCTGCATTGATGAGAAAGCAAAAGATTGATATTGAATCAATTAACTTTAAGAATTTTCGTGCTTATGATCGGAATAATATTCCGGTTATTACTTATGTTTTGAAAAATATGAAATTTGCCTTTCAAGGTAAATTAGCAATTTCAGTATTGCCTTATCGTGTAGTAAAAAAATGGGATTTAAATTATGAATCACGTCACGGTCTTTTTAAGTATGTAACAGATGTTAACGGCGTGATTAGTAGTATCTTTATCACTGAATTAAAGAAAGGTGAATTTAACGTATCACTGCGTAGCTTGGGGGCAATTGATGTTGCTGCGATTGCTCAAACTATCGGTGGTGGTGGACACAGGAATGCTAGTGGGGCAACCTTTAAAGGTACACGTAAACAATTGTTAAAAGTTCTTATGGCAGAATTTGCCAAGGTGATTGCGTAATTTGGACGGGATTATTAATCTTTGTAAGCCACGTGGAATTTCATCATTCCGTGCTTTGTCTGTGGTTAAACGTCGTTTAAAAATTAAAAAAGTTGGACATCTGGGAACGTTAGATCCAGCAGCTTGTGGTGTCTTGGTTTTGTTATGTGGACGTGCGACTAAATTAACTAATCAGCTTCATGCACCAACTAAGGTTTATCGTACGCTGATTCTTTGGGGGCAGGAGACGGATACTTTGGATTGTGAAGGAAAAGTTGTGGCAGAAAGTAATGTTATTCCTACGCCTAAACAAATTAGTGAAATGTTGCCAAATTTAGTTGGTGAAATTGAAATTGAAATTCCAAAGTTCAGTGCAGTGCATATTCAAGGTAAACGTGCATACGAGTTAGCTCGACAAGGAATTGACTTTGTTCCACCTAAAAAAAATGTAGTAGTTTCTCGCTTTGATTTGCTTGATGTAGAGCAATGCCAGCGTGATTTAAGTGCAATCGGTGAGGAAATGAAAACACCTGAAAAGGCTAGCTATTTTGAAATTGAGTGCCAAACAGGGACGTATATCCGTAGTCTAGCTAAGTTATTAGCAAGTCGTTTAGGTACGGTAGCAACTGCTGCTGTGATTATTCGCACACAGGTGGGAGACTTTAAAATTGAAAATGCAAAAACACTTGATGCTGTAAAAATTGATGACTTGCAAAATATGGAGGAGTTTTTATAATGGTGCGCTTTGGACCTGCAGGGAATGATATAAAATTTTATGCTGATGGAAATAAGTCAAGCGTTGATGCGCCACGTTGGTTATCTGAGATGGGATTAAATGCTTATGAGATTAGTTTCGGACGTGGTATTCGTATGACTGATAAAACTGCCGAAGTCATTGGTAAGCAAGCCGAAATTTATGGTGTAAGAATTTCTGTACATGCACCATATTATATAAACTTAGCCAATAATGAATCCTTGGAAAAAAATTATCATTATATCAAACGAAGTTTAGAATTGTTGGCAAAAATGGGTGGGGATCGTTTAGTTATTCACGTGGGATCACAAATGCAAATGACACGTGAAACGGCTTTGAAAAACTGTGAACAAAGCTTAAAAATTATTTTAAAACGCTTGCACGAAGAAGGCTTTCGGGATTACTGGTTGTGTTTGGAAACTATGGGTAAATACACCCAAATCGGTAATCTGGACGAAATCTGCGCCTTGTGTGCAATTGATCCTCAGCATTTAATCCCCACCGTTGATTTGGGACATATGAATTGTTTAGCGCAGGGACAGTTAAACATTAAAGATGTTTTTCAAAAGCTGGAAACATTCCCACAAGTTCATTTCCATATATCATTTATTGAATATGGACTGAAAGGTGAAATCAAGCATGTTACATTAGCTGATCAAAAATATGGATTTGATTTGAATCTTGTTATGAGCTTTTTACGTTTACGTCCGGGTAATGATGTTGTCATTTCCGAGAGTGATACTATTATGGCGCAGGATAGTTTAAGATTGCAGAGTTTTTATTTGCAAAAAAAGACAGAAGTGTAATATACTAATCACAGCGATGGGGGAAACAAAAGATTTACAATTGCATCGTGGGTTAAAGTTGACCCGTATCATTACTGCTACAATGGCAGGAATGTTTTTTTTAATTTTGCTTGCTCAAATGGTTTTGTTTCCCAGTGTTATGATTACTTTTGAAACAGGAAGTGACGCACAGCAAATAGCATCAATTAGTGTTAAAAAAGGAGCTACTGTCGAATTACCAACTCCCTTAAAACCAGGTTCGTGTTTTATGGGCTGGTCACTGTCTCCTTATAGTGGCGAAGTTATTGAAGATGTAACGGGTTTTATGCAAAACACCACGTTATATGCTGTTTGGGATGGTGCTGAAAAATATGCTGTCTTATCTGTTAATGGTGTTGAACATAAAGAAGTAAATATATTTGATACATCGATTGAAGGTTTAACGGCATCACAGCTCAACGAAGAATGGCGTGTCTTGGATGATTTCGCAACAGATAATTCAAGTCGTATTACTTTTACAATCAGCAGTACAAAGAAGGTAATGGTTGACCCACGAAATAATTTTACGCGCTTTTTAGGTTGGCAATACTTGAATAATTATGGTGTATATAATGATTTGTTATATGAACCAGATTCAACTGGCAGTGCAGGAAAATGGGTTTTGGTCAAAAGAGATGCCGAAGGTAACGAAACAAGAAGTGAAATTACCGAAACAAATAAATTTTATCCACCAAATTATCGTACCACATTTACGGCTTTATTAGAGTACCGTACAATGGATTTGCAGTTTTTTGATAAAGATGCAAGTCGTCATGATGTTTCAATGCGTATTCCTTTAGGCGAAAAAAATATTGTAATGCCAGCCTATAAAAACAAAAATAACCCAGATGTGCATTTTTCTCATTGGGAGTTAGAAGTTGGCGAAATAAAAAACAATTATGTTGATGCAAACAAACAACCAGAGTTAATTGAATCATTGAAGAATCTTAAAACTCGTTATGAAGCAGGTGAGGTTATCAATACTTTAGACCCACTTTGGTATTATTTAGGGACTGGTTTAATTTCACCTGATGGTCTTTCAGATAACTTAGTCGTTACATTAACAATTCGTGCCGTTTATTGGGATGATGAAAATGTCCATCATTTTTCTATTCAACCATATACTGATTTACATTCGGGAACAGAATACCGTGATTTCTCTGATGTTGATTTCATAGATTTAAGTTTGCAGACCCCAGTATCTTTGGAAGATAATAGCGTTTGGTTATTTTACGATCCGGAAATTTTGAGTTATTCTTTTTATGACCATAATGGTAAGTATCACGAATTTTTATCTTCGACTTTGAAGAATAATCCAAACAGTGGTTTTAGCATTGGTGAGGAAACTGTGTTCTTAGGGGAACAAATTTATTTTAACCAAAACTGGGCAATCACAATTCGTGTTAATTATCGTTCATCTGCTGAAAACATTAGTGTTAAATTTAATTATGGTAATGATTTATATTCATTGCCTAACTATCGTCATTATGAAAAGCCAATTACCACGACCTATACTCGTAAAATTGGTAATTCCTTTGTTTTATTAAGTGGTGAAAATTATTTAAAGACTGACCATATTTTTACAGGCTGGCGTTTAGTTGGCGATGAAAGTGGTCGACTTTATTGTGCAGGGGAATGGTTTACTATTCCAAATTTTGATACAGAGCAAGAAAGTACTGTTTTTGAATTCCAAGCTGTATGGCATTTGCAACGTTTGCTTTTTGATTTTAACTTCATGGGGGGCAGTTGGGAAAACGATGTCGCACCTAATTTTGCTTTAATGAAAGGGGCTTATGGCAATCGTATCCAAATTATTAAAGATATACCTGTTCGTTTTGGTTATGATTTTGTCGGTTGGACATTAGAAAAAGATTCATATACCGATGAAAGTGAATTGTTACAACCAGGTGATAAAATTAATGTTGGAACAAAAATTCAAACACTTTATGCCCATTGGAAACCACGTCAGTTGCGTGTATTATTTTACACACGTGATATTAACGGGAATCCATCATTGGCTATCAATCCTGTAGTCCAAGATTTTAACGGTGGACGTTTGTATTCGGGTGGCTACGTAAAATTACCTTACATTCAAAACACAAACTGGAGTACTTTTAATGGATGGCAAATTGGTGAAGAAACTATTCCTGCAAAAACCGAATTGCAATTAACAACAGCTATTTTGTCGCAATTACAATCCATAAATGTGCCTGATGCCGAAAATGCAAATAATTATATTCTTGAAGTTTCTATCTTCGCAAATCAAACTAAACATACAGCCGAAATTACTTATGACCTAGATGTCGTAATCAGTAATTTGGAAACTGTTTCAATTAAAGTTGATAACAATGAGTTAGATAGAGAATTGGTTCAAGGTGATTTGTTTTATGATTCTTATCCATTCTCCGTAGCTAAGACTAATGGTAGTTATGCAACGTTTGATACGAATGGACGTAGATTCCTTGGCTGGTCATATTCGGTAAATAATGGTAGGGATTTTGTTCCGATTAACGCAACAACCAGAGTTCCTATTGGGGAAAGAAAAATTCTGATTCGTGGGGATCTTGCCGAAGTTAAATCTATATCAGTGGTTTATCATAAGTTCACTGGCGAACGTTACAAGGTTGATGATCGAACTTATACTTTTGGTGCTGTTATTTCTTTATTAGACCGTAACAGCCTGGGTTCAATTCCTGTCATTGACGATAAATTAGGGGCTTTCGTTGGTTGGGGATTGGAACAAGACCATGTATCTGGAAATCCTGAAATTGTTTACGACGCTTATTACATTGACGAACCTCGTTTGCAATTAGGAAATAGGGTTGATACTACAATTTCTGATACAACACCTTATTTTATTGATCTAGACCGTTTTGCGATACGTACAGGTGATAATTCGTATGAATTAAATTTCTACGCTGTTTACTCGACAGATCATGTAACCGTAACTTATAACTATTTAAAAGGCACAGATCAAGATGGTAATGTAACCAGTAGCACTGAACTGAAATTCCCTGTATTTACCAATGGGGAATACATTAAAACAACTTTTGGTGGTAGTACTGTCGGACCTGATTCTCCAGATTTCTTGGATTATGGTTATGCTATTTTAGATGATAGTACATTGGAAATGTATTCAGGAAGAAATTTCATCGGATGGCAAGCAACAGTATCTGATGGAGTGAGTGAAACTGTTAAGGATTATTTCGAAAATAAAATTTGGTTGCCTGGAGAATTCTTGCCAGCAATTGATTTTAATATCGAATTTCAGCCTATTCGTTGTGGACACGACAAAAATGTGCAAGAGGTTGTCGTTGGAAATCGCACCTATCGTGTTTTGTCATTGAATAGTGGAACAAGTAAACTTAACTTTGATGGTAGTGTAGATATTGTTGCTTTCCCAGGTGGCAGTTACACTGTCCCAACAGGAAACATCGTAATTAACAGTGACCGTGAAGTGCATATTATTATGCCTGCAAGCAGTGAAAATGAAATTACTTTAGAACCACGTGCTATTCAATGTAATACGATTAAAGAATTTTATGTTAGCGAAAATTTAACAGTAACTGGCAGTCCTGTAATTGGTGCAAACTTTGCAGCATATCGTATACAAAAAGGTTATCGCGTGATTGATGAAAGTGGTAATCCAACTGGAATATTGTATACAAGTAATAAATACAATTATGAAGCAAGTTTATTAGGATTATTGGTAAGTAACGATTGTGAAACTTTATATGGTGTGCCTAGTTGTGTGAATATGACAGCTGACGATTTGTTTGACTTTTTGTCGGCAAAGGAAATTAAGCGCATCAAGTCGTATGCATTTGCTGATTTGAATAATATGTCGACTATCAATTTAGGTTTTGATTTGACCGATGGATACGAATTGCACATCGAACCTTATGCTATCTTTAATGGAACTGTTTCGCACGTTATCTTACCTCAATGCAACGAATTGGTTCAACCAGACATCAGTGCTCAAGTTTTATCAGGTGCTTTACGCAATTTAAATACAGTTACTTTCGGGGATACAACCAGTACGCAATCTTGGTATGCATTTGTTGAAAATGGTTTTGTTTATTACATTGATAATCCAGCGTTCCCAGGTGCAACAACTCACGTTATGTACGTTTTACCATCTGCAAAATTAGAATCTTTGGCATATACAACACGTAATTTACGTTTTGATGATTCGGTTACAATGATTGAACCATACGCTTTGATGGGGCGTGACTGGACACAAATTAACAGTATTATGGCAGAAAATAATCACGTGAACGTAAGCCTTTTAGTTGGTATTCCAAAAAATATTCCTATCTTCGTAAGCACGGAAAATGATTACAAAGATGAATATAAAACTAACCCAATGATCCAACCATACGAAAAGACCTTTATTTTTACTTATCTCAACAGTATCAGTGGTTTTGTTGAAGAAAAATTGACTTTTAGTTATGGGCAGACTTTCACGGTCTTTAATGCGCAAAAAAATAATTATCATTTTTATTTCGATAAACTGTGGGCACAATTTGTCGGTTGGAAATTAAATGGAAGTACAAAGTTTTTCAGCATTGGTGAAGTTTATAAAGTTGGTATTAGTGATGCAATTTTAGGCGATAAATATACTCTGTATTTCAATGCTGCTTCAAATGAATGTTGGACTAGTTATCCTGTTCAGTTCTATATCTCGGATGGTAAAACAAACACACCATATACTCCTGAGGTTTTCTATGATACGGAAGGTGGTCAATATACGATTTTTGATTTATTAAAATACTATCATTACCTTGGCGACATTTACTTGCCTGGTCTTGACCACAGTTTTACAAAAGATGGTTCTGTTTACCAATTCGTTGGTTGGGGAACAAATCAAACCAATCCAAATTATTTATTCAATTCGCTTTTGTGGAATAACGTTGATACAGAATATCGTATCTTGCCAAACCAAACAGTCAATACAGGTTTAAATTCCGGTTTCGCCGAACGTGAAAACGGAACTGCTATTTATAAATATTATGCACTTTATGAAAAGGTGACACCAGAAATTCAATACGAGTTAATTGAAAATGATAGAGCTTTTGCTGTTAAAGGTATAATTCAAACCAATATAACCAGTTTGAATATTCCATTCGCAAGATATCATAATGGCTATATGTTACCTGTAACCAAAATTAACGAACGTGTTTTTGAAAATATTACTTATAACACATCATTGAGTGAAATTTCAATTGGTGGTGCAATCAGCGAAATCGGCGATAGCGCATTTAGTGGTGTCAATGCTGTTCAGATTAACTTTGCACAAAAAGGACGTGAGATTTATTATAACTATAATCAAGTCGAACCAATGCGCCAATTGACGATTGGTACTGAAGCTTTTGCAAGAAATCACAACATTAAAAAAATCGTTTTACCTGCTTCATTAAAAACTTTAAATGACCGAGCGTTCCAATCGTGTACCAGTTTAGTTGACCTGACATTTGAATCTGGTAGTGTTCCTGCTTTGGGTTTCATTGGAGATTTTGTCTTCCGTGATAATAACAGTATGATTAACAATGAAGTTGTTCGCTTGTTGATGGAAGACGGTAAGAAAGGTACAATTCGTTTTGATTATGGTGATGTCGGCGATGGTATATTTATGAATACCAGCATTGCTAATGTTAAAACAAGTGATGGTCAAACAACTAATAAAATTGTTTGGCGTGATACGTTATTGCACGTTTATTATCCAAATGGTTTTGATCGTGATTTGACTTTCGAAGAAAAAGAAATTGCAGGTTATGCATTTGTTAATGCCGGTAGTGATACGGACGAAAATTTACAAATTACAATTCGCTTTACTAATCCAAATACTGTAATCCATGCGAATGCATTTAGTAATTTACATCCTTCGGTTAAAAATATTTATCTTAGAAAGGATAATAAAACTGCCATCAACATCGATAAGGTTGAGCTTAATGCCTTTGATGATACAGTCAAACATACGGTAAATGTTTACACAAGTAATATGGTTCTTTGGACAGAAAAATTTGAAAAAGTTAAAAAGTTAGGATACTTTAGATTTAGTTAATCGTTTCAATTTTACTTTTACTTAATCTTAACAATAAATCACAAGTAATCATTTTGGCTTGAGTGGCCAAATCAATGAGTCTTTGATTTTCGATAGGGGCAAGAAAAGTAACTTGTTTTCCTAAAGGTTGATTTATATGAGTTACATCGATAAAACAATAATCCATACAAACACGACCCACAATAGGGCAGTATTGTTTTTCAACCAAAACACTCACACGATTACTAAAGTCTATGGGGATTCCGTTTGCATATCCGCCGGGAATAACGCCAATAAGTGTTGCTTTGTTAGTTGTATAAGTTCCATTGTAACTAACGGTACCACCAGGTTTAACTTTTTTTACTGAAACAATTTTTGAAGTAACTGTTAATGCTGTTTCAGTTCCTGCGATACCACCATATAAAGCTTTACCAATTCTCATCATATCGAAATGAGCTGGTTGGTATGTAATTACGCCACTGCAACCGGCATGGATTAACACGCGTGGAAAATATTTGCGACAAATGTTTGTTAACTTTTTGAACTGCTGTAAAGCTTGTTGGACGCGTTTTATGTTGTCACTTTCGTAGGCTAAATGTGTATAAAAGCCTTCAACGCGTTCGTGCTTTAACAAGTGTAGGGTTTCCCGGAGTTTGTGTACAGAAGTTATACCAAATCGATTCATGCCTGTATTAACGGCAATGTGAATACGTGGGTGTAAATTTTTCTTTAAAAGATTATATACTTGTTCGGTTGTTTCAATTGTAATTATGAGATTATGTTTAATTGCATCTGATATATTTTCACAAACTCCAAAGACTATAATATCATGTTTGATGCCAATCTCTCTGAGTATAATTCCTTCGTCTGTTGTTGCAACGGCAAAGTAATCTACAACAGGCGCTAAGAGTTTACTAATACGTTTTATGCCTAATCCGTAAGCGTTATCTTTTACGACAGCACATAGTTTCGTTCCAGCTTTTAATTGTTTTTTTATCAATGAAACATTTTTAAAAATCGTATGTAAATTAACTTGAACAGATAACATAATTTGATATATGATTTTATATGAGGATTATTGCAGGCACTCATCGTGGTAAAAAATTACTAGAATATTATTCGTCAACAACAAGACCAACGACGGATCGAGTTAAAGAAAATGTTTTTAATTTATTAACAAATTACATAGATTTCAATGGTCTCCGTGTTTTGGATTTGTTTGCTGGAACAGGGGCATATGGCATTGAGTGCCTTTCGCGTGGAGCAAGTTTTGTTCACTTTAATGATTGTGATGGTAAGGCTGTTGCAATAATTAAAAAAAATGTTGGTCAAACTTGGCATAATTGGAGCGTATCACAAAAGGATTATTTATCGGCAATTAAGGGCGAATACGATTTAATTTTTCTTGATCCACCTTACGAAAGTAACTTCGGTGAAATAGCGATTGATGCTATTCAAAGTGGACTAATTGTCTTTGAAACTGACCGAGACTTTGAGCATCCACAGATTGTAACTAAGCGACGATATGGTCGTGCATGGATTTATTTAATACAGAAATAAAAAACAAATTGAGAGCAATGCACACGCTAAAATAGCGTGTGTTGTTTTGTATACTAGATAAGTACTAAATTTAATTTGAAAATTTTGCAAAAAAATTTGTTGTTGCATTGCTACGGAAAATCCACCAAAGGTAACGAAGAATTGGATTAAAAATGGATTAAGAGTTCTGCTTACACCGGTAGTCATTTCCAGTAATCCTGATAGTAAAGTTGGTAAACAGAGTAAACGTGTAAAGATGTAAAAAAACAAAACAACACCGCACACATTTAAAATGGAAGTTGTAGCATTTGTTAATGCGTCACCAAATGCTTGAAAAAATGAAACTGAAGTTTTTGGTTGGGTGACGTATTGATTGGTTGTTTCTTCTTTATAGCTATCAGATTTCCAGATCCAGCCGTTAAACAATGCAGCAATAATTGTGCAGCAAAAAATGATACAACCCAATCTTGTATCTTTTAAAAATAAAGTACCAGCTGTTGCTATCACAAAAATCGGACTTGGTGTTGATGTCATAATTGCTAGGTTTTTAGCTTGTTGAAGATTAATACGTTGCTTTAAATAGAGATTTTGAGTTAAACGTGCGCCATTAGGATAGCCCGAACAATATGCTAGTAACATTACAATCCACGGTTTGGTTGAGTTAGTTAGGTTTAAGATTAAGGATGTAATGACAAAAAAAGGGAACAAAACAGGCAAGACAGCCGTTGCTAATAAATGTAATCCATCTTGGCCTATGTTTAAAAAATATTGTAAGAAACTTGTCACAACTTATAAATATGCTTGCAAAAAAAATAGTAGAAAGGTAAGATTTTTACATGGATGAAAAAATAATGCGAACAATGCTAACCGAAAATGGTGAAGAACGTGTTGTTGCTAAAAAATTAAAAAACAATATAATGCCACAAGCATTTCCAATTTTGGAATATGATGCCAACAAGAATTCTATTACAAAAGTTAAAACTGATATCTACCCAAAACGCAAACAAATTAAACGATGTTTAATTACGTACTTTCAAGATGTGGTTGTGAAAATGGAAACCAGCTATAAAATTTTTGAAGCATTTAAATTAAGAATTGAAGGAAAGCGTCCAGAGGTTTATCAACTAAACACACCGAGTGAATCAATCTATGTTTTGTTATGTCCTTTAGGTGCTCCTCAGGCAGCTCGAATGCTAGAAATCTTGTCAGCAATGGGTGTAGAAAAATTTGTAGTCTGTGGTGGTGCTGGAACATTAGATGATTCAATTACTGGTGAAAAAATTTTATTGGCAACATCTGCTGTGCGTGATGAAGGAACTAGTTATCATTATTTACCCCCAGCACGTGAAGTCGCAATTAATGAAGACGTTCGTCAAAAGGTTGTAAGTTGTTTGCAAGCAGAAAATGAAGACTATTTGGAAATAAAAACTTGGACGACTGATGCGTCTTTCCGTGAGACACCTGATAAGGTTGAAATGCGTCGCCAAGAAGGATGTGCAACTGTTGAAATGGAGTGTGCTGCGTATTATGCTGTCGCTCAATTCAAAAATTTAGATTGTGCAGTACTTTTATATGCGGGTGATGTTGTGCATAAAGAAGGGTGGGATTATCGTAACTGGCATTCACGTAATGATATGCGTGAACATCTATTTGATTTGGCTGTAAAATGTATTTTGAAATTATAATTTTTTTAGTATATAATATAAGATATGGGATTAGAAGAACAATTAGAAAAATTTTTCCGTGATAGAATCAAGGTTGGTAAAATCAACAACCAAAAGTATCCTATTGCAGTTCCAATGTATAAAACAAATTCTGGGTTGTATGAGATTTATTTAATTGTTACAAATGATGGACGTTTTTATTTGAGTGATGAAGGTGCAACCTTGAAAGAACTCGACCAGATTTTTGAACTTTCAGAACCTGATGTAATTAAAAATTTGGTTGCAATTCTTAAACAATACGGTTGTCGTAAAGATGGTAACAATATCGTTATTGATTGTACGCCAAAGAATATTCACATCAATTTATCTTATTTAATTCAAGCAATTTCATTTATGTTGAATATGAAGATTTTCTATGTTTAAGAGGTAATGATGAGTTACACACAGGGAACTTCTAAAACATATATCAAAAGCAATGCAGGTCGAATTAAGACTGTACTTGCTTTTTTGTCTGCCATATTTTTCCTTGCTGTAGTTGCTCTTTGTATCTTTGTTGTTTTGAACCATAAAAAAGATGACGAGAACCTTGAATTTGATCAAGCAGAAAAGTTCCATTTTTCATTAGAAAATAATCAAGTAACAATTGATAAATTCATAGATGATAAAGCAACGAGTTGTGTGATTCCTGCAAGTGTTCAATATGGCGAGCAAACTTATCCTGTAACTAAGATTGGTGTAAGTGCTTTTGCTAATCATAGTGCGTTAACTGAAGTTGTTATTCCAGCGAGTATTACTAAAATTAGTGGCGATGAGGAACAGGAAACTGGTGCTTTCTCTGGGTGTGTTTCGTTGGAAAAAGTTGATTTAGGGACTGGGTTAGTTTCGATTGGGGCATACGCTTTTCAAAATTGCGTTTCTTTAAAAAACTTACATATTCCTGCAAATGTCCAAGAAATTCAAAAGGGCGCTTTTCAATGCTGTTTAGCATTAGAAACTTTGCAACTTGACAGTAATGTAAATTTGCCAGATGACACATTTTTTAATTGTTTAAATGTTGTAACCCTAAAATTAGGAAATGATGTTATTTTGGATGATGATAAACGTTTGGCGTTGTCTGAATTAACCGGTTTAATCGATTTTATTATTTCAGATGATAATCCACTTTATGAATTAGATAATACAAATTCTTGTTTGTTTGCAACTGAAAATACAAAAAATGATACCTTGATTTTGGCAGGTTGTGAAACAGTCGAAGTTCCTGTTAGCGTTACGAAAATTGTAGATTGGGCTTGGGGTGTTCGTGCGCAAGATGGACTTTATATAGCTGATACGGTAACTGATATCAGTGCAGATGCAATTCATAATCAATCAATTTGTACAAATTCAATAAATAAACCGGCAGGCTGGTTGGTTACAGTGCCTGTCTATACCAGTGCACAACCTTGTATTTTTAACTACGATGGACAAAGTGTTGTTGCCTATGTTTATAAAAATAATGATGAAACTATTTATCCAGAATTCGAGGATTTGTTTCCTGATGTAAAACCAGCGACTCCGTTTCTAGAGTGGGAGCCTATTTCTGTATCAAATTATAATGCTGTTTTTGCAAGTGCTAATAAAAGTCAAACTTATCACGACCTTTTAGATACTGAGATATCACGAGCAGATGGTTATATTAAAAATACTAATTATAGTTTGCGTTTTAAGCTTGATTTCTGGGAGGAATACAAGAGTTACCTTTATAGTGCTAAAAAACTTAATTATGACGAAACTTATGATTACGTTTTAAACAACTATGTTACGCAGTTGAATAATATGTCAAATATTGTTTTCAATGTAGTTAGTTCGAATAATACGGGTTATGAGGAATATTTAGAGAATCAAGATTGGACTGTTGGGTTAAAAAATTTGGTTAACCACGTAAAAAAAGTTGAAGCAAAAGACTTTATTTCAGCTGGTAATAATAGTGAATTGATTAGTCGCTTTTATAATTTAATTAATGATGCAGAATTAGTTTTAAATCATCAATCGGATAAGGATCCACAGGTTATTTGGTATGATTTGCGCAATGCTGCAGAAAATTTATTGGTTGACATATCGCAATATGGTCCACTTGGTTCGCTTGTGGAAAAATGTGATGCTCTTAATCGTGTTAATTACACTAAGGAAAGTTGGCAAAATTTACAACAATGTGTTGATGATGCCAAGGGTGTCCTTAAAAACGAACACTGTTTGTTGATTTCAAGTGTTCGTCATAAATTGGAAAATGCCTACGATGCTTTAGAAGAAGTTAATCTAGAAAAAAACTTAGCTGAACTTGGTACTTGGATTTTGATTTGTGATGATTTGAAAAAATCAAAAGCAAGATATGAAAGTCGTGAGTACGATAGTTTAATGAACAATTTGATTACAATTAAGAGTAATATCGATGATATTATGACAACTCGTAATAAAATTAGCATTGCTACTAATCAATTAAAAAGTGGGTATCATCAATTAGTTATTAAAGCAGAGAAGAAACAAGAATTTACTATTTTTAACATTAACACAATTCCATATTTTATTATTGCGGCAGTTCTGTTTACCGGTGCTGTGATTACGGGTGCGTTGTCTGGAAAGTTAAAACAACAACTGCGTCGAAGTAGAGAATAAGTGTTGACATTAGAGCCTTAAAACCTTATAATGTTAAATCTGCGTTTGGCAAGCCTGTTGCGTGCGTAAAAAAAGAAACACACGGCTAACGACAGGAAACCCAAAGATGATAAAAATAAATAAGGAGAAGAAAATGGCAGAACAGAAACAAAAAATTCGTGTGCGCTTGTCAGGATTTGACTATCAAGCTGTTGATGCAGCATGTGGTCGTGTTCGTGAAATCGCAGAACGAAATGGGGCTAAAATTGTTGGGCCCGTGCCGATGCCAACCGTTCGTGAAGTTGTAACGGTTATCCGCAGTCCGCACAAATACAAAGATAGTCGTGAACAATTTGAATCACGTACTCACAAACGTTTGGTTGATATTTACAATCCAAACCAAAAAGTCGTAGAAGCGTTAACTCGTTTGGAAATGCCTGCTGGCGTTGACATTCAAGTTAAGTTATAAGGGTAGTGCGCAATGAAAAAATATATGATTGGTAAGAAAATTGGCATGACACAGTTATTTGATGAAACAGGTAAGGTTATTCCTGTTACAGTTGTTGAAACTACACCTAACTATGTTACTCAAATTAAAACACAAAAAACTGATGGGTACGACGCAATTCAAATCGGTGCAATTGAACAAAGAAAAAGTTTAACCACAAAACCGAAGGAAGGTCACTTTAAAAAAGCTGGTGTAACTCCTAAAAAAGTTTTGCGAGAATTTGTTACTGAAAATCCAGCAGAATATCAATTAGGACAAGAAATTAAATGTGATGTTTTTATTGCTGGTGATTTAGTTGATGTAACCTCAAACACTCGTGGTCGTGGTACAACTGGTGCAATTCAACGTTGGAATAATGCACGTGGACGTATGTCTCATGGTGGTGGTCCTGTTCATCGTGCTCAAGGTGCGATGGGTGGTCGTACTTTCCCAGGTCGTGTTTGGAAAAATAAACATATGGCTGGTCATTATGGTAATGAACAAGTTACTGTAAAAAACTTGCAAATTGTAAAAGTCGATGTTGCTAAAAATTGCTTAATGATTAAAGGTAGCATTCCTGGTCCAAGTGGTCGCGTTGTTACTGTTCAACAAGCAAAAAGTGCAATTATGAGAGGTAACAAATGAAAATTAATGTTATTGATAAGTCAGGAAAAAAAGTTGAAGAATTAGAAGTTAGTAAAGAAGTTTTTGGTGCTGATCGTAATGAAGTTTTGATTCATGAAGTTGCTGTTGCTTTAAATAACAACCAACGTCAAGGTACCAAATCTGCTTTGTTGATGTCAGAAGTTCGTGGACATAAAAAGAAACCATATCGTCAAAAAGGTACGGGTAACGCTCGTCAAGGTACAACAAAAGGTCCACAATTTACAGGTGGTGGTGTAGTATTTGCTCCAAAGCCACGTGACTTCTCAACTAAAATTAATCAAAAGAAAAAAGCTGCAGCATTTGTTTCTGCAATTTCTGCTAAATTAGCTGATGCTGAATTGTTAGTAATTAAAGATTTAAAATTAAAAGAATCAAAAACAAAATTAGTTGCTAATATGATCGAAAAATTAAAATTAGATAATAAATCGGTAATGTTCGTAAATCCTTATGATATTGAATTTATCCGTGCTGTACAAAACATTCCACATGCTGAAGTTACCACAGGTGAACAATTATCAGTAATGGACATCGTTAATCACCGTGTCTTAGTTCTTTCGGTTGATGCCGTTAAGACTATTGAAAAACAATATGGAGGTGCAAAATGATTGCTCATGATGTAATTATTCGTCCCTTGGTTAGTGAAAAGAGTGTCGCCTCAATTAAATCCAAAAAATATGGATTTGTGGTACATCCAGATGCGGACAAAATGCAAATTAAAAATGCTGTTGAAGAAATTTTCGGCGTTAAAGTAGAAAAAGTTTCTACTATCAATTATCAAGGTAAAGTTAAACGTCAAGGCAAACATGAAGGCCGTCAATCGGCTTGGAAAAAAGCCTATATTCAATTAACAAAGGAGAGCAAACCAATCGAGTTTTTCGAGAGTTTGCAATAAGGAGTGTGAAGAATGGGTATTAAGAGATTTAATCCAAGAAGTGCAGGTTCTCGTTTTAAGACCGTTTCAACTTTTGATGAAATTGACAAAAACGCAAAACCTGAAAAAAGTTTGTTAACTACAAAGAAAAAGACTGGTGGTCGTAACGTTTATGGGCGTATTACCACTCGTCATATCGGTGGTGGAAACCGTCAACATTATCGTATTATCGACTTCAAACGTGATAAACGTATGGTTCCGGCAGTTGTTGATTCAATTCAATATGATCCAAATCGTACTGCAAATATTGCTTTATTGCACTATGTTGATGGTGAAAAACGTTACATTATCGCACCATTAGATTTGAAAAAAGGCGACAAGGTTATCGCTGGTGATAAAGTCGAAGTTAAAGTTGGTAATGCTATGCCATTATCAGCAGTTCCAGTTGGTTCTATGGTTCATAATATTGAAATGCAACCTGGTGCTGGTGCAAAAATTGCTCGTTCTGCTGGTATGTATGCAACATTGGCAGGCCGTGATAATGGTTACGCAATTTTGAAAATGCCATCTGGTGAAACCCGTCGTGTTCCAGAAACCTGTTACGCAACAATCGGTCGTATTGGTAACTTGGATCACGAATTGATTGCTTTGGGTAAAGCAGGTCGTAAACGCCATATGGGTGTTCGCCCAACCGTTCGTGGTGTTGTAATGAATCCATGTGATCACCCACACGGTGGTGGTGAAGGTAAATCACCTGTCGGATTTGCTTCTCCTGTTTCTCCTTGGGGTAAAAAGACTTTGGGACACAAGACTCGTAAACAAAATAAACCATCAAATCGCTTTATTTTAAGCAGGAGGGATAAATAATGAGTAGAAGTATTAAAAAAGGACCTTACGTAAATCAAAAATTAGTGCGTCGTATTGAAGAAATGAATGCCGACCAAAGTAAGAAAAAAGTTTTGAAAACTTGGTGTCGCGCTTGCACAATTTTACCTGCATTTGTTGGACATACAATTGCAGTTCACAATGGTCGTAAACATATTCCTGTTTATGTTAAATCAGAAATGGTTGGTCATAAATTAGGTGAATTCGCGCCAACACGTACTTTCAAATCTCATGGTGGTATTAAAGCCATTGCAGCGAAAGGTAAAAAAGGTTAAGAGAGGTAACAAAATGAGCAGAGGAATTAAAGAAAGAACTGAACGCAAAAAAGCAAATCGTGACAAACGTCCTTATGCAATTGCACGTTATATTCGTATTCCAAATTCTAAGGTAAAGTTTGTTTTAGATTTAATTCGCGGTAAATCTTATGAAGATGCTGTAAGTATTTTGAAAAACTTAAATAAATCAGCTAGTCCTGTTGTATTGAAAGTTTTGAACAGTGCTGCAGCTAATGCGGAAAATAATTTTGCTATGCCAAAAGACAATTTATTTGTTGCTGAATGTTATGCAACAAATGCTCCACAAATGAAACGTATGATGCCACGTGCTCGTGGTCGTGCAGATCGTATCTTGAAACGTTCTTGCCATATTACCGTTCGTTTGGATGAATTGAAGGTTGGTCAAAAAAATGTTAATAAGGCCGCTGGTAAAACAGTAGCAGAAAAAGCAACTGCAACTAAAACAGTAAGTGCTACTAAAACTACTACAACAAAAACGGCAACAGCTAAAAAAACAACAACAGCTACAACAGCAAAAGCAACTGCAACTAAAACTGCAGCAAAAGCTATTCCAGCAACAAAAGCAGAAAAACCAGTAGCTGATAAACCAAATACCGTTAAACCTTTAGGCACAAAAGCGGTATCTACTGAAAAGAAAACAACTGCAGCAAAAAAGACTACTACTGCAAAAACCACGGCTGCAAAAAAGGAGGCTAAATAATGGGACAAAAAGTTAATCCTAATGGCTTTCGTACAGGTATCAATAAAGATTGGAACGCTACTTGGGTAGCACCAAAAAAAGAAATTGCTACTTACATTTTGGAAGACCATAAAATCCGTAAATTATTAAACGATCAATATGGTTTGAAAGCCGGCTTGAATAATTGTAGTATCTCTCGAATCGCAATTGAACGTCGTAATTCTATTGTTACAGTTAATATTTATACTTCACAACCAGGTATGTTAATTGGACAAAAAGGCGCAAATATTCAAATTTTAAACCAAAAAATACAAAAAATTGTTGGTTCAAAAACTTTGGAAATTAACGTTAAAGAAATTAAGAATCCAGATATTAATGCTGATTTGGTTGCGCAATCTATTGCAAGTCAATTGGAACGTCGTATGGCATGGCGTCGTACTATGAAAATGGCTATCCAAAAAGCGATGAAGAATGGTGTAACTGGTATTAAAGTTCAATTATCAGGTCGTTTGGATGGTGCTGATATTGCACGTTCTGAACATTATCAACAAGGTGTTTTACCATTACATACTTTACGTAGTGATATTGATTATGGTTTCGCTGAAGCATCAACAACTTTTGGTGTAATCGGTGTTAAATGTTGGATTTGTAATGGTGAAGTTAAAGGTAAACGTGTTCGCAGTGGTGAAGTAGCTCGTCCAACTCGTGAATCACGTCCAAACTTTAACCGTGAAGAAAGAAAATTCCATGGTCGTTCAAATGCTGGTTATAGCGCTCGTAAATACGAAGGTGGCGAAAAGAAAGCTTTGAATCCAATGAAAAATTCTGGTGGTTATTCAAAATCTTTTGTACCAAAATTAGCTAAGAAGGAGGGAACTGACAATGTTAATGCCTAAAAGAGTAAAAAGACGTAAGGTTCAACGTGGTCGTATGCGTGGTAAAGCAACACGTGGTAACAAATTAACATACGGTGATATCGGTTTAGTTGCAACTGAACCAGGTTGGATTACTTCTAACCAAATTGAAGCAGCTCGTGTTGCAATGACTCGTTTCACAAAACGTGGTGGTAAAGTTTATATCAATATTTTCCCACACAAATCTGTTACTAAGAAAGCTGCTAATACTCGTATGGGTAGTGGTAAAGGTAATCCAGAATTCTGGGTTGCAGTTGTTAAACCAGGACGTGTCTTGTATGAAATTCAAGGAATTAAAGAAGCCGATGCACGTGAAGCATTACGTTTAGGAATGCATAAATTGTCGGTAAAGTGCAAGATTATCACCCGCGAACAACAAAATGCGGTTGTGTCTGAAAAAGTGGAGGTAGCAAATGGATAAAGCAAAAATTTATCATGATATGACAGATAGCGAATTAAATGCTGCGTATAAATCCAAAAAACAAGAATTGTTCAATTTACGTTTCCAACATTCAATTGGTCAATTAAAAAATCCAAAACAATTGGAAGCCGTAAAAAAAGACATTGCGCGCATTTTGACCGTGCTTAAAATAAGGGAGGCAAAATAATGGCTACAAATGTAAAAACAACTGAAGCTAAAAAGACTACAGCTAAAACAACAGTAGCAAAAACAGCTACAGTAAAAGCAGCTGAAGCAAAAGTTGCAGCACCAAAGGCTGCTCCAAAAACAACAAAAGCAAAAGTAGTAAAGCAAGAAGCTACTCGTAACCGTCGTAAAGTTTTACGTGGTATTGTTGTCTCCAATAAAATGGATAAAACGGGTGTTGTTGAAATTACACGTAAAGTTCCACATCCGATTTATAAAAAAGTCGTAACTAAAACTTCACGCTTCAAATTCCATGACGAAAACAATGAATGTTCAATTGGCGACACCATTGAAGTTATGGAAACCAGACCATTATCAAAAGATAAATATTTCCGTCTGGTTCGCGTTATAGAGAAGGTTAAGTAAGGGGGAAAATGAGATGATTCAACAAGAAACTATCTTGAATTGTGCAGATAATACAGGGGCAAAAACCTTGCACGCGTTCCATAACGTAGGTGGCTCATGGCGTCGTTCAACAGGAATTGGTGACACTATTATTGCATCAGTGCGTAATTGCGATACTAACGGTCAAGTTAAATCTGGTGATGTCGTTAAATGTGTTATCGTTCGTACTGTATCACCAACTCAACGTCCAGATGGTACAGTAATTCGTTTTGATGATAATGCTGCTGTTATTATTGATAAGGAAGGCAACCCAAAAGGTACTCGTATCTTTGGACCTGTTGCTCGTGAATTACGTGAAAAAGGTTACATGAAAATTGTTTCCTTAGCACCGGAGGTATTATAATGAACACAGTTAATAAAGTTAATGTTCGTGTAGGTGATACAGTTTTAATTTTGGCTGGTAACTACAAAGGAAAAAAAGGTAAAATTATTGCAGTTAATGCTGAAAAGAACACTTGTAAAGTAGAAGGCGTTAACATTGTTACTAAACACAAAAAAATGCGTAAACAAGGTGAAAAATCTGAATTGAAAAAAATGGAAGGTTCAATCGATATTTCTAACGTTCAAATTATTTGTGGTAAATGTAGTAAAGCAACTCGTGTTGGTCACAAAATTGAAGGCGATGTTAAACATCGTGTTTGTAAAAAATGTGGTAACGTGTTGGATAAAAAATTCGTTAAAACTAAAGCGAAAGATGCTGAAGCTGTAAAAGAAGCTGCTGAAAGCACAGAAAAAGTTGCAAAGAAACCATTGCAACGTCGTGAAGTAAAACACGTAGCTGAATCTACAATTAAGAAAACAACTGCAAAAAAAGAAGAAACAGTTGAACAAACGGGAGGTAAATAAGAATGGCAGAAGTAAAGAAAACCAAAACAACTAAATCTGCAACGAAAAAATTTCTTAACCGTGTTCATGAAAAATACGTTAAAGAAATCGTTCCAAATTTAGTATCTAAATATGGTAACGTTAATGCAGTTCCAAAGTTAGTTAAAATTGTGGTTAATACTCGTTTAGGCGATGTTAAGGATAACACAAAATCATTAACTGCTGCTGTTGAAGAATTGGGTATGATTACTGGTCAAAAACCAATGATTACAACTGCAAAGAAAAGTATTTCTAACTTCAAAATTCGTGAAGGTCAAAAGAATGGTGCAAAAGTTACTTTGCGTAGCAAAATTATGTACGAATTCTTTGATAAAATCGTTTCTGTCGCTTTACCTCGTGTTCGTGACTTCTCAGGTTTATCACGTAAGAGCTTTGATCAATTTGGTAACTATACTTTCGGTTTATCCGAACAATTAGTGTTCCCAGAAATCTCTTATGAAAAAATCGAAAAAGTTCGTGGTATGGATATTACCATTGTTACCACAGCGAAGAATAAAGAAGACAGCCTAGAATTATTGGATTTATTGGGCTTGCCTTTCAGAAAGGAGGTTAAATAATGGCTAGAGCTGCATTAAAACAAAAACAAGCACGTGGTGGACGTTTAAACGGTAAACCATGTAAAGTTCGTGATTATACTCGTTGCAGTATTTGTGGTCGTCCACACGCTGTATTGAAAAAATATGGTATCTGCCGTGTATGTTTTAGAGAAAAAGTCGCAAATGGTGAAATCCCAGGTTTCACGAAATCAAGTTGGTAAAAGGAGAAGAAGAAAGAAGATGGCAAATGTAGTTACTACTGATCCAATCGCTGATATGTTAACTCGTATTCGTAATGCAATTCGTGCACGTCACGAAAATGTATTAGTACCTCATTCAAACATTAAGGCAGAAATTGCTAAAGTGTTAAAAAAAGAAGGTTACATCGAAGATGTTAAAAGCATAACAAGCGATGGTAAAAAAATGTTGAAAATTACTTTCAAAATGGAAAATGGCGAACAAAAAGTAATTCAAGGCTTGCGTCGTATTTCTGCACCTGGTTTACGTGTATATGCTGGTGTTGAAGAATTACCACGTGTATTATCAGGTTTAGGTATCGCTTTGATCTCAACTTCAAAAGGTATTATGACCGATAAGCAAGCAAGAGCAATGAACTTAGGCGGGGAAGTCCTCGCGTGGGTTTGGTAAGGAGGAACAAAATGAGTCGAGTTGGAAAAACTATCATTAAAATTCCCGCTGGAGTGCAAGTCACTTTTGCGGATCGTATTGTTACTGTAACAAAAGGTAATAATACTTTATCACGTGAAATTCGTACACCAATTGATGTCGAAATTCAAAATGACGAAATTAAAGTTACTCGTGGTAATGATTTAAATTTAAGTCGTTCATTACATGGTTTATATAATCGCTTAATCCAAAATATGATTGTTGGTGTAACTGAAGGTTATTCTAAATATCTAATTTTGCATGGTGTTGGTTATAAGGCAACTTTAAAAGGTGAAGATTTAGTTTTGAATTTAGGTTTCTCTCATCCAATCGAAATTAAAGGTGAACCTGGTATTAAATTTAAAGTTTTAACACCTGCTGAAGTTAATGATTTGAACTTAGGCAAAGAAGGTGTTGGTACTGTTGTTTCAGTTAATGGTATTGATAAAGAAAAAGTCGGTTTAGTTGCTGGTAAAATTCGTGACTTGCGTCCAGTTGAACCATATCATATGTATGGTATTCGTTATCGTGGTGAACGTGTACGTCGTAAAGAAAGTAAAGCCGGTGCAAAAGGCGCGAAATAAGGAGTAAACAATGATTAAAAAAGAAAATAAAAATTTAGCAAGAAAACAACGTGCTAAGAGACAAAGCGATATTCTTGGAACTGCTGCTTGTCCACGTTTGTGTGTGTATCGTAGCTTGTTACATATCTATGCACAGTTAGTTGACGATGAAAAAGGTAAAACTGTTATAGCGATGAACACAAATATGCCAGCAATCAAAGCTTTAATTAAAGGTAAAACAAAACGTGAAGCAGCTAACATTGTTGGTGAAGAATTAGCAAAAGCTGCATTAGCTAAAAAAATTAAAACAGTTGTTTTTGATCGTAATGGTTACGTTTATACAGGTCGTGTTGCTGAAGTCGCTGAGGGTGCACGAAAAGGAGGATTGAAATTCTAATGGAAGAACAAGTAAAAAAAGAAGCAGTTAGTGCAAACACATTATTATCTACAACTGGTAAAGAATTGCGTGCTAATGCTCGTGATACCAGTAAAAAAGCTTTATATTCAAATGCTGGTCCTCGTAAACCACGTCAACAAAGTGAAGATGAACAAAATGGTTTGTCATCTAAATTAATCGGTGTTAACCGTATTACCAAAGTTGTTGCAGGTGGTCGTACCTTACGTTTCAACGCTGTTGTTGTTATGGGTAATAAAAAAGGTATGGTTGCTGTAGGTTCAGGTAAAGCTCGTGAAGTTGCAGAAGCAATTAAAAAAGCAGAAAGCGATGCTAAAAAGAATTTCAAAAATGTGCCAATTAGTAATGCAACTATTCCACACCGTATGGTTGGTAAATTCGGTACAACACGTGTATTGTTATTGCCTGCAAAAGGTGGTTCTGGTATAATTGCTGGTGGAGCAGTTAAGGCTGTACTTGAATTAGCTGGTTATGAAGACGTAACTGCAAAATGCTATGGTTCAACTAACGCAATGAATGTTGTGAAAGCAACTATGGCAGCCATTACAAAAATGCGTACCCGTGAAGAAGTGGCACGCTTACGCGGTAAATCCGTAGAAGAAATTTAAGGAGGAATATTAAAATGGCAGAAACTACAACAAAAACAACAAAAACAACAAAAACAGCAGCAACAAAGGCAACAGCTACTAAGGCTGCTACAACAAAAGCTACTACAGTAAAAGCAGCAGCTCCAAAAGCTACTGCGACTAAGGCAGCTAATACTAAAACTACAACAGCTGCAAAAGTTGCTGCACCAAAAGCTACAGCTACTAAAACAGCAACAACAAAAGCAACAGCTAAGCCAGCAGTCAAAGCTGCACCAAAAGCAGCAGAAAAGAAAACTGCAAAGCCAGTTGCTAATGGTAAAATCCGTGTAACAATGATTCACGGTATTGCTTCTTGCACAAAACGTCAAATCCGTACAGCAAAAGCATTAAAATTAAGTCGCCCTGGTGATACTCGTGAATTGCCAAATTTACCATCTACTTTGGGTGCTTGCAAAAAATTGGAACACTTAGTAAAAGTTGAAATAATTTAAGGAGTACATCATGATTATCAATGAATTGTCGCCACATCCGTTGGCTAAAACAAAAAAACGTCGCGTCGGTCGTGGTATCGGTAGCGGTATGGGTAAGACTTCAACCCGTGGACAAAAAGGTGCTGGACAACGTTCTGGTGCTGGTTTACGTACAGGCTTTGAAGGTGGTCAAATGCCTTTAATGCGTCGTTTACCAAAACGTGGTTTTACCAATATTTTTTCAAAGGAATATGCTATTGTTAATGTTAGTGCTTTGAATCAATTTAAGGCTAATGCTCAAGTTGATGCTGCAATTCTTTTAGAAAAGGGTATAATTTCTAAAGTGGGTGCATATGGTATTAAAATTTTGGGCGATGGTGAATTAAAAGTTGCTTTGAAAGTAACTGCTAATGCATGGACAAAAGAAGCAGAAAAGAAAATTAAAAAAGCTGGTGGAGAAATTAAGAAATGTTAAAAACATTACGCGAAGCCTTTGCACAAAAAGATTTGCGTCATAAAATTCTACTGACGATAGGGTTAATGCTGGTTTATATGATAGGATGTTTTTTACCTATTCCTGGTATTGACCCTGAAGTCTTCGCGTCTGCCGTAAGTGCAGATGGTTCAGATAGTTTTTTAAGTTTATTATCATCTTTAACTGGTGGAGCTTTATCGAAAGGTGCTTGGTTTGCAATTGGTGTTTCTCCATACATTACATCATCAATCGTAATTCAATTATTAACGGTAGCAATTCCTGCATTGGCTCGTTTATCAAAACAAGGTAGTGAAGGACGTAAGAAAATTGCAGTTATTACACGTTATGTTGCATTAGTTTTGGCTTTAGTTCAAGCTATTGCGATTGTAGTAGCTGTAAATACAGTTAGCAGTAAAACCTTATTGTGGTCGGCTGCTCCTGATTTTTTGGTGCAAGTATTGGTTGTAATTTCTTTAGTTGCTGGTACGATGTTAACCGTATGGATTGGTGATAAAATCACCGAAATCGGTATTGCGAATGGTATGAGTATGCTTGTTTTTGTTGGTATTTTGACTTCTGGCATAACAGCATTTACCAGCAGTATTATGAAAATCTTTACTGAAGGTATCGATGCAGTAACTACACCTGTTGTATTTATCGTTTTGTTGGTTTTTATTTTTGCCTTTATCGTTATGTTCGATTTATCTGAACGTCGTATTCCTGTTACTTATGCAAAACAAGTAAAAGGAAATAAAATGTATGGTGGGCAATCAACTAATATTCCAATTAAATTGAATGCTACTGGTGTTATGCCAATTATTTTTGCGACAGCACTTGTTAATTTTCCACAATTGATTATGCAAATGTTATTATCATTCAATAATCAAGGTGTAATTAAAGCTTATGATTGGTACCAAACCTATATGGGTACTGGAACATGGATTAATATTGTCGTTACTGCGTTGTTGATTTTAGGATTTTCCTATTTCTATGCAACTATGACATTTAATCCAGAAGAAGTAGCTTTGCAAATTCAACGTAACGGTGGTTTTATTTTGGGATATCGCCCAGGTAAACCAACGGCAGATTATTTAAAGAAAGTTTCACATCGAATTACATTCTTTGGTGCAATCTTCTTAATGTTGGTTTCGATGGTTCCATCATTACTGTTTACCAGTATTCCGGCAATCAAAGGGGATTCTTTGACTACAGCATTTACCTCAATTGGTATGTTAGTGTTGGTTTCTGTAGCTTTGGAATTCGACAAATCAATTCAAAATCAAATGCTAATGAAGCAATATAAAGGCTTTTTGAAATAATAAGTAAAAGCCGAAAGGGGGAATTATGAATATTATATTAAATGGTGCCAGTGGTAGTGGCAAGGGTAGTATGGCAGGTTTCTTGGTGCGAGATTTTGGCTTGGTCCATATTTCTACCGGCGATTTGTTCCGTGAACAAATCGCTAAACAAACACCACTTGGTAAAAAAGTTGAATCGTATGTTTCGACTGGAAAATGGGTACCTGATGAAGTAACCATTGAAGTTTTAATGGATCGTATTAGTCAACCTGACTGTGCGAAAGGTGTCATTTTAGATGGTTTTCCCCGTACTTTAAATCAAGCAATCGCACTAGACAAAGTTTTAAAAGTTGATTTGGTTATTGCTATTGAAGTGACCGATGATATTGTTCAAACTCGTTTAGGTGGTCGTTATATGTGTCGTAACTGTGGTACAATTCACTCAACACGTTGGGATGCTATTGATAAATGCAAAAAATGTGGTGGTACTGACTTGTATCAACGTGATGATGATAAAGCCGAAGTTATTCAAAAACGTTTGGAAAACTTTAAATTGAATAATGGCGAAATTTTAGATTTCTATCGTAAGGCAAATAAATTATTTGTTGTTCAAGATAAGATTGAAAATACACCTGCAGATACGTATGCTTTGGTAAAGGATACGGTTGCAAAATTATGAAGCAATTAACAGCTGCACAAATTTCAAATATGCGTTTTGCTGGTAAAGTTTTGGCGGATACGTTTAAACATATTCGCCAAAATTTACATGCAGGTATGACAACACGTGATGTTGATAAACTAGCAGAAAATTATATTCTTCAACAAGGATGTTATCCTTGCTTTAAGGGTGTTTATGATTATCAATATGCTTGTAACACTAGTGTTAATGAAGAAATTATTCACGGTATTCCAACAGATAAAGTTTTAAATGATGGTGACATCATTACTGTTGATTGTGGTGCAGGATTTAATGGTATTTGCACTGATGCTTGTCGTACATTTGCTGTTGGTAAAATTTCGGCGCAAGCACAAGAATTAATTAATGTTACTAGAAACTGTTTTTATCGTGCTGTTGAAAAAATTAAACCTGGCATTGAAGTAGCAATCGTCGGCAAGACAATTGAAAATTATATTGATAAACTTGGCAATTATAGTATTTTGGAAAACTATTGTGGTCATGGTATTGGTAAAAATTTACACGAAGACCCACTGATTCCTAATTACATTGTGCGCAATTCAAGTTTACAACAACATACTCGTAAAAAATTTCAGATAAATACTGCCGTTTGTATTGAGCCAATGATTTTTCAAAGTAAAAACAATAAGGTAAAAGTTGCTCCTGATGGTTGGACAGTAATTTCAACGGATGGAGCATTAAGTGCGCATTATGAAAACACCGTCCTGATTACAGCGAACGGTGTTGAAATTTTAACAAATAGTGATGAAAATTAATTGTTTTTTATGTTAACACCTTTGGGAGCTAAGATAAATTCTGTTGCAGTTTTTTGCATAATCATACCACCAATTGCATTAACAAAACCACAAATATAATCTAAGAAACGTTGACCATCTGTTGTGGTAAATTTCGATAGAGAAACAATACACGCATTACCATTTGCTAGGTTTGTTAAAATTGTTGAAATCTCAGCCGATGTTTGTGGCGCAATTACTAATAAATTTTGGTTTGCACTGACTTGACCTAATAGAGCATTGTCAAAGTTGCCAGAAAGATTGTTATGTGTGTTAAAAATTTGTGGTTGTGGTGTTTCCACGACCTGTTGAATAACTGTCGGTTGTGGAGCTGGTGTAGGCGCTGGTTGTGTGATTTGAATCAACGATGGAGTAGTTCCACTGGTTAAACCATTGTCACCTAAAAGTACGCTTGCCGCTTCTAAGCGTTGATCTTCCATTGTTGGTTGTTGTGTCGGTATCGTTGTAGTTGGTTCAGGAGTTACAGATGTCGGCATCGTAGGTTCTTCATAAATATTATTTTCTTCTTCTGTAACTTCAGGTTCTGGTTGAATTTTTTTCTTTTCGATTGTTAAACCGTTTTTCAATAAGTTAAATAACCCCATAAAATATTATTACGCAGATTTTAATTGTTTGCAATTAGAATTATTGTTATAATTGTCAATATGAATAAAATTAGTGTTTTAGGTTGTGGTCGTTGGGCTTCTTTTCATGCCTGGTATCAAATAGAAAAATTATATAATGATGTAATGATGTGGGGACGTGCCGAAGATAAATATTTTGCTGAGCTGCGTAAAACCCACAAAAATGGTTATATCGAGATGCCAAAAAATTTGCGATATAGTACGGATTTGTCCGAAGCAATCAATTTTGCTGACACAATCATTATTGCAATCAGTGCACAAGCAATGCAAGAGTTTGCTAAAACGATTGCGCAACAAGAACCTAAAAATAAAACGTTTGTCCTTTGTATGAAAGGGATTGACCAAAACACTGGAGAGCGTTTGAGTGAAATTTTGCGCAAAAATATAGATGATTCTAATCATATTTGTGTTTGGGTCGGACCTGGACATATTGAAGAATTAACAGCAAATCAACCAAATGTAATGATTATCTCTGGAGATAATGAAGCAACAGTTAAGCATTTGATTAATAAATTTGAAAGTCCTTTAATTTCTATTTTAAGTAGTGATGATTTGATTGGTGTTGAAGTTGGTGCAGCTGCTAAGAATGTAATGGGAATTGCGGCTGGCTTTTTGGATGGTTTAGGTAAGTCATCACTCAAAGGTGCTTTAATGGCACGTGGTTGTTATGAAGTTTCTCTTTTGATTGAAAAAATGGGTGGTAATAAAATGACTGCTTTTGGTATGAGTCATCTCGGTGATTTTGAAGCTACGTTATTTAGTAAAAACAGTCATAACCGTCGTTATGGTGAAGAATATATACAAGACCGTTTGTCTGATAACATTGGTACGGCCGAAGGTGTTGGAACAACCAAGGCAATGTATCAATTAGCGCAAAAATATGGGGTATATATGCCAATTACTACTACGATTTATCGTATCTTAAACCTTGGGGCAAATAAAAATGATGTGATTTACGATTTATTTAAAACAACAACACATAGGGAATTTAATTATGAATAATGAATATTTTTCTTTTGAAGTTGAAGCAAAATCATCTGAATGTTTTGCAAGAACTGGAGTTTTTCATACACCACACGGTGACATTGAAACGCCAATTTTTATGCCAGTTGGCACAAGGGCATCTGTTAAAGGCTTAGCTCCGGAAGAAGTTGCCGATGCTGGTGCAGAAATTATTCTTGCAAACACTTACCATTGTTTCTTACGCCCAGGTGCAGATATTGTTGCTCAAGCTGGAGGGTTACATCAGTTTATGAATTGGAATGCTCCGATTTTGACCGATAGTGGTGGCTTCCAGGTTTTTTCTTTGGAAAATTTACGTAAACTTGATGACGATGGTGTTTCTTTTAAAAGCCATATTGATGGCAAACTTTTTAAATTTACCCCAGAAAGTAATATGGAGGTTCAAAATAAACTAGGCGCTGATATTATTATGCAATTAGATATTTGTACACCTTACGGAGCTACTAAAGAAGAAGTTATTGCTGCTGACGCACGTACTGTGGATTGGTTACGTAGATGTTATATCGCTCATCAAAATCCAAAACAAGCGTTGTTCCCAATTATACAAGGTAATTTTTATAAAGATCTCCGTTTAAAGAGTTTGGAAAATGCGTTGCCTTATATGAAGCACGGAATCGCTGTTGGTGGTTTAGCTATTGGTGAACCTTTTACTGTTTTACGTGAGCATTTACAAAATCTTGCACCACACTTGCCAGTAGAAGTTCCACATTATTTGATGGGTGCTGGAACGCCAGACTATATTTTCGAAGGTATCGAAAATGGTATTGATATGTTCGACTGTGTATATCAAACTCGTATGGCACGTCACGGTATGGCAATTACTGATGACGGAAATATCAATATTCGTAATCAAAAATATCAAACCGACTTTACGCCGATACAATCTGATTGTCAATGTTATGCTTGTCGTAACTATACTAAAGCTTATATTCGACATTTAATTTCAGTTGGTGAAATGTTTGGTGCTCGTTTGTTATCTTTGCATAACATTCACTGGACCTTGAATTTAGTTAGAAATATTCGTACAGCAATTCGTGAGGATCGCTTTGTGGCTTATAAAAAAGCTTTTTACCAACGTTTTTATCACGACGATGTTCATTGTTCCTAAAATCCGACAAAAATTTTGGTTGTATTCTTGATTTTGTTAAGATATAATTGCTACTATGGTAAGTAATATTGTTTCATACATAATGTTAGGCCTTGTTGTGGTAGCAATGGCCGTATTCTTGTTTACTTCAGGTCGTAAACAAAAAAAAGCACAAGAAGATTATATGTCAATGTTGGACAGTCTTCGTCCAGGTGTAAAAGTTAAAATGATTTCTGGTTTATTAGGACGCATTAAAGATATTCGTGAAGAAGCACCTAATTTCAAAACAGTTACTTTAAATATTGGTGATGATAAAAATGTTGTTGAAATGACTTTTGTTATTGATGCAGTACAAGGGATTGTTAATGAAGAAGCAATTAACAAATTAAATATGGAAAAAATGGCAGCTGAAGTTGTTGAAAATCCAACTGAAACCACAGAAGAAGTTAGCGAAAAAGTAGAAGAAATTGAATCTAAGACTTCAAGCAAGAAAACAACAAAAAAACGCAAGTAAATGCTCCTATTAGGGGATAGGCAAAATTAATAATTGTATTAAAACCTAAGAAAGAACAAAAAAAAGTAAGTATGCAAATTCCGGCGATTCTAAACGGTGGTCGGAATTTTTTCTTGGGTAGTAAATTCGCTAAACGCTGGTTAATGGCAAATAATGCCGTGTATTGGCTTGTTAAAATAGCAAACAATATCACAATTACTGTGATAAAGTTCGGAGAAGCAGTTAATAGTGGAATAGAGGCATTTTGCGTGTGAGTGTTTTTTATTGTAGTTAAAATGAATTCAACTAAGATAGTTATGATTAAAGATGTAAAAAATCCAGCACTCAGTATGGTATGACGTTTATGACGTTTTGCTGCGGCTTGAATGAGTTCAGGGAAAACAAAACAATTTAAACCAGCATACAGAAAAGCCCAAATGAAACTTGTGGGTATGTGTTGCCAATTTGTCAATATTTTGGGTTGTATAAATATATGTGGTAATGCTGTGCTGATAATTAAAACAATGATAATCGCGACAATATAAGTGTTAAAGCGTGATAAATGTTGAAAACCGAATAAAACAATTATGAAACTAATTACGAGTGAAGTAATCGTCATACCAATATTCATTAATGAATTTATGCCTGCCGTCATTGCTGTAAAGAGAATAAAATAAATCAGTATAAAAAAAACGTCACTAATTTTACTAAAAAGTTTATTTGTTGTTTTTATTTGTGTTTGTTTGTTAGTGGAAGGGTAATTAAGTAGCACTTGTAAAGTTATGACGACAAACATTGTTAATCCAATAATGAGACTAATGCACCAAATAGGTAATTCGAATTTACCAAAAAAAGTAATAATTTCAGCACCTGTGGCAAAACCAGCGCCAATGACAGAGCCTAAAAATAACATTACTACTTCAATCATCTTTGTCGTTATCTCCGTTGTCGGCAAAAAGTTTCACCACAGTGATGTTATTCTTTATTTTTGTGTTTTGTTTTTCTTCTAAGTGGTTATACATAATACCTACCATAATTGGTGGCAGGTAAGAACCTTCTTTAATTAGGGCACGATATATTTGTGTACTTTTTTCATAATTACCTAAAGCTGTGTAACATTTGGCAATGAAGATTCCAATAGCGCTTTGTTGTGCTTTGGTTTTGGCATATTTTTGTGCAAGTTTGGCTTCGGTTAGTGCTGTTGTAAGATTTTTATTGCTATATTCATGTTCAGCACGGGCAACATAATATTCCCAACCATCATATAAATCACAAATTGTGCCCATATCAATGTATATCGTTCACTCGTAAAATTTATTGCTTGAATCTTAGAAAAGTGGTAACCTTATATCATATATATGGAGGAAAATAAGAAATGGCATTATTAAAAAATATTGAATGGAAAGATAATTCAAACAACGTTTTGATTCATAAGTACGATATGAAGGACGATTACATTTCAAAAGGTTCTGTTTTAACTGTACGTGATGGTCAAAATGTTGTATTTGCTACACAAGGTAAAATGGCAGATGTATTTTTACCAGGTTATTATAAATTAGATACGAAAAGTATTCCTGTGCTTACTAAATTGATGTCTTGGAAGTATGGTTTTCAAAACCCTTTCCGTAGTGATGTTTATTTTGTTTCGACAAGACAATTCACTAACCAAAAATGGGGAACACCAAATCCAATTACAATTCGTGATAAAGAATATGGTGCAGTTCGTGTTCGTGGTTTTGGTACATATAGTTTCCGTGTGAAAGATGCGTATGTCTTTTTAAGTGAATTATCTGGTTCAGGACAATCTTTTGTTACTGAAGATATTACCGACCATTTACGTAGTGTTTTAATTTCAGGCATTACCGATGCAATTGGCGAAAGTAACTTATCGATTTTGGATTTTGCTGCAAACTTAGATGAATTAGGTGATCGTGTTAAAGCAAGTTTAAGCGAGCATTTCAAAAGCATTGGTTTGGAATTAGTTAAATTAACTATTGAAAACTTATCTTTACCCGAAGAATTGGAAAAAGCATTAGATAAAAATACAGCTGCAATGATGCGACGTGGTACAACCGATGTTGAAATGCGTTTGGCACAAGCAGATGCTTTACGTGAAGCGGCGAAAAACCCTGGAATGGCTGGTTCAATGCTTGGTGCTGGTATGGGAATGGGAATGGGTGCAAATATGGGTCGTATGTTTTCCCAAATGAGTGAATCAGAAACAACTAACACAGCTGGTAAAAAATTCTGCCCACAATGTGGCGCAAGTGTTGGTGCAAAGGTTAAATTCTGTCCAGATTGTGGTGCTAAGTTAAGTGCTAATAATGCATGTAGTAAATGTGGTGCAGCAATTAAAGCTGGTTCAAAATTTTGTTCAGAATGTGGAAATAAATTATAATGTCAACAGTAAACGAAACCGGTGTAACGCAAAAGTGTGAAAAATGCCATGGTGATTTGGTTTTTGATGCGCAAAACCAAGTTTTGATGTGTCAAAAATGTGGTAATGCTTTATTAGTGACTGATCAAGGCGGTAACCTTGAAAAATCTTTTAGTGAATTACTAATGAATGCACCAACTTGGCAAAAAGATGCTTCTGTTTTTCAATGTCAACATTGTGGTGCAAAGAGTATTATTTCTAAATTTGATATTGTTGCTGAATGTGATTACTGTGGTGCGAATAATATTAATGAAATTAAAGAAATTCCTGGTGTGCGTCCTGATGCCGTTGTTTTATTCAATTTAAGTAAAGAAGAAGTACAAAAAAAAGTGCATACTTGGTTGTCAAAACGTTATTTTGCACCAAATGATTTTAAGCAAATGGTTGCAAATCGTCAATTACACGGTGTTTATTTTCCTGTGTTTAATTTTGATGCGTGTGTTGTTACAAAATATAATGGAATTCAAATTGTTTCACATACAGTTTCTGTCGATGTCGATGGTGAAACAGTTACACAAACTGAAGATTTCCATCATTCATTATACGGTATTGATAAACATATTTTTGATGATATTTTAGTTTTGGCAAACGAAGAAATTACAGCAAAAACCCTTAAATCATTGCAGCCATTTGATACCAAAAAAAGTAAACCATTTCAGCAAGCCTATCTTTCTGGATATGGCGTAAGCCAGGCATCCAAAGAACCAACACAAGCTTGGGATGATGCAAAACACCAAATGGAAGAAGTGATTCGTGGTAAGATTCAACATCAACATAGTGGGGTACGTATAGTAAATTTAAAACTTGATATGGGAATTACTAATGTTAAATATAAATATGCGCTTTTGCCGATTTATGTTGGACATACGGAATATAAAGGTAAAAAGTACGAACTTTATGTAAATGGACAAACTGGTAAGGTTTATGGCAAAACGCCAAAATCTAAATGGAAAGTTTTTACTTTCTTCGCTACGATGGGAACAATTGTTGCAGGACTCGGGATATTGCTTGCTATGTTTTTATAAATGCATTATAATACAAGTATGGATAAAAAATTTTTTTCACGTATTTTAATTATTTTAGGCGTTGTCGCTGTTTTAGTACTTTGGTTATTGAAGGAAATCCCTGCAACAGCTGAAATGTTTTCTTGGTATTCGGTAGCGTGGGGTGCAACAATTTTATCTGGTGTCGTTGGTTTGAAGTTTTTGTTAGACGGTATCTTTATGGGAAGCAATGGTGTGATTAGTCGTAAATTTTTAATTTTGCTTGGTGCTGTTTGTTTAATTGGTGCTTTCTTGTGTTTAACATCTGCTATTGTAATTCCAAATAATTTAATTATGCCAATTATTGCTGTTGCGTTGGCTGGCGCAATTTTCTTGGGTATAATGGTAACTGGCGCACGTAAATGGGATGGTGCAGATAATCAACGTGTCGGTTATAAAAATTATCATCAACGTAAAGCCGAAGAAGAAAAAGCTGAAAAAAAATAATAATCACTTGTTGACATTTTTCTTAAAGTAACGCATAATGTGTTACGTGCTTCCGTGGCTCAGTTGGTAGAGCAACTGACTTGTAATCAGTAGGTCGTCAGTTCGAATCTGACCGGGAGCTCCAAAATACGAAAGTTCCTTTAATGGAACTTTTTTTATGCCTAGAATTGAAGCTTTCTTTAAAATAAATAAAATTTGCGTTATCAGGTTATAATTGGTATAATTATTGATATGGCTAAATTTCTTACTAAAAAAATGGCGTTAATATTGTTAACCGTTGTTGTCGCTGCAAGTGGTATTATTTGGGCGATTGTCGCAAATATTGATCCCAAATTTAATTCAGGTATCAAAAACATTCCTGCTGGCTTAGTTGTTTCTGGTAATGGCACAGCATCAGTTTTGGTAGATGATTATCTGTACTTTGTTGGCGACAGTATTGCAACGTCAGAAATTAAATATGGCGATAATGAATACTTCGCACACGGCAAAATGATGGATGCAGGTATTTATCGTATGAAGTTAGTCGATGGACAACCAAACTTAACTTATGAATACGATAATACTTCGACGAATGACCAAGGCGAAAAAATTAAATTACAACCGGGCGATGAAGGCTATAACACAAAAGTTGTTGGCGTAAAAGATTGGGAAGATATTGGCAAGAATGGTTGTAAAATTGAAGCAGTTGTGCCTAAGATTGCTGGACACGACCAAACGGCAATGTGGGTTTTTGGTAAACAATTGATATATGTTTCACCACATAACCGATATGATAATCGTGGTAACTTATTGTCTGACTATTTAGATTTTTTCCGAGTTGATTTGGACGGTAAAAATCATACTTTAATCTACACAACGGAATGTGCTGATTTGACTACTGAAAATTTTACTGTTTGGGCCGATAGCGCTGATAGTATTTATTTATTAGTTCACGAAGTTGAAAAAGATGCGACTGAAGGTACAATTAAAAAAATCAATGTTAAAGATAAGAAAGTTACAACCATTGACGAAAAAGTTAATGACGTTGTTTTCCCGAGTGCTAATTATTATACTCAAAATACCAACGAGACTCTGGATAAAGTTTACGGTGGCGTAATGAGTTACGTTTATTATACCAAAGCGCGTGAAGATAATTTTATGGGTAATTTATTGTATCGTTATGCAATTAAAGGTGATGAAGCCGAATTACTTGCCAGTGAAGGTGGTGCAGAAAAAGGCACAACATTTAAACCTTTGGCAGTAACACCTTTACAAAATGGTAACGCACAATTCGTTTTTTCGGCTACAGTCAAAAATGCGACCACAACAACCGGTTTCGGTCTATGTCAAATTAACGAACATAATTATGTTGATTATACTTATGTGCAACCTGAAGAAACGTGGGGAATTAAAGAAGACGCTAACATCCAAATTTATGCAAACAGTTATTGTACAATTGATAGTAAGTTATATCGCTATACTGTCGATGGTACAGAAATGATTTTTGACGGACAGTCTTTATATGACAACGTTGAAAAAGTTCTTGCCGTCTATGGTGATGTTATCTATATCCAAAATGGTACAACCGTTGTCAAGGTCAGACCAACCGGCAGCACAACCAACATTGAAGTTGTGCCGGAAACGGTTACCGACGATACTGTTACCGAAGAAGGTTCGGAAACCGAAACGCCAGCACATACCATCACATTGCCAATTGCCGTATTGTATCAACCACACGGAAATACCGGTGACCCAATGGTCTTTGTCCAAGATGCATCACACATTCGGTTATATACCGAAAATGGCAAAGTCAACTATTTGAAGTTTAAACAATCGTAAAAACCACTAAAATTCGTTTGACAGCATTTTATTGGTATAATAAACTAAAAATAGTTAAAAATAAAAAAGGAGAAAAACAAAAAAATGAAATTAAAACCAATGGCAGATTTAAGTGAAACTAATTTGGATAACATTATTGATAAGATCAATGGTGTTATTAGTGCTGGCTTGGGTATTTTAACAGCAGGTACAGTTATTTTGGCAATTTTCATTGCATTTAAATTCTTTACGGCTGATGATGATACCAAACGTAAAAATGCAAAATCACAATTGATTTATTGTATCATTGGTGTGATTGTTTTGATTGCTTTGTTAATCCTTGCTCCACAAGTAACAACTTTAATTGAACAATCATTGGCGAAGAAATCATAAAAATTTTAAAACAAAAAACACGGCGCACGCCGTGTTTTTTCTTTGCATATATAACGATATGCAATCAATTACCAAGGCAATCATAACGGCGGGTGGGTATGCCACCCGTTTTTTGCCAATTACCAAAGCCGTCCCGAAAGAAATGTTACCATTGGGCGACAAACCCGTCATTCATTACATTTTACAAGAATTACAAGACGCCGGCATTACCGATGTTTTAATTTTAATTGGTCGGGGTCGTGAATGTTTGATGAATTATTTGGACAAAAATTACGAAGTTGATGATTATTTGCAACGACGGATGACGGAAACACAAGATGCCGTCCCCGTTGTCAAAACCACTAATTTTTTTCAAGGATTAAATTTATATTTTCGGCGTGTGCCGTTGCCACAGGGCGTTGCCGATTGTGTAAAATATGCCAGCAGTTTTGTTGGCGATGAACCTTTTGTTTTGGCATACTGTGATGATGTTTTCTTTGAAGCGAATCCGACACGTGAAATGTTGGATGTTTATGCGAAAACCGGTCAACCAGCCTTGATTGCGTCGACAGTCAATTGGCAAGATGCACATCGCTACGGTATCATTACCAAAGACGGACAAATCATCGAAAAGCCACAAAAACCGACCAGTAATTTGGTGGCTGTGGGGCGATATTTGTTGCCGTCCGGTTTTTGTCAAAATTTAGGCAATGATATTGTGCAAGGGCTGAACCAAATTCCACACAAAAACATTATAGTGACCAAAGCGAAACATTTTGACACTGGTAATAAATTTGGTTTTTTAGAAGCTTTTAATTATGTAATGTCAAACATCGAGATATAATTTTTCACAAAACTGAATTTCATAATCAACATATTGACGATAAGCTTCAATCATTTGTAAAACCAATTTTTTGGCTTGGCTGTGCGTTAAGTTTTCACGGTCATATTCGATATCAATTTGGTAACCGAGAATTTCCAAACTGTTGCGATAGAAATCCAAAAAAAGAGGGTAGCAACTTTGTTCGGTCGTACCTAATGCTGTGAAAGCATTGACAGCATTGATTAAAGCTTGTGGTGCTTGTTCCACGAAATCTAAATGTAATAATGCATCGGCAAAACTGCAAGCCAAGTAATAACGGTGAATATCTTTGGCCAATGTATACGGCGCAACCAAAACATTGATACCGGTCACAGATTGTCCCGAAATGGTAAACTCTGCCACGGTAAACAAACCACAAGATGCTGCAAATTTAGCTTTGGGACGAAATACGCCTTTAATTGTACGCCATTGTAAACCTTTGCCGGTAAAAATAGCTAAACGAGCATCATAGTCGCCACTGCGGACTATTTTAACAATGATACCAACTTCGACAAATGTTTCACGCATACAATCACAGTTTACCGTAAATAATAAGATTATGGAACTGAAAGATATGTTATGGCAATTGTTTACAACAACTGGCGAAATTGGTTATTACAATCTTTACATTGCATTGACTGAAAAAAAACGTTAATATATATATGTGAAACACATTCGGAACTTTTGTATCGTCGCACATATTGACCACGGCAAGTCGACTTTGGCTGACCGTTTGTTGGAAATTACAAATACTGTGGCAAAGCGTGATATGGAAGCTCAACTTTTGGACAGTATGGAATTGGAACGTGAACGTGGTATTACCATTAAATTAACGCCGACCAGAATGCTGTATCAATACAAAGGCGAAGAATACGTTTTGAACTTGATTGATACACCCGGACACGTGGATTTTACGTACGAAGTTTCGCGTTCTTTGGCTGCGTGTGAAGGCGCAATTTTGATTGTTGATGCGACGCAAGGTGTGGAAGCGCAAACTTTATCGAATGCATATCTTGCCATTGATAATCATTTAGAAATTTTACCTGTTATCAATAAAATTGATTTACCTGCCGCGAATGTTGAAGCTGTCCGTACCGAAATCGAACAAGTCATTGGTGTTCCGTCTGGTTTGGCACCGGCAATTTCGGCGAAAAATGGAACTAACATTGACCAAGTCTTAGAACAAGTTATCGAATTACTGCCGGCACCGACAGGCGACGTTAATCAACCTTTAAAAGCACTTTTGTTCGATTGTTATTATAATAATTTCTTAGGCGCTGTTTGTTTGGTGCGTTTGTTTGATGGCAAAGTTAAAGTTGGCGACAAAATCAAAATGTTGGCAGCGAATAAGGAATTTGAAGTCACCGAAGTTGGTTTCTTTACACCGAAGCAAACGCCTTGTGATGAACTTAGTGCTGGTGATGTTGGTTATCTCTGTGCCAGCATTAAAGCCGTTAGTGAGATTAAGATTGGTGATACGATTACATCGGCAGAAAACCCTTGTGCGGCTCTGCCTGGCTACAAGGAAGTTCTTCCTGTTGTTTTTACGGGTATTTATCCAATCGCTGGTGATAAATATGGCGAACTTAAAGATGCTTTGGAAAAATTAAAACTGAATGATGCCAGCCTAGAATTTACTAAAGAAACTAGTACGGCATTAGGTTTTGGTTTCCGTGTTGGCTTTTTAGGCCTTTTGCATATGGAAATTATCACAGAACGTTTGGAACGCGAATTTAATTTAGATATTATTACAACAGCTCCCAGTGTTAGCTACATTGTCCACACGGTGGACGGCCGTACTTTGAATGTTTCTAATCCCAGTAATTTACCAAAACCTGCTGAAATTGATTACTATGAAGAACCAATTGTTAACTTAAAAATGTGGACGCCACCAGAATACATTGGTGCGTTGATGGATTTGGCAACCAATAAGCGTGGCATTTTTGTTGATATGCAGCATCTGGAAAATAATCGTACTTTACTGAATTTTAAAATTCCACTGAACGAGATTGTTTATGATTTCTTTGACCGTATGAAAAGTTGCAGTCACGGTTATGCTAGTTTGGATTATGAGCCTGCTGGGTATCAAACATCCAAGTTGGTTAAAATGGATATTTTATTGAATGGCAAAATTTGTGATGCCTTATCTTTGATTGTGCACGAATCTGTCGCATACACTAAGGGCAAAGCTTTGGCAGAACGTTTGAAAGACATTATTCCCAGACAAATGTTTGAAGTGCCGATTCAGGCTGCCGTCGGTGGTAAAATTATTGCTCGTGAAACCGTCAAGGCTTTACGCAAAGATGTTCTTGCGAAATGTTATGGTGGTGATATTACACGTAAAATGAAACTGCTGGAAAAACAAAAAGCCGGTAAAAAGAAGATGCGAATGTTGGGTAGTGTCGAAGTTCCGAGTGAGGCTTTTGTGGAGATTTTAAAAATCTGATGAAACCATTGTCGGTTTATGTGCATATTCCTTTTTGCGAAAAAAGGTGTGGCTATTGTGACTTTGTTTCTTGTACGCAAATCCAAAAAGTAGATGAATATTTAACATATTTGTGTGATGAAATTCGTGCTTTCGATTTCAGTGCTTATGAAGTTAAAACGATTTACATTGGTGGTGGTACACCCAGTTTATTAACGCCAAATCAGTTAGAAAAGTTGTTCAGATTATTACCGAAATGTTGTGGCGAAGTTACTCTGGAAGCCAATCCAAATTCTTTAACTCGTGCGAAATGCGAAGCTTATCGACATTTTGGCGTTAATCGACTTAGTCTTGGGGTGCAATCCTTTGATTTAGCGACTTTGCGTAATCTAGGGCGTTTACACGACGTTAAACAGGCTATCGATGCCATAAAGTTGGCTCACGAATATTTTGACAACGTTTCAATTGATTTAATCAAAGATATTCCTGGTCATCCTTTTGTGACGCCACCGGCATCTGTTTTGAATCTGATTCAACACATTTCAATTTACTCGTTAACTAAAGATGATCACTGTGTTATGGAAACCGACGAACTTGTTAATTTACCAATCGAATTTAAACGTTATGAAGTCAGCAACTATGCGCGCAAGGGTTATGAATCACAGCACAATTTAGTCTATTGGATTGGTGGTGAATACGTTGGTTTTGGGGCAGGGGCACATTCTCTCTTGAACAATCAAAGGTTTTGTAACAGTAATGATATATTACATTATCATCCTGAAACAGGAGAAACACGAACAGCTGACAGTATTCGTGCTGAACAAATTATGTTAGGGTTACGATTACGAACTGGCGTCACAAAAGATTTATTAAAAGGTAAAGAAAAGGAAATTCAGTTCTTGCTTGAAAATGATTTAATAACAATTACGCCAACACATATCATCGCCAGTGAAAAAGGCTTAAGAGTTTTAAATCAACTTTGGTTGAAACTCGTTTAACAAAACATAATTTGACAATTATTAAGATATTGGTTAAAATGAGTTATTAACCGTAGGGGGTTAATTTAATGGTAGAATGGCGGTCTCCAAAACCGCTCATAAGGGTTCAATTCCTTTACCCCCTGCCAAGTGCACCTGCGTTTGAACACCAAAAAATGTTCTACATTTTTGTTGATGGAGTACCAGGAATTTTAATCATAAGATAGCCAGTGAATAACTGGCTTTTTTAATCCAAAATTTTGTGATTTTTGAATTGTTTTATTTGTGGCAGTAAAACGATTAAATTATAAATTTATTTGTTATTTTAATATAGCACTAATGAATTTTTACGACGGATAAATTAGAAGGAGGAAAAATGAGAAAGAGGTGCTATAATGGGTGGAGGAGGTAATGCCAGCGGTTTGTGGGGTGATGATTGGATTTCTGAAGAATCATTATTAAATCACTATAACCGGCATGGAAGAAATACCAATACAAAGACAAAAGAAGAATATCTAGCTAAAGCAAAAAACTTTGTAAAATCAAATTCTTACGGTACTTTGACAAAAACAGATAGTCGTGGTTCGACTTATATGTATAATCCTAATACTAATGAATTTGCGATTGTATCGAAGGGTGGACAAATTGTTACTTATTTTAATCCTTCAAGTGGTATAAGATATTGGGAAGAAAGTATTTTGCCAAGGATAGAAGAATGAAAAAATTTAGAAAAATTAAGGAGAAAAATAAAATGAAAAGTTTAATCGAAATGTATAAATTACCACATAAATGTGCTTGTTGTGAACAATACGAAATTAATATTGAACATGATATTTGCCCTGTTTGCGGTTGGGAAGATGATTGTGTTCAAAATTATGACCATGACTTTGCTGGTGGGGCTAATGAATTAAGTTTGAATGAATATCGCAAACAGTGGTTAGAAAGCATAAAGGCTGGTAAGCATGGATAATGCAAAGATCGCTGCATTAATTAAATCACAAGACTTTGAAATACCTACTGAATACGAACAAGGGAAAGTTAAGAATAAACGAAAACTAGTACGCAATGAATTTGAAACAGTCGGTAAATATGATATGCCATTTATTCGCAATCAAGATATCAATGTTGAAAAAATAGATTTATGGTGTTATACACGCGCTAAAAACAATGATACTGCTAACCAAAATAAAACTATTCATTTTTTTACATACGACTGGCTATTTAATGAGGTTTATGATAATCCAGAAAAGGTAACACAAAAATTAAAACAATATTATGCTGTTTTGACACCTGATTTTAGTGTCTATATTGATATGCCAATCGCAGTGCAAATATATAATACTTTTAAAAACCGTTGGTGTGGGGCTTATTTGCAAAGATTAGGGTTAAAAGTAATTCCAACAATTGAGTGGGGAAATGAAGACAGTTTTGAATTCTGTTTTGATGGTATTGAAACAGGTTCCATAGTGGCAGTAGCAACATATCATCGTGATGATAAAGAGGCATTTTTAAAAGGATATACAAAAATGCTAGAGGTCATTAAACCAAGACACATAATTTGTTATGGTGAAAAAATTAGTGGTATGGATGGCAATATTACCTTTGTAAATCCTTTTGATTATCAAGAATTAAAAAACAAAATGGGTGAAACCGAATTCCTTAAAAAATATATGTCTGGAGAACTTTATCCGTCAAGATAAGGGGGTATATGCAAGATTTAAAATTAACGATTGATTTGTTGCCTAAAGGTGCTTGGGGTAAAGATTTTAGTATTACGCTACCCAAAAAAGATTGGGATAGATTACGCTATGCCACATATGAAGCGGCAGAATATCAGTGTGAAATTTGTGGTACTAAACCCGAAACACTGGAAGCCCACGAAGTTTGGGATTTTGATATTCCTAGTCGAACATAAACCTTAGTTGAAATAAAAGCGTTGTGTCCAGCTTGTCATGGTGTAAAACATTTTCGTAACTCGGTACGAATTGGTTATGGTGAACAAGCCAAACATCACTTTATGAAAGTTAATCATTGTGGTTTAGATACATTAACCAGACATTATTTAGATGCAGAGTCTTTGTTTAAACAACGCAATCAAGTTAAGCAGTGGCAAATGAAAGCACCGTTGTTAGATGACCTTGGCATTGGTTATTAAAATATCCAATATATCTCGTATTTTATTATTTCTATATTAGAACAATTCCTTTCTTTATCTTTGCTTTTTGTCGCCCAGAGGGGTAGCATTGTTTGGTTCGCTGTTGTCAACGGAAGAAAAATATCGCTTAAACAATTTAATAAAAGAATTAAGTCAGGGAATACCTGGCTTTTTTAGTGTGTATTGCAAAGACAATATTTTTCTTCTGTTTCGTTGACATCTGCGTTGATAGTTAAGGAACTAACAAAACAAACAATGCAGGGGGTTGGTCGCCAAAAGGCAAATCTAAAAAAGGAGGAAAAACGGACAATGGAAAAAGAAGTTCTCGAAAAATATTATCTCAAAGAATTTCTCTACCTAGATGGTGCTTATGAAATCATCTTCAATATCGTAGATATTAACTTCGATAAAAAGACCATTAATGTTGCCGTAACCAAGTGTGGTGGTATTAGCGTACGAGAATACGACTTACACCAAGATGAAAACGGTAACTGGTATTTCAACTACGGCATCATGCAAGACGAAATTCAAATTAACGAATTTGAAACAATTAAAGATTAAAAGGAGTAATTATGCAAAATCAAATTAAAATCGTTATTGGCTCTTGGGGGTCATATAACGAATGTAACAACCGAGCATTAGGCTCGAAATGGTTAGATTTGTCTGACTATGCAGATTGGGACGAAATCGAAACCGAACTCAAAGAACAAGGTTTTGAATTAGACGGTCTTGATGAAGAATTATTTATTCAAGATATTGAAGGTATCTACGATAATTCTATTAACTGGGATTATGTACACCCAAAACCTTTATTTGAAACCTTAAAAGAAAGTGGCGTTTTAGACAACGACTACAAATACGAAGAATTGACTGCCTATCTTGAAATTCGCTGTTGGTCTGATTTCAAAGAGTTAGTAGATAAAGACGGCGAATATTGGGACAGCGATATTCACTATTACAAAGGTTACGACTGGGAAGATTACGGTCGAGAAATGTTTGAATGCTGTGGATACCACATCCCAGATGTAATTGAAAATTTTATCGACTTTGAAGCCTATGGGAAATATACCGGCGATTGTTACGCAGAAGAATGCGAAAACGGCATCATTGAAATATGTGCCTAATTAAAAGGAGTAAAAATGAATACAACACAATTAGAAAGAAAACAAAAAGCAATAGAACTAATGAAAGAATTAAAAATCTATAAACCTTATATAGATGGTTTTATAAAGGAAAACAATGTTTGTTATTACGAAAACTTTGCAGGCTTTTGGGCTTGGCAAGATAAAGAACTTGAAGATAAAATCAAAGAAATTGAAACACAAAATAATTGTACTGTTTATGCAGTTACACACGAATTTACATCTTTCGGTGAATGTTACGATTTCTTGATTGTTACCGATTACAAAGAAGATTGGGAATACCTACTCACAAAAGCCGAACAAGGATTTTATGCTACTGCTTATGTTTGGAATAAAGACGATGAATACTGCAGTGAATTTGGCGATATTTCCGTTGTAAGTTTTGGTGGTGGAATTAAAAGGGTAGGTTGACGATGATAACACTAAACTTAACAGCTAATAACCCAGCTGAACGGAAAATTAAAGACTACCTTGAACAAAATGCCAGCGAAGAACTGGCAAACAAAATTAACAACGGTGTTCAAATCCAAAAAGATAGCTTAACACTAATTAACAAAAAAGACCTGACTGGCTTTATGAAATATGCAACCGAAGAAGCAAGAAAACAAGCAAGTCAAGGTTCGCAATATGCGTGTATTGAAGATAGGACTGTCTATGGCTGGGCAGTCCATTTCTTTGAAGAAGACAGTATTGAAGGCAAACTATTCAATTTAGATGGTACGGAATACAAACCAGCCGTTAAAGAAAAATCGAAATCAGTAACACCAAAAGAACCAGAAAAGAAAGAATCACAACCAACCTTATTTGATTTACTCGGCGATGATTTTACGATGCCGACAATACCAACGACTACGAAACCAGTAGCAAAAGTAGATGTTCCACTCGAACCGAAAGACAAAACAGATAACAAATATTTGTCTATCTTGAATGAAATTTTAGGTGGAATCGTAAAGGAGTTTTAACTATGATTAAAATTAAAAACATTAGAAAAATCCCCAAAGTAATGTTAAAGAAAATTGAAAAATTAGATAAAGAATATTATCCAAAACCGGACGGACACAAACGCTTTTATAAGTATTATACCTTGTTCAATCGTGAACTTTGTGAAGTGATTGTCGCCGTTAGACACTATTACAAACGATGGTACTGCAAACAAGTTGTGGTGCACGGTATTCACACAGATAAGGTTTTCTTGCGTGATATAGCCTTAATAGCCGGCTTTTATGCGATTGGCTGGTATCGTGATGGCATTTCTAAGTACGAACATTGGTATGATTACGACTGGGGTTACAACGATGAAAAGTACTTTAATCTGTATGCTCCCATAGTTAATAAAGACTTCATTTTGACATTACCCGAATACAAATATTCAGCCGTCAATTTGTATCCACACAATGATGTTTTGCAATACTTAAAAGCTTTTGAACAATACCCACAATCCGAGTTATTAGTTAAAGCAAACTTGGGTGAATATGCCACTAGTAAAATGATTTTAAGGCAGTGTGCCAAAGATAAACAGTTTTGTAAGTGGCTTTACCAAAACCGTGATGAAGTCAAACATTCGGGTTATATTAGTTCGATTATTCGTGCATACAAAGAAAAACGCAGTGTTAAAGAAATGTATGCCTACGATAATTTCAAAAAGAGTTTTGATCGTCCAGATAACTTCAAACGCTTAAAGGAAATGTTCACTGGTGCAGAACGCAAAAAGTTTTTAGAGTACCTAATTAAACAAAAGACAGATGGCTATTGTTACCAAGATTATTTAACTGCTTGTGAATATTTACAGTTAGATATGTCTTTGGATAAAAACAGATACCCACACGATTTTCAAAGATGGCACGATATTAGGATAGACCAATATCATACACAAAAAGCGATTGATGATAAAAAAGCTAAAAAAGAATTATACGCAAGGTTTTCAAAAGTTGCGAAGAAATATCTATCACTTGAACGCGTCATGTTAAAAGATAATTATGTCTGCTTGATTGCAAAAAGTCCAGCACAGTTAATTCACGAAGGCAAAGAACTTAATCACTGTGTCGGAAGAATGAATTACGACCAAAAGTTTGCACGAGAAGAAAGTTTAATTTTCTTTATACGAAATCGGTTATCCCCAAATACACCGTATGTAACTTTGGAATATTCACCGACAAAGCATAAAGTCTTGCAGTGTTACGCCGATAGCGACAGTAAACCAACCGACGAAGTTTTGAACTTTGTCAATAAGGTATGGCTACCATTTGCCAACCGAAAGATTAAAAAAATTGCATAATAAGGAGAAAACAAAATGAACAATTTTTACAGAATTAAAGGGTACGACCCAAAACACGATTTTACATTTATCTTAGACAGCCACGGTATGTTTGAAAAGAAATGGCAGTTTAGTTCTTTTCTGATACAAAGAGGATTGAAAGTATTAGACATTTTCGATATCTCTGACACAACAGAATTTCCACCTGTGCCAGAAAATAAAAGTCATTTATATTTAAGAAAGAGTATAGTAGGAAAGTTAATCGTCTAAATCTTTAAATAACGGGTCGTCAAAGAAATCTTTTAATGAAATTTCAAGTGTCGAACAAATTTGATAAATTAAATCAGAACTTACATTTTTAATATTTGCACTGATTAAAGTAGAAATGGTGGAACGAGATATTCCGCCATTTTTAAATAAAGCATATTGATTCATACCTTTTTCTTTCAACAGGTTTTTAACTCTTTGTGAGATTGCTTCGTGTAATTTCATAATTCTATTCCTTAAAAGCGTTCAATATATTGAATTATATTATTGACATCGAATTAAGAAGTTCAACCCATTGAACTATCGTTTGCCATAAACTGATATTGGTCTTATAATAGTTCAACTCATTGAACATATTATGGGAAGAAAAACAACATTTATTGGGCATAGAGATTTTTTGCCTAGCGATATAGAACAACGGTTAAAGTCTGCTGTACAAAAAGAAATAGATTCTGGTTGTCGTAATTTTATTATTGGCTCTCATGGTGAATTTGATAGACTTGCTTTAAGTGTTTGTAAGTCAATGCGACAAATTTATCCTGATATAAAAATTGAAGTTGCGATAACCAGTTTTAACCAAGACTACTATGATGTAGAAACGGTAATGTTTGAAATTGAAGAAGTGCATTACAAACGACGAATTATCGAAAGTAATAAACAAATGATTGACGCTTGCGATACTTTGATTTGTTATGTTAGACCAAACAGTTGGAATAGTGGGGCGAAAGAAGTATTAAATTATGCACAAAGTAATAATAAAACAATTATCAACATAGGAGAAAAAAATGAACTTAATTAGAACTATTCACGAAAAATTTTTAGAACGCAATCCTGATGCAGACTATAACAAGCTATTCAGTAAAACTATTGAAAAGGAAAAAGAATTATTAGCATCTTTAACAGATGAACAAAAATCATTATTAAATCAATTATTAGATGATTATCAGTATTTACAGTTGCTTGACCAAGTTGAACTGATAAAGTTTACATTATCTTCAGTAAAAGAAGTGTGTAAATAATTAAAAATCAATTTAATTATATAAGGTGTTCAAATAAAATTTTATCACAATGTTGTGTACCTTTATTCTTATAAATAAAAAAAATTGACAAACAAGCTAAATTTTGGTATAAAAAAGTGTGATAAATAAAAAAACAAACATATTATTTACTAGTATCGCTGTTGTTTTAGGAATTTTATTAAGTGTAACTTTTATTTGGAATAGTAGGATAAGAACATTCGATTATAACGATGAAAAAATGACAAGAACTATTGTCGCTGACATTGATTATCAATCTATGTTGGATACATCGTTTGATTCGTATATTTTGGAAACAAAAGAAGAACGTATTTTACTAGATGCCGAAAAATCTTTTTCGGTTACAAAAGAACAAATTGATAATTTAGGACTTGATGACTCTATAGAGGGAAATACAGTTAATGTTAAATATAATATTGATTACGATTCAGTGAACAACTTGATATATTTAACAGTTAATTTTATGGATTTTGATGACATTATAGAAAGTGAAACATTGCAAGGTTCTGTTTTTTATGATGAAAATAATAAAATTGATGCGGTGTTTAATGTAGATGGTGAGCCTGTGTTAATGAGTGAAATGGCAAATGTTGACATGGTAAATAATTGTGGCTTTTTTGGGAAGTTATTTAATGCTGTTAAAAAAGTCGCAAAGGTAGTGGCTGTTGCAGCGACGGTGGTAGCTGTTGCTGCTGTAGTAGTGTCGACCGCTGGGGTGGGAGCTGTAGCTGTTGCTGGAGTTGGTGCATCAGTTGGAGCAAGTGTAATTGCAGTTGGAGCAACTACATCGGTGATTGCTGTTACTGCAGCTACAATCGCTGCAGTTGCTGTTGGTGTGTATGTATTGGCAGATGCAATTACAGTTACAGCTGAGGTTTTGGCTGAGCTTACTCGTGAATTGGAAAGAAAAAATGAAGCGATGCATTGTCCTGCTTTTTTAGTTGGTGGTTCATTGAGAATTATTCCAGTACCTGTTAAGCGTAGCTTATGTATAGAGCCGATAAAGATGGGACAGAACTTTTGGACTATATCGTCGATGTGGGCACGGGATTTGGCTGTCGCTGCTAGTGGTGGCGCTACGGAGATGGAAGTACATAAAGGCATTGGTTATTACTGTCATTATCACTTGTTAGGTCGTGTGGGGGGGCACTCTTTTTTTGGTACTCCAGTGGATGGTATCTACAACAAATAAATAGGAGGGAATTTTTGTGAGTACGCGATATTCCACAAAGGAAGATTACTTAAATTTTGCCGCAACCGCTGAAAATGGGGTTGAATATAAACAAATTATCGCAGAGAAAGATTTGCGAATGATGAGTGTCGCCGTGCGACGTGTCGGTTGGAATGACCATTTTTCGTTGCATGACTGTAAAATTAAGGCGGTCATTAAACAAGGAAATGATTTAATTATTGATTTTGATAATTCGCAGGGGGTTATACGATATAATCAAATAGTTTTTAAAGAGGGAAGTATTGTTGAACAAGAATACCCGTTAGTCGGTTCTTTCTTTTTAAATCATGATTTATATTTTGAAAATGGGCTTTTCACTTTTTATTGTTTGATTTGGAGTCCGGAAAGTCAAGAACCAGCAGGTTTAGGTTATTTGACATTCACTGCGACGGACATAAAGGTTAATCAAATTGAAAAATAATGCAAAGACAATTGTTATTGGAATAATTACTAGTTTAGCGATTTTAATGTCGTGTTTATCGCTTTTTTTGATTTTTTTTAGATCAGATGGAACTTTATCTGCTGAAAAAATTTATAATGACAATTTACATACTGTTGTTGAAGTGAAATCATTTACTAATGACATAATTATGTATGGTTCAGCTGTTTGTGTTGGGGACGGTGGATTGTTTGTCACTAATGCTCATGTTGTGAGTTATGAAGAGTATACAGAAACTAAAGTGTTTGAAAATATACAAATTCGTTTTTCTGATAGAAATGAATATATGAATGCTATGTTAGAAAAAATTGATTATGATAACGATTTAGCTTTAATTAGTGTTGAGTCTTGTACGGATATTGCTACACCGGTCAAATTGAGAAATGGTGAAGTTTATGAAGGCGAAACGGTATATGCAATTGGTAACGCTCAAAATTATGGTATTTCTATAGCAAGTGGAATTATTTCTCAGCGAAGGTTAAATATCGTTAAAAATGGTAAAGATATAACGGCAATCCAGTGTTCCTTAAATATTACAGAGGGGAATAGTGGCGGAGCTTTGCTAGATGCTACTGGTAAACTAGTTGGGTTGACTACTTTTCGCTTGAGGGACAATACTGGGACTGTTGTGTATGGTTTTTGTTTTGCCTTGCCGATTGATGTAATTAGAAATTTTATCAATAATTAATTGGTAAAAATTGTTAATTATAAATTTTTTATTTAAAAATGTAAATAAATTTGGAGCGGTATGATGATTTTTGCTAAAAATGAAAAATTAGTTGAACTGGAAAGTGAATCAAAATGGAAAGAAGCTGTTGAATTACTGCGGGATCAATGGTACAAAAATAGACACAATAATAATTCGTTGTTGCGGTTAGCGACAGAATGTTGGTATTTGTTGTCAAATTGGGGTATTTTAGATCTAGCAAGCAGTGAATTAGAATTTCATGATGTTCAATCAATTCTAATTGAAACTTACAATTACATGCTCGAGTTTGGTCGTGATGTGAATTTGAATCTTGCAATGTTTGGATATATGGTTTCGTTATTTCCAAATTATTTCTATGTCGATTTGGATCAAAGTGGTAAGTTGTATTTACAGTTTGAAAAACAGGGAAAAGAAATGCTGAAAAAAGCATTTACAAACGAACCACAAAACCAATTGTATGGAATTTTGTACCTAGGTTCGTCGCCAAAGTTTGGTGATTCTCAAAATGAATCCTATGGAAAATTAGAAGTCAGAAAGCTGTTTCCTGGTGATACATTGGTTGAAAAATATTTTCAAGAAGTGTTGTCATGGTAAGAATTGACTAAGTGTTAAAAAAGGGCCAATGTGTCGGGCTCTTTCTTTTTTTTTACTCTTTTCACTTATTGGTTGAATTAGTCAAAAATAATGATTTTGGATTGTGGCGTTCGCCTGTATTGATACAGGTTCGGAGCTGACAAAGTGATGCGGATGTCGTAGTGAAATATGTAAAAAAAGGGCTTAAAGGTTTATCAACCTTTGTGCACAAAAAGTTGATTAGAGTTATGACTGCCCTTAAAGTAATAATAGGAAATAAAAATGAGGTGTACATCTGTGTAATGATAAAAAATTATAAATCTAAGATAGAACTATCTTCTTTTTTATTGGAGTCCTTAATTATAGTTTTTTCTAGTTTTTTATGGAGTTCAAATTTAAATAATTCCCCATTATTAATCTTTTGTGGTATATAATTGGTTATATAATCTTCCTTATTAAGTCTATCTTTGTTATTAGCAAAATACATAATCATGCGTGATGTACCACCGTGTGTTATTATAAGAGCATCATCTATATCATTTTCTAAAAGTTCATTAAAGAAACTCTTGACGCGATTATAAAGATTTTCAAAATTTTCTGCGTTTAATTTTTCTGGTTGTCGATGAAGTGTGTCCCAAATTTCTTGTGATGTTGTTTTTAAGTTTGTTCCTTCTAAATCACCATAATTAAGTTCACGTAAGCGTTGATCAAATTTAACTCCAACCTTAAAATAACTATCAACAATTTTTGCAGTTTCCTTGGCACGTAGTAAATCAGAGGAAAAAATGTGTCTAACATCTATTTTGGATTTAGAAATGCTTTCAGCAAGTATTTCAGCTTGTGCCTTGCCGTTGTCATTAAGTGGGATATCTGTACTGCCCATTAATTTTTTTTGTGCGTTCCAATCAGTTTGTCCATGCCTTGCTATATATATCATAATAGTGATTTTATCAGTAAATATTGACTTTTGCAAGGTTTTCATGTATATTTTGACTAAATAAATTATGAATACAACTATTAAACCAAATATATTACTAATAGGATGCGGCCCACACGCTAAAAGAGTTTATTTTCCCGCACTAAAAAACACTGAGAATCAATTTGGAACGGAAATCAAAGCTTTTGTTGAGCTGAAATCAAAACAAAGTGAAACTGCTGATTTTGTAAAAAAATTTTATCCAAATGCAGAGAGTTTATATGTAGAACCATTTAGTGAAATTCACCGCCATACATTGCCTTCAAATGTTGAACAAGAATTAAACGTTTTAGTAAAAAAACATCATATTAATGGTGTTGTTATTTCGACAGATCCGCTAAATCATATGCAATATGCGTTGTGGGCAGAGAGAAAAGGATTACATGTACTTATGGATAAACCTATATCTACTTACTGCAACGTTTCAAATTCTATTGAACAAGCAAGACAACTAAAAGATGATTTCGATTTACTTATTAAAAATTATGATAAAAGTAAAGCGTTTATCGTGAATTCACAAAGGCGATTTTTGCCTCAATTTGAACTTATACAAAATCAAATTTGTGAAGTTGCTAGAGAATATGGTGTGCCTATAACTTCTATGCAAAGTACGCACAGTGATGGACAATGGCGACTCCCAAACGAGGTGATAAATATTGATTATCATGGTTACCATGGACAGGGTAAAGTATCACACAGTGGGTATCATTTTATTGATATGGCAAGTAAATTAACAAAAGAATCTTTTATAGCATCGGGTAAAACATTCAATAAACTTTCTGTTTTTTCAAGCTTTATCCGCCCGAGTGGTGTTCTTAAAACGCAAAACCAATCAGACTTAAAAAAGATATTTGGTGAAAAGTACTCAGCTATAGATAATCGCACGGATTATGAAATAAAGAAAGAATACCATAAGATTAATGAAGGTGAAGTTGATGCAACAAGTATCATAACATTATTTAATGATGATGTACCAATTTCAAATTTAACTCTTAATCTTATACATAATGGATTTTCACGCCGAAGCTGGATGATACCAAACATAAAAGATTTATATAAAGGTAATGGGCGAGTACGTCATGAATATCATAATATTCAACAGGGTCCGTTACAAAATATTCAGGTGCATTCTTATCAATCAAGTGATAAGCATGACATAAATACTGAAGATGATTTTATGGTTGGCGGTAATAATCACTATGATATTCTAATTTTTAGAAACAAGGGGATAATCGGTGGTGAACAATTAGAAATTATTAAGGGAAAAGAATTAGCTGATAAATATTCACTTGATAAATCAAAAGTTATGAATGAAATTGCAAGGCATATTGCGGTTAATGAATTCTTAGAAGTAATTGTTGGTAAAGGTAAAGCACTAGAGACAAAAGGTAATATTATCAATCATGATATTTCTGCACAACTTATGTCTATGATTTATGAATCAGGTATAAAAAGGACTGAAATTAGTCAAAATTTTAAAGGGCTAAAAGAAAATAAAAATGAACAGCAACTTGAATATTGATTTTGCGGTTAAAATTTGTTAAATTATATAAAATTAAAGGAGAAAATTTATGGAAAGAAGAGATCACACTGAAGGTTATCAAATAGAGGATACCAAAAACGATACTATTGTTTCGTGGATTATTACTCATGCTTGTCAAGAAAAATGTGGTTATTGTATTAGCCCTGAAAAAAAAGCAGAACTTACGAGAGAAGAAGATCATTTTGCAATTCAAAATAAACTCATAAAAGACGGGCTTACTAAAAATCGTTATATTGGTGGTGAACCATTAATTATTCCACATTTACCAAAACTTATTGCGGATTGTCACGATAAAGGCGTTAATACTCGTTTAAGCACAAATGGTATTTTATTGACTAAAGAAAAATTTGCAGAGTTGCGTCCTCATCTTAATTCTATTGCGTTTCCATTTGAATCACTTAATGATAAACTTAATGAACAAATTAGAGGTGCAACAGGTAAAAAACATCGTCTGATTATATCGTCAAAAATTGGAATGGTTAAAGATGCGGGAAATATAGGTGTGTTGATTAATACCTGTGTTAATAAAGAAAATATTGATGAACTTGAAGATTTAGGTGGCTTCTTATATGAACAAGGCGTAGATCATTGGAAGCTGCGTCGTTTTAATTCATCAAGTGGGCGTGGTGCAGTGGTAAATAAAAATCGTTTTGATATAACTGATGAAGAATTTTTAAAAAAAGTTGCCAAACTTAAAGCTTTATATCCAAATATGCAAATTGACGGAAGAATGCCGTCAAAACTTGCATCACGACTCATGGTATCACCACAAGGTGATTTATATCGTATGATTGGCGAAGAACAAGATAATATCTTGTATGGTAACCTACTTAAAAACAATATAAATGTTCGTGAAATTTCGGAGCGAGATAACTGTGACTGATAAACCATTTTTTTTGCACTTTGAAGGTATGGATTTGGCCGGTAAATCTTCCCTTGCAAAAAATTTTGCACGACACAGTAAATTATCGTGGGAAATTAATGATAAGCGCTTAACGAAAATAAACCCTGTTTATGATTTTGCATGGGAAATTGGTAAGAAGAAAATCATAGAGAGTACTTCACTTGGTTATCTTTATTTATCTGCACTTTTGGAGGATATTAGAAATTTTAAATTAGAAAGCAATATTATACAAGACTCCACGCTTCTTTTACGTTCTATGAACTATTATAAAACGATAGGTAATAATCCTGATCTTGTCAAGTCTTTTGCTGAGGTTGCCCCACGTCATCCCATGCCGGATAAATCATTTTATTTAACTTCTGATATTGATGCACGTAGGAGTAGACTTGATAAACGAATCAGAGAAATACCAACAAAACTTACTTCAAACGATCTAATGATAAGAGACGACCCGGATAAATTTATTAAAATTGATGAGTCATTAAAAGAATTATCTATTAAATATTTTAATTCACAAGTTATAGATACTTCAAATATGAATGAAATGGAAGTCGTAGAACAAATAAAAAGTTTTTGCCCTAACTATTGAAATTTGTGGCAGTTAATGATATATTAGGAGTAAATGGAAAACAAAGATAATAAATGGAACACTTTATATAAGGAATATATAAATGCAGGATACAGCAGCTGGGAAGAATACTTTGCTGAGAAAATGAAACTAAAAAAACGGTTTTTTAATTTAGTTGTTAAGTATTCTGCAAACGGTAAACCTATTTTAGAATGTGGTGCCGGTACGGGGAAATTTTCTGCTTATCTTGCTTCGTTAGGTTTTGACGCGTATGCTATAGATTTAGAACCAGCCATGGTAGAACAAGCGAAACAATTATCAAATAATATATCACCTAGTAACCCTGTAAAAGCTATCCAAGGGGATATTTTGCACATACCTTATGAGAACAAAAAATTTTCGGTTACTCACAGTAGTGGAGTATTAGAACATTTTAGTGATGAACAGATTGTTGAAGTCATTAATGAACAATTAAGAGTTGCAGATAATATGGTATTTAGTGTACCATCACAATATTTTGAAAAGAAAATGCTTGGAAATGAAAGATTTTTAACACGAGAGCAATGGCGAAAAATTATTTCATATAGTAACGCAAAAATAGTAGAAGAAAGTGGTTACCATTATAAACCTTTAAAAAAACGTTTAATAGACAATATTAAAAATCCACACCGAATTTTAAAACCAATTGCTCTTATGACCTTTGTTCTTCAAGAAAAAGGGATGAATCAATGATTTATGTAGTGAGACATGGTCAGACCGACTGGAATTTACAAGGTAAATGTCAAGGAAGGGTCGATATTGAACTTAACCAAACTGGAATTAAACAAGCGGAAGAACTCGCGAGAAAATTATCAAAAATCAAAACAGACATTTGTTTTTCTAGTCCACTAAAGCGAGCGTTAAAAACCGCACAAACTATTTACAATGGCAAAATTATAATTGATAATCGTATTATTGAACGGAGCAATGGTGAATTAGAAGGGTGTAATGATTGGAAAAACCAAGGTGTTAATTTTAATGACCCAAATGAAACAAGATTTAATATCGAAACATTACCTGACTTACAAAATCGTTTAAGTTCATTTTGGGATGAAGTTTTGGAGAAATATCCTAACCAAAATGTGCTAGTGGTAACACATGCTGGAACTGCTATGTGGTCGCAAGTTTATTTTTATGGTATGCCTGAAAATAATGACTTTAGCAAATATCGTTTGAAAAATTGTGAAGTTTTGCAAATTGATAACGCCAAACCACTTGAAGTCGGGTTTTAAGAGTTTTGGTGTCAATTTTTTAATTATTTGGGATAATACTGCCAATTGAGATCCTGGCGTGCGCTTGTCTTGATACAAGTGGCGTCGCTTCGCTCCGCCAGACAAGCACCCGCCAGTTCCCAAACCAGTGGCTGAAATTGGGGTGGCGCGCAGGCTTTCCGCCAACCCCAATTTTCTTTCCAGCCACTGTCGTTAATCGCTTTTCTTCATGCGGGCTATTACTTCGGGACTGACTATGCCTTGTAATACACCCGTGTCGATACATTTGAAGTTGTCAAAGAACAGTAGTTTTTTATCTTCTTGACCAATACGACAAACGACATCGTCGTTGGTAATGTCAGAGATAAAATACTGTGGAAGGTTTTTGCTATACACAACTTTTTCACCAGACTTTTCTAAATACTTGATTAAGTAGGCAAGTGCATTACCAAGTCGATAGATGTTATCGATTGACTTGAAATCTGAACGACCAAAGCGTTGATTGAAATAACTGCATTGATAACTATCTTGCATTTGGATTGTGTGTTTATCAAAGTCCCTTACATGAGTTAATTCGCCTGGTAAAGTTTCTTCTGGAATATTAAACAATCCGTGAAAATGTAGGCGACCAGTTTCTGGTGCTCGTTCCCAAACTCCCATATATTTCCAATTCTTGCGATAGCAAAAATTTCGTAGGCAAGTACGAATACCTTTCTTAAAACTTTCTTCGGTATGTTTTTTGTCGTCGTAAGTAAAAGTACAAAAATAATTAAAACCTACTAAGTATGCTTTGCGACTCATTCGAACTCTGCGGACTATTTTGTTTCGTTGTTTACGGGCAAGGTTCATTTTAACAAATTCTTCACAAGATTCTGCTTGGCTAAAATAGGGAAGCATATCTTGTATGATTTGTGCTTTGCGAAAGTGATAACTGCAATCTCGATATTTGTCGTAAAGCTGGTTAAATAAATCACGACGAGTAGTTAATTCTTTGCAAATCGTATCTTCAATTTTGATACAGTTGGAAGCAGAGGGCTCTTGTACAGAGTCCTCTTTTTCCTGACTGTAATTAGGACTGGGAATACTAATTAAATCACCATAGTCCCGATGGTTTATTTGTTCTTCGACAATTCGTACCGTATGAGGAATAGCGATGTAATGACTGCCATCAAAATAGACTTTAGCGTCTAGGTAGGGCATTCTACAGCCTTTCTTTTTGCCTGCCTTTGATATTTACGGTCATCTCGGTCAATTTGTCTAAATGCTTTCTTCATATTTTTGAAGATGTATTTGTTAATCTTTTGATTGTACTTTTCGGGGACAAATTCGGCAGTATCCAGCGTATGACTAAATGTTTCATAGTAATTGTCCAGCACTGAATTGATGAGTTCATTTTTATGAAAATTCATTATGCAGATTTCCTCCTTTGATAAAAATTTGGTGGTAACTCGTCATCGTTTTTGGTTAAGTATTCAATGTAACCTTCCAGCGTTTCAGCTGTTGGTTCGGCTTGCACATAGTCAAAGTCTTCGTCAAAATGACCTTCATAAAACTTGGGTTTGCAAGACTGACTGTCGTAACAAGCAAAGACATTGTAGTCAGCGATGACGGTTTCTTCGGTATAGCAACTGGTATCTTTTTTGCCAGATGCAATATACCGGTCAAATAAACTACTGTTTTCAATCTTTCTAATTTTCCATTTCAGTTGGTTAACTTGACCGTATTCGTCATAACCTAAATCTAATTTTACGATTTCAATAAACTGTGCCAATTCACGAATATTTACGTCAATTAACATTGGTCGTTGTGTATCTAAATAAATGTCTAAATCATTGTGGCCGTGTTGTTCATACCACCGACTTTGCCAATCAGGGAAGTACATACTTAATCTGCTGTTCAGGTATTTTTGAGCTTCGGTAATGCAGATTACTTCATACGGTAAATTGAAATGTGTCTTAACAAATGGATTGGCAAAGCCTAAACGGTACGGGTTAATCCGGCGATTGTATCTCATACTGTATCTAAATTTTTTGAACTTCATATCGTAATTTGCAGACACACAATGAATTGGGATTGTCTTAATACTTGTAAATCCACTTAATTGTTTGGTTACGATTTCTTTCGTCATGGAACGGTTGCGTTCTGTGTTAAAAGCTTGTTCGTGTGCGATGTGAGTCATAAAGCAAGTCTTACCAGTGCGTGGTGGTGCAAAAATAATTGTAATCATTATGCCACCTTATTAGGATTTAAAATGTATTGAGTTCCGTAATAATAGTTATCGTTAATTTGGTAAACATATTGACCTTGTATCTTTTCACAACCAGTCCATGTTTTTTCTACCCATGTTTTATTTTCTTTATCTAACACATAATGTTCATCAAAGTCTGAATAATAAACATTATTACCATCGGTCCAAATACAACTTCCATAAAATTTCGTTAGACCCGACCATTCAATCTTTGTCCAAGTGCGTGTAGCTGAATCAAGTATGTATTGATCTTCTCCACCTGAATAGTAATAACTTGTTCCGTCGGTCCAAATATAGCTTGTAGCTACGCTGGTCAAACCAGACCATTGAATTATATTCCATGTTTTTGTTGTAGTATCTAATACATAGTTATAATAATAACAATTAACGCCATCTGACCAAACATTATATCCATAAATATTTGTAATGTTCCATTCTATTGCGGACCAAGTATGTGTTTCAATATCTAAGACATATTGATCACTTCCACTTGAGTAGTAATAGTTTTTACCATCGCTCCAAATATATTGACCATCAATTTTCGCATAGCCATTCCATTGCATTTCGCTCCAAGAATTTGTTGCTTCATCGTACACATATTGATAACTGTGTGAATAATAGTAATTTATGCCATCTGTCCACACATGTGGACCAACACCACTAGCACTATCCCCAGACCAAAAACACATTTGTGAAGTCCATTCTATTTCCGACCATACATGAGTTTCGGGATCAAAGATATATTGACTATCTCTAAAAGATATTGCCAGAATGAATGACATTAATTATCAAACATTATGGAACAAATTTAAAGAAACTGGTAATATCAGCAAAGCAGTTGCAATTTCGAAAGAGATACAAAAAGCTCCACGTAAGTATGTTGATTTTTTTGGTGAAAAAATGACAATCAAGCAAATTGCGAAGAGCTATGGTATCGATGAATTTTATCTAAATGATGTTTACAAACTGACAGCTAACATTGATGAAGCAGTTTCTTTTTGCGTTGGTAATGTTGAAAAATATGGATGGGTTCAAAAATTAGAACAGCAAACAAAAATGCAAAAAAATACCGTAAATCTTGATAAATTTAAATATTTAGAAAAGAGTTTATTCCCTGAAACAAGTCTTAAAAGTAATAATCATACACTCTTTAATAATAACATTGATCAAATTAAGTTGGCAGAGAATAAAGTATTCATTGAAGAAATGAAACAATCAATGCATCAAGTATTGAGTCCACACGAAATGAAAATTTTAAGCTTACGTTTTGGTCTTGAAGATGGCTGTTATCGTAACTTAACAGAAACAGGGCATATATTAGGTCTTACAAAGGAACGTATTAGACAAATTGAAAACAGGGCGATAAGAAAACTTAGAGAATCAAAAAACATTAAACATTTTGTTAATTATGATTATGAAATCTAAAATAGATAAAAATAAAGCCAGTAAAGTCATTAACTTTTGAAACTAGCGAAAAGAGACATGTATCAGGCATGTCTCTTTTTGATTTAGTTATTATATTTGATTAATATATCTTTTAAAGTTTTAGTAAATAATTCCTTATCGTGTGGAGTATTTGCCAAATCATGAGGAATATCCTCTAATAAATAAAATTCTTTTTTACAATTAAGCATTTGATATAGACTTCTACTATTTTTCAAATGTTTTTGATTATCCTTTGAACCCACAACAACATATGTGTCTGCTGTAATTTTTTGTATTTGCTCTGTTAAGTCAAGTTTTTTTATATCTTCGACATAAGCAGTTTTTAAACGCAAAACTTTACCTGTACTTTTTGAAACTTTGTCACAAAATCCATTTTTTATAACTTCTTTTGCAAAATCATTTAATTCATCTTCAATATAGTTATAATATGGGAAAGCGCAAGGAATTAATAAATCTACTTTATTTGGATATTTACCTGCATATCTTACAACACTTATAGCACCTAATGATTGACCAGCAAGCGCAAAGGGTTCTTTATAAAAATTCTGAGTTTTTGCCCATTCTATTACGTCTACCAAATCTTCATAATGTCCAGTTGTAGTAATTCCTTCATCTGAACTTTCGCTTTCATTAATCGAATTTGTTGCATCCATATTGATTACATTGTATCCAAATTCAGAAAATACATCTTCTAATACTTGCATATGCGGATATTCTTTTCTTGAACTTAGACCATGTTCTAGAAAAACTAACTTTGTATTTTCATTATTAATGTTTAAACGAATAGACATTTTTAATCCTTTTCTATTCGTTATAAATATGTTTTTTATCATATACATTCTCTTATGTATATAATATCACAAAATTATTAAATGTGTATCAAAAAATAAGAAATTATTAAATGGCACTGAGACGTGTGCTTGTCTTGATACAAGTGCTCTCGCTTTGCTCGAGCAGATAAGCACACTCTACAACTAAATAAATGAAAGCAAAAGCGAAAGTGTTGGTGAACGTAACACACTTACGCTTTTTGTCATTCTTTGTTGTCAAGGTTAAAGTGCATGTTGCTTTCTGCGACAATCCTTGACAACTGGCTTTTTTTATATCTAAAGATGATTAGATATATATACATCAATATATAAGTGTTGTGATGAAGTGTTTTATTTATATAATGTTTTTGTTAAATGTTATATAAAATTAAATTACGAAGTAAATTAATTAAATTTGATTTGGTGGTTTTTTGTTTTTCATTTATCATAGGAGTATGATAAATCTTTATACTCCTGCTGAAATTGTCGGTAAACTTGATGAATATGTAATTGGACAGGATGATGCAAAACGAGTTTTGGCTGTGGCTGTTTATAACCACTACAAACGTGTCCAATTTGCACAATCAGGTGGTAATGATGTTGAAGTTAAAAAAAGTAACATAATGATGCTTGGCCCCACAGGTTCAGGTAAAACTTTGTTGGTTACTTCTTTAGCAAAAATCTTAAATACTACATTTGTTACGGCAGATGCGACTGCAATCGTTGCGTCAGATAATATTAGTGAAGAATTAAATAAAATGCTCGTAAAGTTATTAGATAAAACCAATGGCGATGTGCATGCAGCAGAAATGGGGATTGTTTTCCTTGATGAAATCGATAAGTTGGTTACTGGTATCAATCGTACGAAAGGTGAAAGTATTCAGCAAATTATGTTGAAGATTGTGGAAGGTACAATTGCTGATGTTTCATACAAGGGTCAGTCTGTAAAAATGGATACAAATAACATTCTTTTTATTTGTGGTGGTGCGTTCGTTGATTTACCAGGTATTATTCGTACACGTTTAGGAGAGCGTGATACAATTTTATTAAGTGATTTTGAAGTTCAAAAACAAGTCGTTGCCGATGACTTTGCTGTTTTTGGTATGATTCCTGAATTTTGTGGGCGTTTCCCAATGGTTGTTGTTTTACAAGCTTTGAGTCAAGCAGCTTTGAAAGAAGCCTTAGTAAAACCACGTAATTCACTGATTTCACAGTATGAAAAAATGCTAGAAGTCGAAAATGTGCAAATTGAATTTAGCCCGGAAAGTATTGATCAAATTGCGTTGATGGCAGAAAAACTTCAAACAGGAGCGCGTGGTTTACGTACTGTTTGTGAACGGTTTATGACGCGAATTATGTTTGATATTCCCAATGAACAGAATTTAAAAAAAATTGTTATTACACCGGAGGTTGTAATGGGTACGGCAAAGCCGATTTATCATTACAGTGTTTCGCAAGCAGGAAGTGAATTAACTCCACTTGTGGCATTAAAACCACGTGAGACAAGCCCTTACAATGAAGAAGGAGGAAGTTATGGAAAAGGTTATTGATTATCCTAATGGCGATAAGTATACCGGTCAAGTTGTTAACAATAAAAAAGAAGGTATAGGTGCTTATTCTTATAAAAGCGGAGCACGCTACGAGGGTCAATTCTCTCAGGATTTGAAAAATGGTCGTGGTTTGTACTATTTTACCAATGGCGATGTTATGGTCGCTAATTGGGTAAATGATGTCTTGCAACCAAGTGTTGTTTATCGTTTTGCCAATAATGACCAATATGAAGGTGAGCTACTTGACCAACAAATGAGTGGAAAAGGTGTGTACCGTTATAGTAACGGAAATGTTTACCAAGGTGAATTTAAAAATGGATTACCTAATGGTAAGGGTGTTTTGATTTATGCCGAAGGTGGGCGTTACACCGGCGAGTGGGTTGATGGCAAACGTCAAGGAAAGGGTGTCCTGGATTATGGTGATGGCAATGGCTATCAGGGAGATTGGTTAAATGATCAACGTCACGGTAAAGGACGTCAAGTTTTTGCTAATAATGAACAGTTTGCTGGTGAGTGGCGAAATAATAAAAAACATGGCCAAGGTGTATACCTTTATGCAAATGGAGTTCAGGAAGAAGGTCGTTGGGAAAACGATACTAAAATTAGCTAATATTTAATTTTTATTGTTTTGAATTGCTTGGACTGCTAATGCGTCACAACGATTATTGTATTCATTAGAACTATGTCCCTTGACCCAGACATAAGTGGGTTTATATTTTTTATTTAAATCAATAATCATTTCCCAAAGGTCACGATTAGCTACGGGTTTTTTGCTGGCATTCATCCAGCCTTTTATTTGCCAGTTATCTAACCAGTGTAAGTTGATTGCATTAACTATGTATTGACTGTCAGTATAAACCGTCACAGATGCTTGTTGCTCTTTAAGAGCCGATAATCCTTGAATAACAGCAGTTAACTCCATTCGATTGTTTGTTGTGTTTGGTTCAAAACCAGAAAATTCTTTTTCATTGTTTTCATCAATAATAATTGCTCCCCAGCCACCAGGACCAGGGTTTCCACTACAAGCACCATCAGTGTAAACTGCAATTGTCTTTTCCATATTGTAATTGTAACTTGCTACTTTTGTTTTTGGCAATCAATAAAAATCATGCCGACGGAACTTATGAATTAATAGTATATAAAGTAAAACTGTAATACTAAACATTACAGGGAAGGTATACCAAAAATTATATGTTGTCGGCATCGGTGATAAGAATAATTCTGCGCCACAATATCGAATTGGGTCTAAACCTAAAAGTGGTACGTATTGATAAAAGCTAAAATTACCTAAGAAAAAGTTTAAAGCGAGGATAATAAAATAAACAAAACTGATTAAGCCAATTATGACGAACGGTTTTGATTTAATGAATGAAAATAAACCACAAAGAGCGATTAAAGGTAATAATTTAAAGATTGAACTTAAAAAGTAAAGAGCAAAATAATTTGTAGCCGACATTACAGTCGGGGTTGTTCCGTTTAGTAAGAATAAAATATCTGGGCTGATATAGGCTTTAAATATTAGTAATCCAGATGCTAGATAAACACCGGTTAATACCAAAAAGGCAAGTGCCGATAATATTACAACAACGGTAATTTTTGTCAAAATTATCATTGAACGTTTTTTTCCGGCAGCGATTGGCGTAATCAGCGTACTTTGATATTTATCAGTAAAAAAAGCACTGGCTGTCCAAATCATTGTCAGCAATACAATAAAAAACATTGCCATTTCTAAATTTGTAAAAACAAAATCAAATAAGCTAACCTGACCATTTGATAAGTAAATTTTACCAAAACTGAATGGCTTAGCATAATCAGCATTGTTTTGCTGTAAGCGATAATCTGCTAGTTTACAAGCCTTTGTTGAGGTTGCTATGTCCTTATAATCAGAGAATCCTTTGTATTGAGATAAATCACCGGTAAAGTGTGAATTCGATGCAACAGCTACCCAGTAACGGTTTAAAGCATATTCGTAAGCATTTGAATAGTCATAATCTTGGCTAGCTGGATAGTTGGCAAAGAAATTTTTTAATTCAGTTAAATCATTTTCTGCGATGGTTTGAACATAGAACAAATTATCTAAAACAGTTTGTAAATCGGCATCTTCCCAAGCAGGATTTGTGTTTTTTAAGCCCTTGATTATACCATCACCGGTTGTGTAATTTGCCGTAAAAAATTGATCAAGTTTTTCTAAAATTTGATTAAAGCTATCGGCGTATTTACTTTGCACCAAAAGGTAGTCAGTTGTTTTATTTTCTAAACCATTGTAAATGTAATGTTGATAATAATCAGCATAAAAAGCCTGAAATGATTGATTTGCTAAATTATAGTTTTCAACAAGGTTTTTACCGTCCAGTGTGCTGGCATTCATTTTTTTGTAGTCTAAGTAAAATTTATCAAAAGCTTTTTCAAATTCTTGACGATTAAGTGTTGTATTCCAGTTGTCAATTTTCGTCGCTAATGCTGCGTAGTTGGCAGCGATATCATCAGAATTATTGGTTGGTGCTTTGTTGAAAAAAAAGCATGTCAGTGTTATTGTAAGGATACTGGTTACAAGTAAAACGATTAAAACAGATAAAGGTGAAACACGACGCCAAATTTTTTTAAATTCGTAATTAAATAACATTTTTCCCCCATCACAAGTTCTATATTATTTTAATATATTATTGCTATGGGAACAACTAAAATTGCTGTTATTGGGGCGACAGGTTTAGTCGGTGAAACAATATTAAAAATTTTGGAAGAACGTCAAATTAAGGGCGAATATTTTTTATTTTCAAGTGATGCACACGTAGGTAAAAAAATTATACTTAATGGTGAGGAAAATATAGTAGAGTCTTTAACCGTGGAGCGAGTAAAAGAAATCAAGGCAGACTTCGCTTTATTTGCTGCTGGCGCTGAAGTTGCTAAGGAGTGGGTGCCACAGTTTGTTGCAGTGGGCACAACAGTAATTGATAATAGTAGTTACTACCGAATGCAATCTGGTGTGCCACTCGTTGTTCCAGAAATTAATTTAGCCAGTATTGGACATAGTAAACTGATTGCCAACCCAAATTGTTCGACAATCGGCGCTGTGGTGGCGTTAGCGCCGTTAGATAAGCTATATAAAATAAAACGTATCGTTTATGCTACGTATCAAGCTATCAGTGGCGCAGGTCGTGACCCTAAGTTTAAACACCCAATTAAGAATAATGTCTTACCTGATATTGATGTCTGTTTGCCAGATGGCAATACTAAAGAAGAAGTTAAAATGATTAATGAAACTCGTAAAATTTTAGGGCGTTCAGATATTGCAATTTCAGCTACTGCAGTACGTGTCCCAGTTGCAAACTGTCATTGTGTTGCAATCAATGTAGAGTTTTATCACGAGCCAGATTTGAACAAAATTAAAACTATTCTTGCTCAGTCGCCTGGTGTTGTTTATTGTGATGATTATGCTGTACCAACTGAAGTAAATGGTCACGATGAAGTTTATGTTGGTCGTGTGCGTCTTGATGCTTCTCAACGTAATACAATAAATTTGTGGACAGTTAGTGATAATTTAAGGAAAGGTGCTGCAACCAACGCTGTACAAATAATGGAGTCGTTGCTTGCTTGATTGTTTGTTGGTTGATGTATGTGTCGGTGTGGCTTTTGTATTTGTCACCTTTGTTACGACAATATTATTGATAAAAAAATAAAATTCGCCATTTTTTGATAATGTATGCCGATTATGCTGAAAAGCATAAAGGAGGTATTTATGAATGTTTTAACACGAACGCATCATAACGTGTTGTACATCTCTTTAAATGGTGAGTTAGATGAAAAAACAGCAGAATACACACGTTTGCAGTTAGAACAGGCTATGCTAAATTCGACAGCTGGTCAAATTGTTATTGACTTAGCAAATTTAGCATTTATGGATTCAACTGGTATTGGAGTGCTATTAGGACGTTACAAAAAAATGAAAGATCGTGGTATTCCGATTTACATTGCGAATCCATCTGTGCAAGCAGAAAGAATTTTTCAAATGACAGGGCTTTATAAAATTATGCCAAGAATAAAAGGGGCAATCTCATGAGTGAAATTATCAATCAATTATCAATGCAAATTCCAGCGAAAAGTGAAAACGAATCTTTTGCGCGTTCGGTTGTAGCAGCATTCTGTGTTAGTTTAAACCCTACTATAGATGAAATCAGTGATATTAAAACAGCTGTCAGTGAAGCTGTCACTAACTGCGTAGTACACGCTTATCAAAAACGACAAAGCAATGATGATCTTATTACGATTGATTGCAAATTATATCCCGAAATGTTAGAAGTAAAAATCAGTGATCAAGGTGTGGGTATTGCTAACATCAATCAAGCGATGGAACCATTTTATACGACTGAACCGAACAGTGAACGTAGTGGTATGGGATTTACTGTAATGCAAAGTTTTATGGACACAATTTTCGTCAATAATCAAGTTGGGGGCGGAACAGTGGTAGTTATGCAAAAAATGTTTACAAAGGATAAAAAGAAAGTAAGTGGGGAATGATTCCCTATGCAACAAGACATTGTAATCGATTTAGTATTGCGTGCTAAGAATGGAGACGAGCAAGCAAAAAATACTTTGGTGCAACAAAATCAACCTTTAATTAAATCACTCTTAAAACGTTATCTTGGAAAGGGAGTGGAGTATGATGATTTATATCAATTAGGTTGTCTGGGGTTTGTTAAGGCAATCAATAAGTTTGATCCACAATATCAAGTTAAGTTTACGACGTATGCTACACCTTTAATCATAGGAGAGATTAAACGTTTTTTACGTGACGATGGGGCAGTCAAAGTTAGTCGTTCAGTTAAGACTTTATATATGAAGATAAAAAAATATTTATTGCTAAAAAGCGGCGAAATAACACCACCTACAATTGATGAAATAGCGGCTGAGTTTTCTGTAACAAAAGAAGAGGTTATCTTTGCAATGGAAGCGTCACATATGCCATTGCCTTTGTTTGCGACTGGACTTAACGAAGATAGTGAGGAGAGTACCTGCCTAGCTGATAAAATTGTGGCTAGTGATGACAGTGATTTTTTAGATAAATTGATGATAAAAAATATGTTGGATCGATTACCTTTGCGTGAACGTCAGGTGATTTTACTGCGCTATTTTCGAAATGCGACACAAAGCGAAGTAGCACGCAGTTTGCATCTTTCTCAAGTTCAGGTTAGTCGTATTGAGCGAAAAGTATTAAACGGAATGAGAGCATACCTTAATGCCGATGAGGGTGTTGTATAAAGCTTAGTTGTGTTAATTAGTGATTGACAAAAGTGCGTAATTATTTTATTATAGTTGTTATGAACGCAATTATTATGCAAGGTGGTAAACAATATAGCGTGCAACCAGGCGACGAAGTTATCGTTGAAAAGATTGACGGTAAAATCGGCGACAAAGTTGAAGTTCAAACTGTTGTATCTTATGATAACGGTAAAGTTGATACTAAACCTGGTAAAGTAACAGCCACCATCGTGGAACATGGAAAAGGTGACAAAATCAATGGTTTTAAATATAAACCAAAAAATAATGTGCGCAAAAAATATGGTCATCGTCAACCTTATACAAAAATTAAAATCGGAGGAAGTAACTAAGCATGGCTCATCATAAAGGGGGCGGCTCAACCGCCAATGGAAGAGATAGTAATTCAAAACGCTTAGGCGTGAAGATTGCTGATGGTCAAATGGCTAAGGCAGGTTCAATTATTGTTCGTCAACGTGGAACAGATGTAAAACCTGGCAACAATGTTGGTTGTGGTCATGACCATACTTTATTTGCATTAAAAGAGGGTACTGTTAAATTTACTCGTAAAGCAAATAACAAAAAATTCTGTTCAGTAGAATAATCAAAAAATTATGACATATAAATGGTCATGGTTAAAGGAATTGGAAAAGGAGTGTTGTACGCAGTAATCGTTACGCTCCTTTTTATTTTGTCGTTTTCTTTTATAGTACAAATGTGTGGGTTGGCTAATGGGGTAATTAAACCTGTGATGCAGGTCGTAAAGGTTATCTCAATTTTCATTGCTGTTGCAATTGCAATTAAATCAATCAAGAATCAAGCCTGGCTTTTTGGTGGTTTAATTGGACTGTTATATATGGTCGTGACATTTTTAATTTTTTCAATGTTAGATGGGAAGTTTGTTATCGATTTCACTGCGTTAAGTGATTTATTATTTGGAGTGTTGGCTGGTGTTATTTCAGCGATACTTTTACGCTTGCGAAATAAAGATGTTGAAGTTGTATAAATATGCTATAATTAATTTGTGGATAAATTTTTAGTGATTGATGGCAATAGTTTGCTGAATCGTGCTTACTATGCCTTTGGTGGGCGTGGTGAGATTGGTGAGTTAAGTTTTGGTGGAATGCCAACAAATGCTGTTTATGGTTTCCTTAATATGTTTATTAAGGCTGCAACGGATTTAAAGGTTAAATATGTTTGCGTAGCCTTTGATATGCGTCAACCAACTTTCCGTCATCAGATGTTTAAAGAATATAAAGCTAATCGTCATAAGATGCCTGATGATTTAGCTGTTCAATTTGATCAATTAAAAGCTATTTTACAAACAATGAAGGTTAAAATTTACCAGTGTGCTGGTTATGAAGCAGATGATATTATTGGTACAATTGCTGGTAAAGTTAAAGGCGTCACTGTGATAAATCTAACTGCTGACCGTGACGGATTACAGTTGGTTGCACCAAATGTGGAACTACATCTAACAAAGACAGGGGTGACAAATCTTGATGTTTGGACGGTGGAACGCATTCAAAAAGAGTATGGATTAACACCACGACAATTGATTGATGTTAAAGCCTTAATGGGTGACAAAAGTGATAACATTCCCGGTGCAATGGGTGTAGGAGAGAAGACGGCAGTTAGTCTAATTCAAAAGTATGGCTCAGTAGAAGAAGTTATTAAATCGGGTGCAAACAAAAAAGTAAATGACTGTGTGACACAAGTTGAAATGTCAAAAAAACTGGCAGCCATAAATTGCGAAGTTCCAATCGAGTTTCAGCTTGAAGATTGTCCGTTTGTTTTTCCTTTTAGTGATGACGTTAAAAAACAATTTGAAAAGGCTGGCTTTAAAAGTTTATTACGTCGTGATATATGGGTAAGTGGTCCAACTGTTGTTAAACCCGTTCCATCTTTATTCGGTGATGTGAAAGATGAAAGCAAGGCTCTAGACGAATCAGTATTACCAGTCTTGCATAAAATGTCAAACAACGGAATTAAAGTTGATGTAGCGTCATTAAACGCCTTAGCGACGAAACTCGAAGCTGAAATTAGTCAACTTGAAGGCGAAATTTTTGCTTTGGCTGGTGAAACATTTAACATCAAATCAACACAAGCTTTAAGTGATGTATTACAACGTAAATTAGGTGTTAGTCTAACCAAGAAGACAAAAACAGGTTATTCAACAAACGAAGAAGTTTTGACACAATTAGCACCAAATGTTCCACTTGCTGCTAAAGTTTTAGAGTATCGTGGTAAATATAAATTATATTCAACGTATGTGCGTGGATACGGTAATGCTGTTGATTTAGAGGGTTTAATTCATACGACATTCAATATTGATAAAACAGCCACAGGTCGCTTGTCGTCAAGCGAGCCGAACTTGCAAAATATTCCACAGCGCAAAACAGATAGTGAAATATTTCGCCAGATTTTTATTTCTCGTTTTGATAATGGAAAAATTTTATCAGCAGATTATTCACAAATTGAGTTACGTCTTTTGGCAGCATTGTCAAGTGAAGAAAGTTTAATTGATGTTTTTAATCGTGGTGTGGATATTCACCGTGAGACTGCAGAAAAGCTTTTTGGTGACCCTAATCGTCGTCGTGATGCAAAGGCAGTTAATTTTGGTATTATCTATGGTATCTCTTCATTTGGTTTAGCTAAAGATTTACATTGTGGTTTCCACGAAGCAGCAGAAATAATTAAAAACTATTTTTTGACTTATCCTAAGGTTAAGGCATTCTTAGATCGCTGTGTGGTAAGTGCAAAACAAAATGGTTATGTATCTACAATGTTTGGACGTCGTCGTTATATACCAGAGTTGTATTCAAACAACAATAATATTGTTGCTTTTGCGACACGTGCTGCGATGAATATGCCAATGCAAGGTACTGCGGCTGATATTATTAAAAAGGCCATGCTCAGCATTGATCGAGAAATGACCGAACGTGGTTTGAAGAGCTTAATGGTCTTGCAAATTCACGACGAACTTGTTTTTGATTGTGTTCCAGATGAAGTTGAGATTGTTAGTGAAATTGTTAAAAGGGAAATGGAAAACACTGTTAAGCTAGCAGTTAAGTTGGAAGTAAATATTGATGTTAAGCCGACACTTTAGTATCTGATAATACCTTGCGATTTTGTACTAAATAAATTATGCCTGACAATAAACAGAAGAATGTTTGAGCTGCCATTAAAACATAGCCGATGATTGCAAAAGCCATAAAACCATCCCAGTTTGTTGGTATGCAACCTTGCAATAAAACCCAAGGTGTAGCGATGAATGCTATGATGGTCTTAATTTTGCCGAATACGTTAGCAGCTAATACTGAACCTTTGGTTGCTGCAATCATACGTAAACAGTCGATTGCGAAGTCGCGACAAAGGTTAATCATATAAATTAAAACACAAGCCCAGATTGGTAAAATGTTGGTGACAATAATTAAAAACAAACCAGAGTAATACAACATTTTATCGGCAATTGGATCAAGTAATTTGCCGACGTTTGAAACAAGATTGTATTTACGAGCAATCATACCATCTAGGAAATCCGTTCCGGCGGCAATTAAAAAAATGGCAATCGCAATGTATTGACTGTAAGGAATAAAGTCCGTTAGGTAAAAAAAGAACACCAAAGGCAATAAAGCAATGCGAATAATTGTAATGATATTGGGAATATGTTTTGACATAAGTACCTCCAAAATGTATAATGAAACATACTTAATAAAAAGTAAAGGAGAAAATTAACGATGAATGTAGGATTAGCAATATTCCTCATCATCGCGGCCTTAATTGTTGGTGGTGGAATTGGCTGGTGTGTTTGTTACTTCTTACAATCCAACACAATGAAGAAAAATCGACAGGCTGCCAGTGAGTTGGCGAAGAAAGCGATTAGTGAAGCTGCGACGATGAAGAAAGAATCACTTCTTGAAGCTAAAGAAGAAGTACACAAATTAAAAGTCGAATGTGATAATGAAATACGTGAACGCCGTGCTGAAATTCAACGTATGGAATCTCGTATTTTGACACGAGAAGAGCAAATTGGCAAACGTGAAGAAAACTTAGAAAACAAAGAACTTGCTTTGGATAAGTTACGTTCACAAATTGAAGACATCAAAAAACAAGTGGAAGCTAAATTAGTTGATGCTGAGAAAACCAAGGCAGATGCAGTAGTTCAGTTGGAAAAGTTATCAGGCTTAACTAAAAACGAGGCCAAAAAAATGATTATTGATAATTTAACCGACGAAGCAAAAGCAGATGCTGTTAAATTGATTCGTGAAATCGAAGAAGACGCAAAAGAAAACGCTGACACAAAAGCTCGTGAAATTATCACGAATGCTGTGCAACGTTTATCGACTGATACCAGTAACGAAATTACAACATCTTCTGTTAATATTTCAGGTGACGAAATTAAAGGTCGTTTGATTGGTAAAGAAGGTCGTAACATTCGTTCAATCGAAGCTGCAACTGGTGTTGATTTGATTATTGATGATACACCAGATGTTATTACTGTTTCTTCATTTGACCCATACCGTCGTGAGATTGCACGCTTGTCATTGGAAAAATTGATTATGGACGGTCGTGTCAATCCAGCTCGTATCGAAGAGATTGTTGAGCGCACGAAAAAAGATATGGAGCAAAACTGTAAAAATGTTGGTGAACACGCAGCTTATGATGCTCGTGTTAATGGTTTACCAATGGAAATTATCAAACACTTAGGACGTTTGAAATTCCGTTATAGCTATGGTCAGAACGTTTTAAAACACAGTGTAGAAGTTTCTTTGTTGGCTGGTATGCTTGCTGTTGAATTAGGTGCAAATGAACAAGTTTGTCGCCGTGCTGGTTTATTACACGACATTGGTAAAGCTACAGACCACGAAGTCGACGGAACGCACGTTTCAATTGGTGTTGAACTCGCTCGCCGTTGTAAGGAAAGTGAAGCCGTTATTCATTGTATTGAAGCTCATCATGGCGACGTACCTTATCATTCGGTTGAAGCCATTATTGTGCAAGTTGCTGATGCAATTAGTTCATCTCGTCCAGGCGCACGTCGTGAAAACTTAGAAAACTATATTAAACGTTTGCACGACTTGGAAGACATTTGTAAAGCCAAAACCGGAGTAGAAAAATGTTACGCAATTTCGGCTGGTCGTGAAGTTCGTGTTATCGTTAAACCTGACCAAGTTTCAGATAGCCAAGCTGTCTTTATGGCAAAAGACATTGCAAAAGAAATTGAAGAGAAGTTGCAATACCCAGGTCAAATTAAAGTCAACGTTATTCGTGAAACGCGTGCGACCGAGTTGGCAAAATAAAATTAAACGAATTGCATAAAAAAAGACTGCCACTTGCAGTCTTTTTTTGTTGTGCTTAATGAATTAGATTTTTGCACCACGTGCTTCTTTGCGGGCACGTTTACGAGCATTAGCGCTTTTTAATTTACGAGCAACACTTGGTTTTACGTATTCTTCTTTACGTTTCATATCTGCGATAATACCGTCTTTTTGAACTTTACGTTTGAAACGTTTTAAAGCGTTTTCCAAACTTTCGTTTTCACCAACGATAACTTGACTCACTGTTTTCACCCCGCTTTTAATTTACAAAATAATGTTGATAGTATATGCTGTTTGATATGCAAAGTCAGGCGCCGTTTGTTTGTATCATTACTTACGGCTGTAAAGTTAATTATTACGAAAGTGAAGCCGTCGCATCGCAATTGGATGCGATGGGTATTCCTAATCAAATGGTGTCGGACGGCGCTATTTCGCGTTTGCAAAATGTTACTGGTTTTGTGGTAAATTCGTGTGCCGTAACCAGTATGGCTGAAAAAAAGTCACGTTACGGTGTTTCCAAGATTAAGAAATATCATCCGAACGCTGTCATGGTTGGTATGGGCTGTGCTTTTGGTCGTAAGACTCCGGAAATGGTGGCTTTGGAAATTGCTGATAAATTGCAAGCAGGGCAGCCACGTGTCGCTGATGCCGTTACTGTACAACACCGTCGTGAGAAAGCATTTATTAAAGTGCAGGATGGTTGCCAAAATTTTTGTACCTACTGCATTATTCCATATCTCAGAAATAAACTTGAATGTCGTGCGATTGAAGATGTGGTGGCAGAAATTCGTGCACAAGGTCCCCACGTTACGTCCGTTGTTTTGTGTGGTATCAATCTTTGTTATTATCAGAATTTTTCGGCGTTGTGTCGTGCTGTTGACGAATGTGGTGTTGCTTGGGAAATTTCCAGCCTTGAACCACCGATGATGACGGCTGATTTAATTGCGACTTTGAAAGAGTGTCGGAATTTTCTTCCACATTTTCATATTTGTTTGCAGTCTGGTTGTGATGAAGTTTTACGCACAATGAATCGTCATTATACTACGCAAGAATACGCTGATATTATCGCTAGTTTGCGTGCAAATTTTCCGACGGCAACATTTGCGACCGATTTAATCGTCGGCTTTCCCACCGAAACCGATGAGGCTTTTCAGACTACATTATCATTTTTGCAAACCATTAAATTAGACAAAATTCACGTGTTTCCGTATTCGCCACGTATCGGCACACCTGCTGCTACAATGAAACAAATTCCCAATGCTAAGGTTACGGCGCGTGTTGCAAAAATTCATTTTACATTATTTTCATAATGTGATAAATACTAAACATAAATGGGGAACAACAAACGAAAAGCGTCTCTCATCGTACTAACGATTATCGTGGCCGCATTGGCTGTTTTTCCGTTTTTTTTAGATGTTTTTGTTGATAATGCTGGGGTGCGTGCCGAAACAGCAGTCTGGACTTCTGGTAAAACTTCTTATTCCGGTGATGGTTATAGTACTAGTACTTATAATAAAACCATCGATTTAACTGGGGGTGGTACTATATTGGTAATTGCTGCCGGACAAGATGGCAGTGGTGGTACCGGTTATGGGTATGGTGCTGTATGTTTGGGTTTTTCAAAAAGTAATAGTAGTTTGTGTTATATTGGTGGTCAAGCTGGGGATGGTTATTATTATGGTGGTGGGTATACCGATTTTTATAGTAATCTAGCACTTCCCAGTGGAACAAGTAGTGGTTGGGGTAAAGCCGCCGGTGGTGGTGGTGGGTATGGTACTCATGGGGGGGCGAATACGTCTTGGAACCCAAGTGCCAATATCACTCCTTACACAGGTTGGACAAATGCAAGTTTCGGTGGTTATAGTGGAACTTTGGCTACCGGTGTGGAATACGATTATACCGGTGGTCCTGCGATGGGTGCCAGTGGTAAGCAAGGGAAAAAAGGTAGTACTGACCGTGCTACGTCTAAAAGTGGAGCTTCGCGAGAGGTAAGAACTTATAATAATTCTTATAAGACCATAACATCATCGGGTGGTGGTAATGGTGCTTATGCTGGTGGTGGCGGTGGATATTATGTCACTGACTTTAGTTCCTATGCTAATGATAATGTTGTGTTAAAATGTTTCCCAGGTGGCGGTGGTCAGTGTAGTAGTAATTTGTATCCCATTTACGGCGCCGATTGTGCGTTGGGTGTGAAGAGTACAGGTAAAGGGTGGTTAAAAGCATACCAAATTTCCCCAACCACCGTACCATATATTAAATCGCGCACTGATAGTAAAGGCGTATTAGATGAAACAGCAAATGTCGAGATAGTTGATCCTGGGACCTCATTGGGTACCAACGTTTGGTCAATTGCTGCAGCAAGTAAAGATTGTTTTGGCACAGGTAATCCAGTTAACGATTCGGTTAAATTGGGTGATTATATTGCTACTGACTGGGTTTATTCATACAGGACACAAGAAGCAGGCAAAGATTGGTCTGCCTGGTCTGGATATAGTACAAGTGCGCCAACCTTGACAACTGCAGCTTGCAAAATAGAAGTAAAATGTAAGTATGTTATTTACGCGGTAGGTGATACAACCAAAAAGAATCCTTGCTATAATATGCAATATAAAAGCGCTACGGACGCAGGAGCGGATACTAATGATAGCTATACCGTAAAAACCGTGACACTTAGTGCAACTAAAAAGAAAGAGGCAAGTTGGACAGTTGAACCGAAAGCGGCAACCGGTTTGGTATGGAACGGTGACCCGAAAACATTAATTTCAAATACCCCAAAAAGTATTACGGGTAGCACTGCTGTATATGGTGGAATTTATATACGTAACGCAGACGGAACCTTATCGTCTACTTATGATGCGTTTTCCGATGGTAAACCAAGTAAGACAGCCCCGGGTACTTATTTTGTCGATTTCCACATACCTGGAGATGATTTTTACGTGAAAAAATATTGGGGTGGTTTCGATGTAACGATTTCGAAAGCCGACCCCGGTTTGACTGCAGGTACACTGTATGCGATAGATAGGATATATAACGGTTCTTCGCAACAAATGTTTTCTGGTTCTGCGAGTCGGAGTGGTGATGGACAGGTGTACTACTATTGTAACACGTCATCAAGTACTGCTCCTAATACAACGAACACTGGTGGGTATAGTCCGGTAAACTTTGTTGCTGATGTTGTTGATAATGGCTATTATCTTTGGTATCGTGTTGCCGCGGGTACTAATCATGCGGCGGCAGGGTGGCGCGTGTTAAAAGACGCAAATGGCAACCCGATTTCGGCAAAAATTAAGCCCGCGGAGTTGATGGTGACGCCGACGTTGATGGCTGAATGTGCTTATGACGGAAAAAGCCATAATTTTATTACCGACGTGGAATATAAATCCCCCAACAAATCAACGAAATCCAATCTTCAAAACGATTTTGATATTTATTATGACGTTACAAATTCGTATGGTGGAGATTCGTCCGGTAAAAATAAGGAAACTTCTACGCGCACTTATAAAAATGGCGAATGGTCAGGTATCTCCGGTATTGCTTGTAATAATTTTTCGGTTTCCGTTAGGTGGGAGCCCAAAAGTACAGTAATTGCTTCGAACTATAAATCCGGTTCATCGGGGCCATATACCAGCAAGATTAAAAGAATTAGCGATGTAAATAAAATTCAAACTGTGGGTCTGACGTTAATAGACGAGAAAGAGCTGAAATTAGATTATCAAGGCGAATGCACACCGTTTGCCTCGTCTGCCGTCGATTTGATCGTTTGTGAATATGAGGCAGATAATTATATCACGAATTATGATAGGGCGAATGACGTTTGTGATGATGGTTTGACGCCGGTCAATCATTTGAGTTTCTGTTTTTCACAAAGTCCCACGGCGCCAACCGATGCAAGTGATTATAAGACCGCCAAAGATCCAGCAGAATTAAATGCCAAAATTTTGGCAGAGAAGGTCACCAAAGTTGGTAAATGGTATGTGTATTTCAATGTAGTCCGTCATTATAATTTGGAGCCAGGTACTAAATTTAAAGGTTCTGAATTTAACATTGGTGGTATGGTGATTACCAATGAATATTTGGGTGGTATCACGATGCAAGGCGCGAATGCAAACACACCGAAAGATGGTAGCGCCACCTTTAACGGATCGCCCTTTGTTGTGGTTAAAGATACAACAGCAACACTGACTTCGACCGTCGCAACGTTTGACAAAGTTGAATATGCAATTGGTACAAGTGCAACAGGCACACCGTCATCTTCATCTTCTGACTGGAAGGATACTCTTGCCGAACTTCCCACCAAAACAGAAAAGGGTAACTATTATTTATTCGTCCGTTGGAATGCCAGTGACAATGTCGCCGCGAATGCTGGCTTGTTGTACGGTGAATTTATCATTAATCCTTATAATGCAGCCAATGCGAATACGTACTTTAGTGGGCATGATTTCAAATCGACCTGGGGAGAACCGACCACCAGTGCTAATTTGCAATATTATTCCCAAGTGTTTAAAAATGGCGATTATCAATATGGTACATTGAGCAATTTCACTGCGTCTGTCAAAGGTACGTCGATCAAATCAAGCGAATTTGGTACTTTTGAATTTGCTTTGGCAAAAAGTTCGGATGATATTCCAACGAGTGGTTGGGTTACTCAACAAAACTTTGGCAATTTAAAAATGAAAAATGTTGGTACTTATTGGCTCCGTATCAAATGGACTGGTGGTGATAATGTGGACGGTACCTCGACCGGTATTCCTTATGCATACATGATGCAAGGAACCAGTACGATTTGCAATCCGGTATTCCAAATTACCACGTTGACAGCCAACGATAACGTAACTTTGGCGCATCAAAGATACGCTGAAAGTCTTGGCTCGATTGTTTATAAATATGATGTTAATGGTGGACATGCTACTTCCGTGTCACAACCTGCGTTTGCCAATGGTGACCAAGCTTTGCAAATTAAAATCAATAACAATGCTTATAATTTATTGGCTGATGCAAGTGGTAAAACGACTTGGGAAATTTATTACCTTACTTCGGAATTTGATACTGTTGACAAAATTTCCATCGATTCACCAAATTGGAAAAAGACACTTAATGAAGCGACGGTGACCCAGGCTGGCACTTACTATTTGTACGTAAAAGTGGTTGCCAAAGATGCAAACATCAATATTGCGCGCGTTTACAAATTCGCCGGTGCACAACCAACCTGTATCGTTCAACCTGCTGAATCTTATGTTGAATATACACCAACAATCCGTGACGATTTGAAATATAATTTACAACCACAAAAATTATTATCGGCCGGCAGTACTCAAACAAGTCCACGCGTTCAATATAGTCTTGATAATGGCGTGTCTTGGCTTGATAATTGGGAAGATGTACAAGCATCAAGCGAAGGATATCATACTGTTTTGTGTCGTGGTTATCCGACGGATACAAAAAATTTCGTGGTGCAAACATCAGGTTTTTCACAAGTCCAAATCCAAATCAAACCATCAAGTGATCAAGACGTTTATTATGCAACATATTCTGAACCAAAATCGACAAATGGTGTTGTTTATACTGGTAAACCAATTCCAACAGCAAGCTTGTTTAACATCGGTTATGCACAAGTTCAAGGTAATTCTGAGATACCATTGTATTATCGATGGGAAGATGACAACAATTCATCTCAATGGTATTATTATGCCAATTTGCCGTTGAAAACCAATGTTGGTACATATGTATGTATCTATAAACCTGACACGGCTGGGCATGAGACTGAATTTGGTGGGGCAAAAGAACAAAAAGTCACTGTGCAAATTACCAAAGCCACAATTCAAGTTGGTTCATTGTTTGTTTCCCAAAATGATTTGCCTTACAAGGTAACTGATTATGAATTGTTATTACAAGCAATGGATTACGGTATGTATAATACCTATGGTACATTAAAAAATCCAAACAACGTCGACTTAACATACAAAAATTATTTAGAACATGGTACCAATTTATCGGCGGGCACCATGGGAACATTGTATTATGGTGTGTCAAAGAGTTCTAATATTACACCAAGCACATGGGAAACCGATTACTTTAACATCAAAGCACGTACTGTGGGTGATTACTACATTTGGACAAAAGTTGACGGAGGCGATAATCATCAATCTTTAGGACCAAAATGTCATAATATAGGTGACCCAATTAAAATTGTACCTGTTGATCTCAATTCTGGCGATTATGCCTATGACAATATTTATGTTAATCAGTCAACTTACAGCGTAAATAAAGGTAGTACTGGTACTGGTTTGCGATACAATGGATTACTACAATCGTTGATTTCTAGTTTTGATTTAATTATGATCATCGCTGACCGTAATAATGAAGGTGAAGTATTGTTACGCGATGGCAATAATGAAACTGCGACACCTAATTCAAGTTCAACCGTTGTTAAGTATAATAACTTTAATCGAGATGATAACATTGGTACAATTTATTATGCAATTGTCAAAAAAGGTGCGAATTATCCAGCCGATGATGATTACAGTGATTCAGGTTGGAGTTTAAATTACGAAACGCTCCAAAAAGTTGATGCAGACAAATTCGACTTTGTGATACGTTTTAAACCAGATACTAACAGTAACATTGCATCCGATATTAAATTTAGAATTTCGGCAATGGATACTTGGGATGGTTCAACTCGTGATACGATTCAAATTGCGCCTGCTGTGAAAGACGAATTGGTATTAAGTGGTTACTTTAAAGAAGATAAAATGTTCGATGGTAACCCACAAATTATTACAAAAGCAGAGAATTCTAGTGGTTTAAGTGTAAAACACAAATATACTGGTGCAAATTTCACCGATGTTTATAATAATCAAATTATCGATCAAAAATATTGTTATGTAAGAAAGGGTGATTTAGCGCCGACATTGGATGCGCAATGGACAGATTTTGAAAATGCTAAAGTGCTTGAGGTTGGTGAATATCAATTATATGTTAAATTAATCACGACAAGTAATATTGATTATACAATTCAGCCGTTAATTTATCCTTTATTAGGTGAAAATTATGCTCAAATTACACGCGTAAACGAAAGTGGAATTACCGTTGTAAATCCTGTTTATGTTAATGGATTGGTTTACAATGGTTTAGATCAAAACTTGATTAGTCAGGCTGCGTATTTAAAAATGACCAATGGCACTGTGTTAGTTGGACAAAAAGGTGCGATTACATATTACATCAGCAGTAGTTCGACAGAAATCAATAAAACTGGTACTACCAAAAACGGTCAAGCTTATGCAATGAATAATGTTAAAGAATTGCACGCAGGAACATACTATATTTGGGCGCAATTTGCACAAGGTGAAAGTCATACAGCAATGGGACCTTTCTATGTTGGTTCGGTATCAATTGCTCAAGCAACGCACGAAAATATTAAATTAAGTAATTTAGAATTTAACAGAAAAACTTACAATGGCGAGGAACATGCTTTAATTAATACAAAAGTAAAACAAATATTCATAACGGGTGGTAAAGAAGGTAAAGAACTTAATGGTGTTGATGATTATGCAAAACTTGAATATGCTTACTCCAGCAGTCATGAAGGACTTGAAGGTGGAACTGTTTGGGTGGAGGAGGCTAATCTTGCCCAATTCAAGGCGCGCAATGCTGGCAGTTATTATGTTTGGTTGCGTGTCACAGGTTTTGAAAATAGTGTTACTGGGGTTAAGGACGTAGTTGATTTTATCAAATGTTATTCTGATACTGAATTTGCCTTAATTGAACGCGCAACATTAAGCAATGATAACATTGAAGGGGTATTATCGCATCGTGGCTTGGTATACATTGCTCAAAGTCAGGCATTGGCTTCAATTCCTAATAAATTAAAGTTGATTTTGTCAAGTACTGATACCGATTTGAATACCGATACTTACAATAGAGACTTAAGTATTAACTGGGGTCTGGGCGAAAGCAGAAAAACTGAACCAACAAAATGGTTTACTGATATTGATAGTATTGACGGAACGGATCATGACACTTACTACTTGTGGATTTGGATTCCGGAAAGTGCTAATGTTCATGAACACAAAGTTTGCTTTGATGAAATCTATATTGATAAGGCAACCTTGCATATTATACAAGAACCTGGCATTTACACTGACTTAATTTATAATGGTAATTATCAAAATTTATTGTCAACTGCACCAATTATCAAATATTATGCTGTCGGTACTCATTATGATAAAGCAGTTCCATACTATGACGCGAATGCTGTCGCTGCAGAGTATCGCAACACAACCTCTGACTCTGATTGGTCCAATAATTTAGCTGACATGAAAGGGTTAGATGCAATTACCTACAAAGTTCATTATCGTGTTCCTGAAGCAGCTAACTGGTACCTTGTTGAGGATGATATTGAAATTATTATTTCACCTGTTGATGCAAGTACTGAACTTGTTGGTTTAGTTGAAGCGCCTAGAGCATATACTGAATTGGCTTATAATGAAAACGAACAAGATTTGGTATTCTTTGGACTTATGTCGGATGATTTACCTGTAGCTGGTTGTGGTGCTGCATTAGAAGGTTGTCAAATTGTTTTCTATTATGCCGATGATGAATATCAAAAACAATATAAATATTATTATGACGTAGCAAGTGGTGAATACGTATGGGATCCTTTCACCGGTAAATTACCTGGACGTGTAAATGTTGGTGAATATCACATTAGGTATTTTGTTACTGAATCTACTAAAACTGGTAACTTCAAAGCTTCGGCTGTCGAGGATTTATATATTACCATTGAACGCCGTGAAGTTTACTGGGAAGTTAGACCTCAATCAATTTACGGTTTAAAATTTACAAGCAATGAACAACCAATTTTGGTTGCTGGTAGATTAAATGTTGGTGAAACAAATCCATGTGTTGCGAAAGGTGTAACGATTAAATATACTTTAGATGATCCTAATGCGCCTGTACGTAATTGGCAAGAAAGCATTCCTGTTGTTGATACTCCGGACCTTTGGTACGTTTGGTATCGTGTAGAAGTTGATGAAAATAACATCTTTGTAGGTACAGAAAATAACGATCCTGAAATGGGCGAAATGATTGTTGTCTTAATTGAGCGTCATGTGCTTGCAATCCGTGATTTGCCAAGACCTTATGAAACTATCGAATATACAGCTGAAGAACAAAGTCTGATTGAATATTATTTCTTATCAACTGATGATGTTCGTGATTTGGGTGAAAATGCACCATATTTCGAATATAGCTTCAGTAAGTTTGCAAGCGACGAAGATTGGGTAAGAGATATAAAAGCCAAAGATGTTGGTGAATATACTATTTACTATAGATTGAATTATGATGACGCGTTGTTTGAGTTCCGTGGTGAAAACGATGGGCGTGAAGATCCTATGCAACTCACTATAGCTATTGAAGCTGTCGAATTAAATTTTGATTCAATTAGTGCTTTATATGTTGAAGATGAAAATGGTGGCTATTTAACATATAAAGCTGCTCAGTATGAATCATTCAACCCTGAAACTCAAGAATATGAATATATACCAATGTATTCAGATACCTTATTAAAAGAATTAGAGAGTTATATGCAATATTTTTATCGCAGAGGCGATCAATATTCTCAAGACGTTGGATGGTTACCATGGGCAGATGGCACTGTTATCAATGATTTAGGTATTGGATCGTATCAATTTATGTTACGAATTGTTGGTGATGAAAATGCTAATTTTAAAGACTATGCTCAAATGGGAGGTTTTAATACTTATACCAATAAAGAGGATCGTGTAGTTGAAATAATCATGCAAGATTATAACACACCTGCTTATGTTCGTGCTTGGATTGATTTCACAACCAGTATGACTTATGAAGAATCCGCATTTAAATTCGAAGGTTGGGTCGGTAAAAATGGCAGATTAGAAATCCCATTCTTTGATGTTGATTCGACAGGTCGTTATAACGGTGCTGTTATTCGATTGCAAACTGTTAATGCAAGTTACTACTATATGAGTCAAGATGCGCTATCAAAGGATAATAAATTAAAGATCGAATTAAAATCATCTGATGTTAAGAATGTTGTTAAATCTTTTAACCCTGGTTTGATTCATGATGAAATGAAAGTTTACCTTTATGAAGTTTATCGTATTCAATATGATGCTAATGGTGGTATTGGTGATAACTTAACTGAGGGATGGAAATGGCATAAGATCGATTACTTATTAGCTGAAAATAAATTCTCAAAAACCGAAAATGGCGAAGTGTTAGTTGCTAATGGATGGAATACTTCAAAGGCAGGCAATGGAACGAATTATAGCAGTGGCGCAATGTATTATCGTGAAGATGCTTCTCAAATTTTCTATGCTAAGTTCTTTGCAAGTGGTGAAAATTACTATACCGTTAAATGGATAATTGATAATGGTTCAAAACGATATGCACTGTCACGTGATTTTAATGTCTGGTTTGATACTTCAATTGAACAATATCAGTCACGTGATACTGGTGTTCTCGTCGCCGAAGGTGATTTAATAACGTTGCCACAAATTCAGGTTGATGAAAATGGTAAATCATTATCAAGTATCTTCGGTGGTTATATCTTGGGTTGGTATACCGAAGAAGAAAATATTCCTTATTCGATTGGTATGACTGCTACACGTAATGTTACTTTTGTGGCAGAATTGAATTTTGACATTAACGATTATGTACAGTGTAAATTCCTGGATGAAGAAAATGAAGAAATCCATTATTCTGGTCTAGTCGCAAATGGTGCTCAAGCATATATGGCGTTGTCTGGTATGGATGCTAACTTGATTAAAGATTATAATGATGGATATCAAAAATGGGTATCTCAATATGCCTTTGAGTATCTTGATAGTACTGGAAAACCAGATGGTGTTTTGGAATTCAATTTAGGTACTAAAGAAGTAGTTGATGATGCTGAACCTAAAGAAGAAGTTGTTACTACTTGGAATGACTACGTTTCAATGCTTGTTATTCTTGGTATTGGTGTCGCAGCTGCAGTTATTTCGTTAAGTGTTTACATTATTATGCGCAAAAAACACAAACAAGTAATTTAAATTATGAAATTTGATACTGGTAGTGTACTAAATTAGTATTTGACAAATTACGCACAAACAGGTATAATCATAAAATATGATAGCACAGAAAACATTTTTTGCGGACAAACAAAATACTAAACGTGAGTGGGTATTGGTAGATGCTACTGGATTACCTGTTGGTCGTCTTTGTAGTCGTGTTGCGTTGATTTTACGTGGCAAACATAAACCAACTTTTACACCTCATTATGATGCGGGAGATTATGTAATTGTAGTTAATGCTTCAAAAGCAATTTTTACAGGTAAAAAAATGACTGACAAGTACTATTTCCGTTATAGTGGTTATGTTGGTGGTGATAAATATACACAAGCTAAAGAAGCAATGCACAAAAATCCTGCGTGGGTAATTGAACATGCAATTAAAGGTATGTTACCAAAAAATTCCTTGGGACGTAGTATGTTTAAAAAATTGAAAGTTTATAATGAAGCTGAACATCCTCATGATGCACAACAACCACGTAAAATTGATATTAAAGGGAAGGCAAATTAATTATGGCAGTTAAGAAAAATGCAGTAGCTCAAAGCTTAGGGACAGGACGTCGTAAATCTAGTGTTGCACGCGTTCGTTTAGTTAAAGGTACTGGTAAAGTTGTTATTAACGGCAAACAGTTGGAAGAATATTTCGGTGATGGTTTTATGCGTTTGACCGTTAATCAACCATTCACTTTGTTGGATTTAAATACTTTTGATGCACTTGTTAATGTTAATGGTGGTGGTTTGACCGGACAGGCTGGTGCAATTCGTCATGGTATTGCGCGCGCTTTAGTTAAAGAAGATGCTAACTTTAAAGCAGAATTAAAAAAAGCAGGTTTCTTAACACGTGATCCTCGTATGAAAGAACGTAAGAAATATGGCTTGAAAGGCGCACGTCGTGCTCCACAATTCTCAAAAAGATAAGTTGCCATTTTTGTTTCAGTTGGGTATAATATTTTGTGCCTATTGAAATTGTTGCGAATTTTACTAATGATAGCCTTAGACTTTATAAACGTGGTCTAGGCATCATTTTTAATGAAGAAATTGATGATGATTTAAGAAAAAAAATCAAAAAGGTTTTAACAGAGCAAGAACAAAAAAAGATAGCAGTTGTGGCTGCGTCGGGAGAAACAGAAGACCGTTTGGCTTGCGAAAAATCTATTTTGTATGATGCCGGTTTTTCTGATTTGGTTTATGTACAACCAACAATTGCTTTAGCTTCTTATTTCGGTTATCCATTTACAGAACAAGTTCCTGTTATGTCTGTCGTTATCGGTGAGAATTCAACCGACCTAGCTATTATTTTAGGTAAAAAAACATTATACAGTGGAATTTTGGACGTTGGCACAGATTCTTGCATTAATGCGATTATTGATTTAGTTCAAAAAAAATTTAATGTTGAAATTGGTTATGAAACTGGTTATGGAATTTTTCAAGATGTGGCATCACTTCTTAAAAATGATACACGCTATGTAAAATTCCCAGATTTTATCTTAAAGGCTGAACAAGTCCGTGAAGTAATATATCCTATATACGCACAAATTATTGGTGCTATCAATCATTTATTACCACAGACAACTGCAGACGTAATGAGGCAAATAATCAACACTGGTGTTATTTTTGGTGGTGTTGGTGCTGGCGTTCGTGGTTTGACTGAGGCTGTTTATTGGAGTCTGCAATTACAATCAATGATTGCAACTGATGAAGAAAATGCAACCTTATTAGGCGCTGGTTCTTTATTAGATAGTCCACAACTATTTCTAAAATTATCAACTGATGCATAAGCTTGGATGTGCGTTTCTTTGTACATCCATTGTTTATTTTAACAGCAATTGTGACAATTTTTTTTGCTGTTACTGAATTTTTTATTGCCTTAACGATTGCTGTTTTTTTGCACGAAATTGCGCATGCAATGATTGCTAAAAATTTTGGTGTTGCTGCTGTTCGTGTTACCTTAGCACCCTTTGGCGGTGTTTTGAATTTGAAGACTAAAGTTTTAACACCACATCAAAAGAGTATAATTTATTTAGCAGGGCCAATTGCAAGCTTATTCTTTAGTTTATTCTTTGGAGTCATGGTTTGGCTTTTTCCTGTTATTTTTAATTATCTTGAATATTTAGTGGTAGCAAATTTTTTAGTGGGAGTTATCAACCTATTCCCAATTTATCCACTTGACGGTGGTAAAGTTTTGGCACAAGTTATGTCGGCTCGATTGATTTTTATATGGTCAAATGTTATTTTCGTTGGTGTTTTGTTGTTTGCCCTGATTACTTTTCGTTGGTGGTGGATTTTTTTTAGTATAATTATGTTGCTACAAATCAATTGGGAGTTTAAGCAAAATCTATATTTGGACAAGTTTAATCTTAATAAAAATAAATTTGGTAAATTTGTCAAATGTGCAGTTATGTCTTCAATGTCTTTGTGTGATGTTTATCGTTTAGTTAATCACAAGCAACCGACAGAATTTGTGGTTATTGATTGCCACAATCGAGTTTTTTATGAAAATGATTTAGAACAGTGGTTGCTTAAAAATGATAGCTATACTTTATTAGAAAAATGTCTTTAGTTTTTATCTTTAATGCTTTTAATTTTTTGTAGTTCAAAACGATACTTCTGTTTGACATCTGGATATTTTATATGGTCAACTTCGGAACAAAACATATCGTAAGGTCTTATGTATAAACCTGTATCGCCGTATAAAGCTCGATACACAACGTACTTTTCACGAGTTTCACTGTGAACTGCGATATCTTCAACTAAATACAAATCGCCCTTAAAATGTTTGTAGATTGATTTAATTTTTATCTCGTTCAATGTTAATTTCTCCTTAGATGATAAAGATGTTATAAAGATCATAACGAGTTAATGGTGGCGATGGCTGGAATCGAACCAGCGATACCCGGGGTATGAACTCGGTGCATTAACCGCTGTGCTACATCGCCGTATATCTATAATATCAAACAATTTAAAATAACGCAAGATATTTATGGTTGCTTTTTTGAGATAAATATTGTATGATATTTGCGTATCTTTTTCCTGCATTTGTTGGATGCAGGCGTTAGACCATAAAAGGAGGTAAAATATGGAAAACAAAAAGTCATACGAATGTATGGTTGTTGTGGATGCAAAACTTAACGAAGCAAAGCGCGATGAATTAATCGGCCGTTTGAAAAAAATGGCAGGTGAACAAACAACAATAGAAAAAATGGGTCAAAAGAAATATGGTTTCTATTATTTGTTAAATTTTAGTGCAACTTCTGATGTTCCAGCAAAAATGACAGCATCAATGAACATTACCGAAGGAATTAATCGTTATTTGTTTATTGCTAAGACTGACATTATGTTGGCTCAAGATGTAATTCGCAAACAAAATCGTGCAAAAGCTCGTGAAGAATATTTAGCGAAAAAAGAATTGCGCGAAAAAGAATCTAAAGAATCCAAAGAAGTTAAAGAAGGAGAATAATTTACCATGAATAAAGTTTTTTTAGTTGGTAATTTAACACGTGATCCAGAATTGACTACAGTTGGTGCTAATAATGCTAGCGTATGTAAGTTCGGTATCGCAGTTAATCGTCGTGTTGGAGGTAACCAAGAAACTGATTTTTACAATATTACAGCTTGGAGAATGTTAGGTGAAAACTGTGCTAAGTTCATCAAGAAAGGAAGTAAAGTAGCAATCAGTGGTGATATCCAAATTCGTAATTACGAAGATAAAGAAGGAAACAAACGTACTTCTGTTGAAGTTACTGCAGATGCTGTGGAATTTTTAGATCGCAAAGGTGATAGTCCAAGCAATTCATACGATCAAACAAGCAATGTTGAAATGAAGCCAATTGCTGATGATTCATTACCATTTTAATTAAAAGGAGAAGTTATGGGAGAAAATTTATCAACACGTGAAGTTATCGAAGAATTAAGTCGTCAAGAAAATAAGGCGAAAAGAAATTCTGCAGAAGCTGTTGAAGAACGTAAAGAAAAACGTGCACCTCGTCAAAAACGTCGTGTTTGTGCGTTCTGTATGGAAAAAGATGAAGCTAAACGCCCATTGTATATTGATTACAAAGATCCTCGTTTGAAGAAGTATATTTCAGAAGGTGGAAAAATCTTTCCACGTCGTCAAACAGGTTTGTGCGCAGCTCATCAACGTGAATTAGCTCGTGCAGTTAAAGTTGCTAAATCTATGGGGTTATTATAATTACAACCACAAAATTTTATAGCAGTATCAAAAAATAGCGCATATATAAAGACGTGCGCTATTTTTTTGTTGGTATTGGTGGAGTTTCTATGTCTGCGTTGGCTAAGTTACTATGCAAAGAAGGTCATACAGTCGTTGGTAGTGATGCTGTAGAATCTAACAGTACTAGAGATTTATTGATGCTTGGTATTCAAGTTTATATTGGGCATAATTCAGTAAATGTTGAAAAAGAAAAACCAAATTATTTGGTTATCAATGGAGCAATTGTCGATGATAATCCTGAGTTGTTGTATGCACAAAAAAATGGCATTAAAATTATCTATCGTGAAGTGTTATTAGCACGAATTGCACGGAAATATCAAAAGGTAATTGCTATTGCTGGTTGTCATGGTAAAAGTTCGACTACGGCTATTACTGGATCAATTTTTCGAAATTCTGGTTGTCGACCAACTGTACATAACGGAGTGAATGATAATTTGTATGTTGGTGATAAGCAGTGGTTTATTACCGAGGCTTGTGAGTTTCGGAAAAGTTTTCTTAAATTAAAACCCTATATTGCAATTATTACAAACGTTGATGCTGACCATTTGGATTGTTATCGCAATTTAGATGAAATCAAAAAAAGCTTTGCGCAATTTACTGCTCAAAGTGAAATTGTCATCAAAAATGCAAATGATGTTAATAGTGCACATTTGTATGGTAAAAAACAAACTTTTACTTTTGGTATAAATACAGGGGATGTACATGCAAGTAATTTGCATCCTTTGACTGGTGGTGGCTATAGTTTTGATTTAGCTGTTAACCCACATATGTTTGGTTTTTTTTATCAAATTCCACGGATTAACATTCATATTCCTGGTCTACACAACGTTCTTAACGCCTTGGCTGCCATTACGTGCGCTTTAGTCTGTAAAATTGATTTATCTTCAATCTTTAACGGTGTTGCTCAGTATAAAGGTATTGCACGTCGTTTTCAATACTTTGCTCGAATTGGTAAAACAAGAATGATTTTAGATTATGCACATCATCCACGTGAAATTCAAACAACCATTCAAACAGCCAATAGTCTCTATCAAAAATATTTATTAGTCTTTCAGCCACATACATATACACGCACAATTTCTTTGTGGGGAGATTTTTTACAGGTACTAGCTAAAGTTCCAAATTTAGTTCTATATAAAACTTATGCAGCACGTGGTAAGCCAATTGTTGGAGGGCGAGCTTTAGATTTAAGTCGTAGGTTAGGTGTTCCATACTTTACAAATACGCAAAAACTATTATCTTATCTGCGTAAGACTTCGTTAGAATATGATGCAATTGTTCTATGTGGAGCTGGGGATGTCGTAAGTGGTGAATTTTTACGTCAAGCGCCATTTGTAACATTTGATTGACAAGTGTGCTATAACGTGGTAATATAATTTCTATTATGAAAGAAAATATTCATCCTAATTATCACGAAACCGAATTTGAATGTGCATGCGGTAATAAATTTACTTGTGGAACCACTAAAGAAGGTAATCTTGTAAAGATTGATATTTGTTCAAAATGTCATCCATTTTATACTGGTAAACAAAAAATTGTTGATACTGCTGGTCGTGTTGACAAATTCAACAAACGTTATGCTAACAAAAAATGAAATTAGCACAGTTAATTGCACAAACTGGTGAACAAGAAGCGACAATACAAGTCTTGTGTCATTTGTTAGAAGCAGAACGTACTAATGTTTTTTTAGTAAAAGATATTAGTGAAGAAATCGCACAACAAGCGATGAAAATAATTGAAGAATACAAAAAAGGTACTCCTTTAGCATATTTGCTGGGGAGTACATATTTTTATAACCGTAAGTTTATTGTAACAAGTGATGTCCTGGTTCCACGGCATGATACAGAGGTTTTAGTAGAGCTTGCTGAAAAAAAGATTATTGCCGATTCTATTATTGGTTTTGAACACACTTATAAAGTTTTAGATTTATGCTGTGGTTCCGGTATTATTGGAATTTCGTTAGCATATCTTTGTGATTGGTTACAACAACGTCATAAAGACCTGAGGTACGAAATTACAGCTGTAGATTTAAGTCCAGAAGCTTTAGATGTAGCGACTAAGAACGCAGCATTGCATAATGTAGATATCAATTTTGTTCATAGTAACTTACTAGACGATGTTGATGCAAAATATGATGTTATTGTGTGTAATCCACCTTATGTGCGTACAATGGATATTGGCGTTGAAGATGTATTAACATTAAAAGAACCACGTATGGCTTTGGATGGTGGACTTGATGGTTTGTTTTTTTATCGTCGTATTTTAGCCACAGTACAAAAAAACTTGCAACCAAACGGAATGATTATGTTTGAAATTGGTTATGATCAAGCTAAGGATATTCAAGCAATTGCAAATAAATTAGGGTATCGAGAAATACACGTGTATAAAGATTTGGCAAAAAGAGATAGAGTGGTTACAATAAGAGTATAATGTTTGAAGAAGTAAGTGTTTTAGAAGAAAAATATAAGCAGTTGTTAGAGCAGTTAACCCTGCCGGAAATTTTTAATGATTTTGCACGATATACTGAAATTTCAAAAGAAGTTTCTAAAATGACACCGACTATTGATGCTTATCGCAAGTATCAAAAACTTATTAAAGATATTGCCACAGCGCAAGAAATTTCAGATCCAGAATTGGCTGAATTAGCAAAAGAAGAAATTGCACAAAATCAAATTTTATTAGAACAAACAACAAAAGAATTGCAATCATTATTGATACCAAAAGATGAACGTGATGATGCTAATGTTATCATTGAAATTCGTCCAGCAGCTGGTGGCGACGAAGCTTGCTTATTTGCTGCTGTTTTATTACGTATGTATTCTTTATATGCAACGTCTTTAGGTTTTAAAATTGAAATTACAGATATTGAAGAAAATGGTATTGGTGGAGTTAAAACGGTAACTTTTCTCGTAAAAGGTGAAGGTGCTTTTTCTAAGTTTAAATTTGAGAGTGGTGTCCATCGTGTTCAGCGTGTGCCTGAAACTGAATCGCAAGGTCGTGTACATACTTCAACGGCAACAGTAGCCGTTTTACCAGAGGCTACTACCGTTGATTTTCAAGTTGATGAAAAAGATTTGCGTATTGATGTTTATCGTGCGTCTGGAGCTGGTGGACAACATATTAATAAAACTGAAAGTGCAATTCGTATTACTCATATACCAACAAATACGGTAGTAACTTGTCAGGATGGGCGCAGTCAGTTAGCAAATCGTGAAAAGGCAATGACGGTTTTGGTTTCTAAATTAGCACATTATTACCAAAGTTTAGAAGATGAAAAATATGCTTCAGCACGTCATGACCAAATTGGTACGGGTGACCGTAGCGAACGTATTCGTACTTATAACTACCCACAAGGTCGGGTAACCGACCATCGCATTAACCGAACAGAATACAACTTGACCAGATTTGTTGATGGGGAAATAAGCGAAATGGTAGAAGCACTGCGCTTGGATGAATTAAAAACAAAAACGCAAGCTCAAAAAGGTTAAAGTGTTTTTTACTCTTTCTTAACTGCCAAAAATTAAATTTTTATTTTACTATTGAAATTAAAAATTATTTCAGCTATTATTATAATAATGTTATGTTCTTTAAAAAGGAGATTAGAATGAAAAATTCAATTGGTAAAAGTCGTCGTTTTCATGATGAAAGAGTTGGTGTTAATGTAGATTTTGTCGATGATGAAGAAATTGAACAATATGTGTCGGCTGTGATAGATTGGCTTAAAGCACATGATGGGAAGATGTCATTCGGTAAAAGTAATGATAAAGATGAAGCAATGTTATATCAAAGATTTAAAATAAATAAAACAATATTCACCGAAGAACAAAAACAAAGGTTAATTGCGGGAAATGTACCAGCCGAAGCATTAGAAAAGAAAACAAGAGTAACAATCAAACCAGAAGATGCCAATAAAGTATTAAAACAAAAAACGAAAGCCGACGAAAAAGACGGCGGTATTACGCAATAAATTCTTATTAAAATAATTAGCCAGTGAAGAACTGGCTTTTTTGTTTGTCATTTAATCTGTGTATATTGCAATAATGTAGGATTCATATTGTACGAATATGGTTGACCGATTGGAATGAAAACAAAAATAATAATGGAAGAAAGACTCAAAGAGTTAAGGTCATGCAAATTTACCTTTGAATGAACAAGAAATTTTGCAGGCACAACAAACAGCAGAAGTATCCGTTTTATGTTTTTACAAGGTAAAAGAAAACACCCTAACCAATTTGGTTAGAGTGTTGATTATTCCGCAAGTTTCAAACTTACGCACTCTTCGCGTCCTGCGTTTTTTTATTAAATGTTTTCTTGAATCTCTTTTTCAAATTCTTTGATGAAGTTTACGAATGTTGAAACGTCTTTAAATTGACGATAGACGGCCGCAAAACGAATATACGCAACCTCGTCAATTTTTTTCAATTCTTCCATTACCATATCACCAATGACGCTGCTGGCTATTTCTTGTTGGTCGCCCATTGTTGTGCTGGCAATTTGCATTTCAATACTTTCAACGATATTATCAATTTGCTTCATTGAAACAGGACGTTTGCCTGTTGCTGCAATAATACTATTTTTGATTTTTTGTGAATCAAAAGATTGACGACTTCCATCATTTTTAATAACTAACAAGGAAACACGTTCAATGGTTTCATAACTAGTAAAACGTTTACTGCACTTTAAACATTCACGGCGACGGCGAATTGAATTTGAATTATCGTTAGTACGACTATCTACAACCTTATTATCACGTGAACCACAATTTGGACATCTCATAATTTTTGCTCCTTTGTTCTTAATTTCTTTTTTAGTTTATCATTTTTCTGTTTCGTATGACAAGCAACATTTTAAACGCCCACAAATCCCATTGATTTTTTCTGGAGTTAAAGATAAGTTTTGTTGCTTTGCCATTTTGATTGAAACATCAGGGTAGCTATGACAAAAACGTTTGCAACAACATTCTTGTCCACAAGTTCCTAATGCACCAATTTCTTTAACTTCATCACGTGCGCCAATTTGGTGTAATTCAATGCGTGTGCGCAAAGCGCTGGCTAAGTTACGTACTAATTCACGGAAATCTATACGTTGTTCTGCTGAGAAATCAATGACTACTTTGCTAGCATCAAAAGTGTAGTAGGCTGACATAATTCTCATATCAAGTTTCATTTGTTCTACCATCGCAATTGCCTTCTCTTTTGCAAACTCTGCTGACTTTAATAACAAGTTAATTTGGCTTTGGTCTTTGCTGTTGGCACGACGAAAGATTTGTGCATTGTTGGGTTCGTGACTTTTTTTGTCAACGCCTTCATTGGCAACTACGCCCCATTCAGCGCCTGTATCAGTCTCTACGATGACATATTCATTCGGTTTCAGGTCGTCAATCTCACTATCAAATTTCGTTGTTTGAGTTTTATTAAACACTCTGACATGATAAGTTTTCATATTTTATTATAACACTGCGTTGTATTCAATGCAAACGCAGTTTGGAAATAAAGCTTCAATACGTTTCACAATCTCGTTAGTTAAATCTGAACTTGTATGAATAAAGACTTGTCGTGGAGCAAATTCAATTAAAGCATTGACTATATCGTCATCGTTCTGGGGTAGTGGTTGTAACTTTTGGTCACAAATTGTGGCTTTATGATTTATCGCTAGAATATGAGCTTCTGGTAAACGATAATCCATATGAAGGATTAAAAATCGCAACAATTCATCGAACAGTACTTTCTGCGAAAGATGAACATAATTTTCGTTGACTAATTGAATTACTTCGTCCCAGCGAATTTTAAGCTTTGATAAACCAAAGTCATATAATGAATCTAGTAAAATTTCATTTGTTATTTTAAACAATGTTCCTGCAATAATTGTATCTGCTTTTTTGTCATAGTTGAGTAAAATTTTAATTAAAGTTTTGTTTTTAATTTTTAGTTTAGAAAGCAAATAAAAACTTTTCATTGTAGTCACGATTTGTGAGACGATACAGTCAAATAAACGAAATTGATTGATATTAGATTTTAAGTTTAATACATATCGATTATTACTTTGTGTAAGTTTGCTGTTAAATTTTTCAGCTAAGTATTTCAAGCAAAAAAGAAAACGTTCATCAGTAGAAATCTTCATAAACATAGTTTATGTAAATGTTTTAAGTTTTAGTAAACGATGGCTGCCTTTTTTGCTATTTGATTTATTTAAACTTCGTGATATAATATTTGATATGGACAAAATTTTAAATCATACTGCTGCGCACGTTTTAGCGTATGCTGTAAAAAACATTTACCCAAACACGAAATTAGCGATTGGGCCAGCAACCGATTCAGGTTTTTATTATGATTTTGATTTCGCAACACCAATCAAAGATGAAGACTTGGTGAAAATTGAAGCTGAAATGAATCGTATCATTAAGGAAAACTTTAAGGTTGAACGTAAGGAAGTTACACGTTCTGAAGCTTCACGTATTATCAATAAGAATAAAGAAATTTACAAAGCTGAATTATTGCAAGATATTCCAAGAGGACAAACAATTACAATGTACACAATTGGTAACTTTACTGATTTGTGTGCAGGACCACACGTTGAATATGTCAAAAAAATTAAAGCATTCAAGTTAACTCAAATTACGGGTGCATACTGGCGTGGTGATGAAAAGAACAAGATGTTGACTCGTATTTATGGTGTTGCTTTTGCAAGCAAGAGCGAATTAGAAGCTTATAACCTGTGGCAAGAAGAAGTTAAGAAACGTGACCACAATAAAATCTGCCGCGAATTAGGCTATTATGTTTCATCAGAATTGGTTGGTCAAGGTTTGCCTTTGTTTACTCCTGCAGGTACAACTATCTTACGTACAATGCAACGCTTCGTGGAAGATGAAGAAATTCGTCGTGGTTATTTACACGTTAAAACTCCATCTTTTGCAAAGAGCGATATGTACAAGGTTAGTGGACACTGGCAACATTACAAAGACTCTATGTTCTTGATTGGTGATGAAGTTTTGGATGAAAGTTTGATGGCATTACGTCCTATGACTTGTCCAATGCACATTTTGTTGTATCGTAGTGAATTACGTTCTTACAAAGATTTACCAATTCGTTATGCTGAAACGGCAAAGCAATTCCGTAATGAAAATAGTGGAGAAATGCACGGTTTAATCCGTTTACGTGAATATACTTTGAGTGATGGACATATCATTGTTCGTCCAGACCAAATTCAACAAGTTGTTGATGAATGTATGGAATTAACCAACTACTTCTTGGGTGTATTAAATATGAAAGATGACGTTACCATTCGTTTATCGAAATGGGACTCAACAAATAAAGATAAATACATTGATTTGCCAGAAGCTTGGGAATGGAGCCAAAATGAAATCCGTAATGCTTTAGTTCGTAATAATTTGAAATTTGTTGAAGCTGATGGTGAAGCTGCTTTCTATGGACCAAAGATTGATATTCAAGCTAAAAACACTTACGGTAAAGAAGATACTTTGTTCACCATTCAATTAGACTTTGCATTGGCTGAAAGATTCGGTTTGACTTATATTGATGAAAACGGCAAAAAGGCAAAACCATATTTAATTCACCGTTCATCAATCGGTTGCTATGAACGTACCTTGGCTATGTTAATTGAAAAAACTATGGGTGCATTACCGGTTTGGTTGTCACCAACTCAAGTACGTATTATGAATATTACTAATGCTCAAGATGAGTATTGCAATCAAATCAACAAAGCTTTATTAGCTGCAAATATTCGTTCGACAACTGATTTGCGTAACGAAAAAATCGGTTTAAAAATTCGTGAAGCAACGTTAAAAAAGATTCCATATAGCATTATTGTTGGTGCAAAAGAACAAGAAACTAATACGGTTGCAGTTCGTACTCGAGAAGGACAGGATTTGGGGCAAATGCCATTAGAAGCCTTTATTGAGTTGATAACGAAACAAATTAAGGAATTTAAGTAATGTTAGTTGCCATAGGAACAGTTTTAAAACCACGTGGCCTACAAGGCGAAATTAAAATCGGTATGACTTATAATCATACCGAAATTTTTAATGAACTAAATGAAGTATCCTTGAATGGTCAAAAATATTTAGTCGAACGTGGTAGTGTTCAAAATGGCTTTGCTTATTTAAGTTTGCAAGGAATTGACAGTGTTGAGAAAGCAGAAAAGTTGCGTAACCAAACTGTTATGGTTGAAGAAAGTGCTTTACATTTAAATGATAATGAAATCTTATCGAGTGAGTTAATTGGCTTTGATGTTGTCCATCTTGGTAAAAAGGTTGGTTCTGTTGTCGCTGTGGAAAATTATGGGGCAGGGGATTTTTTTGAGATTGCAATTACTGGTAAGGAGTTTGTGTTAGTTCCAAATGAAGATGATTTTATATTAGAAACAAATGTAAAAACACGTACATTGGTATTAAGTCCAAATGCACTTGAATCGGAGTTGGTCTAATTATGCGCTGGACGATTTTATCTTTATTTCCCGAAATGTTTACATCATTAAAAACCAGTATTTTAGGTCGTGCAACCAAAGCTGGAAAGTTACAAATTGAAGTGGTAAACTTTCGTGATTATTCAACAGATAAGCATCGTAAGGTTGATGATTTATCTTATTCACCGGGTGCAGGTATGGTTCTGTCTTGTCAGCCAATCTATGACTGTCTTCAAGCAGTTGACCCTGAACATAAAGCGCATCGTGTTTTTATGACACCTGCTGCACCAATTTTAAATCAAGATCGTGTTGTTGCTTTATCAAAATATGACCACATCATAATTCTCTGTGGACATTATGAAGGTGTTGATCAACGTGTAATTGATTTGTGTTTTGATGAAGTAATTTCAATTGGCAAATTTGTTTTGACGGGTGGCGAAATTCCTGCCATGGTATTGGTTGATTCCGTTTCACGCTATGTTGACGGTGTGATTAATAAAGACAGTTTAATTAGTGAAAGTTATACGGATGGTAAACTAGAACATCCACAATACACACGACCACGTGTTTGGCAAGGCATTTCCGTTCCAGAAGTTTTGTTTTCTGGTAATCATGCTGCAATTCAAAAATGGAAAGATGAAACCAGTGAGCAAGTTACGCAAAAGTTTTCAAATGATAAAAATTAACTTTTATATTCAGTTAATTTTTGTTATATATGTTTTATATGGAAGATGCAAATTTAATTAAACAGTTAAATGAATCGGTTCCGAATGTAGAACTGGAAAAGGAAACTGCGTCTGGTAAAAAACAAACCGATAATTTTATTACAGAAATCAAACCACAAAAAGAACGCATCGAATGGATTGTTGTCTTGCGAGCCTTTGCTTGTATGGCAGTGGTAATGATACACGTTTTAGGTAGATATTCTTCTGATTATATACTCCGTATTTTGTTAGAGCCTTTTATTCGTTTTGCTATTCCTGTCTTTATTATGATTTCTGGTTGTTTGTTTTTAGATCCGAAGCGTGATATGCCATTAGTGAAATTGCTAAAATATATAATTAAATATTTATGCTTAGTGATATTATTTGGTGTTTTTTATTTTTTTATTTTTCGGCTTGAGAAATTAACAGGATCTACAACACATTTCAATTTATCAATTATTTGGTACCCATTATTGAAAAGTTTTATTGATTTAACAAACTTTACAGTAAAATATCATTTATGGTTTTTAATAGCTCTTATTGCATTATTAGTACTTACGCCTATTTTTAGAGAATTTGTTAAGCATGCTAATGCTAAAACTATTAAATTTGTTTTAATTTTATTATTTATTACGTCATCTATTATTCCAACTATTAATAATTATTTCAATCTTCATTTTTTTGAATTCTCAGTATTAGACAGAGTCTTGTTTATTTATTTGATAGGTTATTTTATAGTATATACTAATATCATTAAAGATAAATATATCTTTATATGTGGTTTATTTGGAATTATGGTATGGGCTATTGCTTTTTATTTCGATGTAGCTGATCAATTAGATACTTTTATGGTTTTAGAAGCTATGTTAATTGTAAAGTTATTTGCAAGTAAAAAAATTGTTATTAAGAATAATAAGATTATTAATTGTATTTCCAAGTATAGTTTAGGAATATATCTAATTCATCCATTTTGTATAGAAGTCATTTTAAAAATTAATACAGTAATGCCATTATTTAATAATGAAATTATAATTTTCTTTTGTGTTTCTGTTTTATCGTTGGTTTCCAGCATGATTCTCTATCGAATGCCATTAATTAAAAAGTTGTTTAAATAAAGATTGTGTATGTGATATAGTTTTATATGTATGACGCAGATTCAATAATACAACAGGATAATTTACAGGATAATTTAGTTGATAATGAACGAGTGAAAAAAGAAATTGAAAATACTGCATCTCATAAAAAACAGACCGATAATTTTATTACAGAAATCAAACCACAAAAAGAACGCATCGAATGGATTGTTGTCTTGCGAGCCTTTGCTTGTATGGCAGTGGTAATGATACACGTTATCGGTGATTATTATTCTAATTTTCAGTATGATAATACAAATCAATATGAAATAGTACGTGCATTCATTAATCAAGTTTTATTACAGCCTTTTATACGTTATGCCGTTCCTGTCTTTATTATGATTTCTGGATGTTTATTGTTAAATCCTCAGCGAAATGTAACAATTAATAAGCTAGTTAAATATATTATTAGGACAATCATATTGCTTGTCTTATTGTTACTTTTTAGTTCATTAATGTTTAATCTAAAAAAGGAAATTTTTTATGATATGCCTAGTTTTATTAAATGGATTAAATATAGTATCAAAATGTTTGTGTCTTGTTTAATCATAGATTTAAATACTTTCGCTTTGGCTTGGTATCCACCGATGTTAATCGGATTGTATCTTTTAACTCCTATATTAAGAATATTTACCAAACACGCAAAACCTGAAACAGTTTCCTTTGTTTTAATTACTTTGTTCATTTGTTCTTGTGTGATTCCTACGGTGAATGTTTATTTTAATTTAAACATAATTAATTTTTCCGAGGTTAGCAGTGTTGTATTTTTATATCTAATTGGATATTATATAGTCCATACTAATTTGATTAAAAACACTTATATTTATCTTGGTGGAATAATTGGATTTATTTGCTATTTTATTGCTAGTTATTTTGGAGTTTCACATCAATTAGATATGTTTATGATTTTAGAATCAATGATGATTTTTAAATTGTTTTCAAGCTCTAAAATAAAAATAAAAAACAATAAAATAATTAATTGTATATCTAAATATAGTTTGGGGATTTTTCTAACTCATTGTTTTTGGATGAAGTTTTTCGCAAAAATAAACATATATTTTACAATATTTCCAATATTTATTGGTGAATTTCTTTATTGGGCATATATTTTAATAATTTCACTTGTTACAAGCATGATTCTCTATCGTTTGCCTTTAATTAAAAAATTGTTTAAATAAAGATTTCTATTCTTTAAATTTATGATAACATGTTAATGTATGGAAAATACTATTAAACCTCAAATCAATATTAACTGGTTTCCGGGACATATGGCCCAAACCTTGAAAATGATTGACGTCGAATTGAAAAACTGTGATGCAATTATTTATGTGGTTGACGCGCGTTGTCCTCGTTCATGTATCAATCCACAGTTCGATGATTTTGTTGGACGTAAACCAGTTTTGTTTGTTCTTAATAAAATTGATTTAGCGCCGAATGGAGTCAAGGAACGCTTCATCCAGTCATTACAATTAAAAACGCCTTATGATGTTATTACGCGTAATTCAGTAAAGAGTGGTGGAACGCAACCTGTTATTAATGCTTTACAAAAACTATTAGCTGAACGTATTAAAGCTAAACTTGCTCATGGTATTACAAAGACTTTACGTGTTGCTGTGATAGGCGTAACTAACTGTGGTAAATCAACTTTTATCAACAATATGACAAATAAAGGAAAAACACAAACTGGCAATCGTCCTGGTGTAACACGTACTAAACAATGGGTATCAATTACTGATAATTTATGGTTGTTGGATACACCAGGAACTCTGTGGCCGTCCTTTACCAATCAACAAATTGCACGTAATTTAGCCTATGTGGGATCGATTAAAGATGACATCCTGGATATTGTATTGTTAAGTCAATCATTACTTGCTGATTTGAACAAATTACAACCTGAGGCTATTTTAAGCCGTTTTGGTGTGGCTTCATTTGAGGAAATCGCAAAAAAGCGAGGCTGTTTGTTACGTGGTGGTGTTTTAGATACTTTGCGTGCGGCTAAGATAATCTTAACAGAATTTCGCGATGGCAAGATTGGCAAATTTAATTTGGATAAATTGTTATGATAAACCATCAAACTTTGAATCAGCAGTTTGGACAGTATGGCGAAGATTTAGCAATTCAGTTTTGTCGTCAGCAAAAATATAAAATATTAAAACGTAATTATCGTTGTCGTTTTGGCGAAATCGATATCATTGCCCAGCAAGATAACGTCCTGCATTTTATTGAAGTAAAGAATCGCACGAAAAATTTAATTCCTGGACGTTATGCAGTTAACAAAAATAAACAACGCCATATTAGGCAAAGTGCACAAAATTATTTGTTAGAAAATCAATTAACAAATGAATATATGGTTTCTTTTGATGTAATTGAAATTACAGATGGAAAATTAGAATTTTTGGAAAATTGTTTTTATTAAAACAGTTCTATTAATAATAAATCAAAAGCGTAAGTCGCGTTACAGTTTGCGTTGATGTTACGTGTAATCTTTGCCAAGGCATTATAAAGTGCTAGTTTTTTTTGTGTTGGAAAATTTGCTTTTTTTAATTCTCGATTTAATGCATCAAGTGCTAGGATGAAGTTTTCAGGTTTGGTTAAGATAGGTAAATAATTCATTGCAGTCTCTATTTTAGTTGCATTGATTATACTGTGAGCTGCCGTTGCAATAGCTGTGGTGTCTGGGTTATTTCTTGCAATTTCTTTTAATGTTTGGTTGTTTGTTGTCTTGTGATAATACGTAATACAACGGCTACGAATGGTGGGGAGGATTCTGTCTAGGTTTTGACATAAAAACAATACAGTGCAATCAGAAGCTTCCTCAATCGTTTTTAATAATTTGTTTTGAGCATTAGTATTCATAAGTTCAGCTTGAAAAACGATAAATAATTTTTTGTCGGAAATTGATGCTAAGTTAAATTGATTAATCATTTCATTGATGACATCAACAGTTATTTCTTTCTTGTCGCTGTGTTTGCTAATGTGAAATACATCACTAGGGTTATAAGTTTTTGCATATTCTAAAACTGCTTGTTCCGTGCTGACAGGGTCGGTAGTAACAATTAAGTAATTCATTAAATCTCCAAAATTGTTTTAATTTTTTCGTGAATTTCATCTGGTGTTAAAATTTCGTCAAACTTATTTAAGCATTGAACATTCGACCACCCAAAAATTTCACTGGCTTCTAATCCAGCGTTATAAGCATTTGACAAATGATTATAACTTGCTTCGTGGATATCTTTGTCAAATTCTTCGCCAATTTTTAATTGTTCGCGTTTGCTAATGAGTTCCATTGCTTTAGCTGCTGGTAGGTCGATAAAAATAACTTTATCCGTACGTGGTAATTTTAAAACATTAAACTCAAAATCGTCTACCCAGCGTATAAAAGTTTCACGCTCTTTACGACCTTGAATTTTGCCAGCTTGGTGTAACATATTTGACTGTACATAACGGTCAAATAAAATAATTGAATCTGGTTTTAATTCCTTTAATAATTTTGTCATTTTGCAAATACGATCAGCAGCATATAAGGTACTAGCTTGATAAGCATCTAACACATTTGGATCATCGCCAAATTCACCAGACAAATACATTTTGATTGGACCTGAACTTGGGCTGTCATAGTCAGGGAAAGAGACGATATGTACATCGGCACCTTGTCCTTTTAAATAGTCATAAAGTTTTTTAATTTGAGTTTTCTTACCAGAACCATCAGTTCCTTCAATTGCATATAATTTCATAACTCACATATTGTAAAGCATATTTATGGAAAATGACAGCGATTTTTTTTCTGTTGATGATTGCGTCGTGTGTGTGGTTGTTGTTTAAAAACCCAAATGCAATTTTAGCAACTTCACTAAGTGCCGTAAATGAATCGCTTTCTCTTGCTGTTACATTGGCTTCAATTTATATTTTTTGGATGGCAATTGTGGAAATTGCTACACGCGCAGGTTTGATTGAAAAAATTGCAAAGCTGTTAAAAAAACCGATTAAGTTTTTGTTTGGGGAACAGACAGAAGAGGTTAATGCTTATATTGCAACTAACATAGCTGCCAATATGATTGGTGCCTCTGGGGCAGCTACGCCAGCGGCAATTAATGCTATTGAAAAGATGTCAACACCAGAACAAACAAAAGCATCACCTCCGATGATAATGTTGTTTATCTTGGCTGCAACATCGTTACAACTGATTCCAACAACAATTATTGGTATTTTGCAAGCTCACGATAGCATAGACGCTGCTTGGATAATTTTACCAACGTTGATTGTTTCATTTGTGTCAACAGTGCTTGGAATTTTTTTGGTTAAAATATTTTGTCGCAAACGACAAAAAGGAGAGAAGTAATGGAGTTGTACATAATTCCAGTATTTATTATTTTTATCTTTGTTTTTGCTTGTTTTAAAAATACAGATGCTTATGGTGGCTTTGTAAAAGGCGCTAAGGATGCCGTTACGTTAATCTTTGATATTTTGCCATACATCGTTGCTATCTTGGTAGCTGTTAAACTATTTGAAGCTTCGGGGCTGTTAAAAGCTATTTGTGATTTGCTTGCACCGGTTTTTACATTTTTAGGTGTGCCTCCAGAGTTAGCTCATTTTATGTTTTTAAAACCATTTAGTGGCGCAGGGTCAATTGCCTTGTTTGATGAGATAGTTTGTACTTATGGACCAGACAGTTATATCACACGGGTAGCAAGTATTATAGCCGGAAGCAGTGATACAGTTTTTTACATTGCTACAATATATTTTTCAAAAACCAACATAAAAAAATTAGGAATCGCAATTCCTATTTCTTTGTTTTGTACGTTCTTTTCTGGCATACTTGCATCGTGGGTTTGTCGTATTTTTTAAGTGGTGCCTTCGCGCGGAATCGAACCACGGACACAAGGATTTTCAGTCCCAAAAATTTTGAATTTTTCAATATACTGTATGTTTTGATAATTTTTTATAGCAATATATTGTATTTAAAAAATAATTGTTGTGAATTTTTTTCGTCAAATTTTTCGTCAAAATTCAGGGTATAAATCATTCCATATGTTTAGGATATCTTCTTTTGTAATTGTAATATCGAATGTTGTATAAGTGTCATATGTTTGGTTAATACTTGCGTGTCCTAATAAATATTGTTGTCGTTTTGCATCTGTACCCAAGTAATAAGTGTTACTTGAAAATGTATGGCGCAAGCTATGTGTTGTTTTATCTTTTATTCCAATACTTTCTAAATATCGACTAATTTTTAAGGACATTGCGTGTGGTGTAATTTTAAACATATATTGCCAGTCATTTTTAATTAAATCAAAAAAAGATTTTGATAATGGTATGTATGTTTTTTGTACTCCAGAAAATTCTGTTTTCTTTCGTGTTATTTCAACAAATTGTTTTTCTGTGTTTAGTTGTGCTGTAAATGCTTCTTCTAATCGACAACCAGTTAATAAATAAAACAAAATTTCTTTGCTAAAAATTGAATTATCTAAATTTGCTTTTAATATCTTTTGTTCTTCAATGTTAAGCCATGTTCTTTTTTTGCTACAGCGTTTTTGTGAAAATGGATTTTTTAATGTTAAGATTGGGTTTCTTGTTAAAGTACCTTTTTCAAATTCTTCTTCAAAAATATGTTTTATCATAAAATAACAATAAGCACCTGTACGGTGTGTTTTGAATTTTGATAAAAATTCAATAATGTTTTCTTTGTCATACATAGTTATTGGTTTTTTTAATTGCTTAAGATATTTTAATGTTTGTTGGTATTTAATCGCAGAAGCAGATTTAATTTGTTTGGTTTTTACTTTGTTTAAAATGATTTTATCATAATAATTTTCGGCTAGGTTATATAAACTTGTATATTTAATTGATTGATTTTTGTTTATGCTTTTTTTAAGTTCCTTTTTGTACTCAGTGATTCTTTTACTTAAATTATCAATATTATTATCTATGAGATAGTGTTTTACTCCTGCAATCATTTTTTTCCATTCATAACGACCATCTTTACGCTGATAAACATTTTTAATTTTTTCAATTCTTTTCATTGTTTGTAAATTCTCCTTATTAAAAATTTCTTTTGGAGAATTCGAATATGTTTTTATTGATTTGTCAAAGTTCGTGCCCGATACTAGATTCCCGTAATTATCATATTCAAAATATTTTAATTTTAATGGCGAATGTATGGGCAAGTTTGAATCACTGATGACCATTCCTATTTTTTCAAAAGCTGCTATAATTTGGGGTGTTATAGCAGTGATAATGGCTGGTGTGATTTCTTTTAATAAATCTTCGCCAATTTTAATAATAATATCTTTTTCATCCATTGATAAAAGAATATTATTTTAGGCGTAGAGATTAAATAGTAATGAAAAAATTTTTATCCAATTTTTGATTTATCTTTTTGCTTATTGTTCATACCACGTTCAACGGCTTGTGCAATAATACTGTTTGATTTTGTGTCTTGCAAGCCATCTATGTAAGCCATAACTTTGGCTTGTTGTAATTCGTCTAAACTTTCGATACGACTTAATAGAGTGGAATTAACGGCTTTATTTACGGTGTTTGTTTCTTTGTTTGTTGTTGGCGTTTCTCGTCCTACAAGATAATCGACTGAAACGTTAAAATAATTAGCAATTTTAATTAATGCATCTGTTCCAGGTTTTGAATTATGATTTCTCCAATTTTGAATTGATGTACGACTTAATCCAATTTCCATTTCTAGGGGGTAATCACCTTTATTTGTGCTACTAAATAAATTTAATATTCTATTTATTATTTCTATGTTTTCTTCTTTCATGATTACTCCTTTTTATAAAAATATTGTAAAAGTATTTGCTATATTTATATATTTATTGTAATATATAATTAAGCAACGCAACTCGTCGTTGTGCAACACTGCTGGAATAAAAAATAACTTTCGTTTTGCTTCGCACGAAAAATAAAAAATATACCCCAGCAGGTATTGTCAAACGCAATCAATATTAGCACAACGGCGAGCAAGTTGTCAATTTAAGGTGGGGGGATTATAAAGGGAGAATAAAGTGCGAACATTACAAACAGTTGGGATTTTAAGTTTATTTATTTTAGCGATTTTAGGTGTAGTCGTAGATATCGGCTATATTTTTTATTGTATTTTTGATACTTCTAAAACAGAAGATATTTTTTATATGTCAGACCAGACTCCAGTAGATTTAAAACAACAAGAAGATTTAACAGAAGATGAAATTGCATATTTTGAAGACCGTAAGTTATTTGAAGTAAATTTATATAGTAATGTTGAAACTAAAAAGAATAATGAAAAAACTGGTGTTGTTTTACAAGAATTAAAATTAAATTATTTTACAGACCAAACACTAAAAACAAACACAACTATTTCAACCGGTATGCAATATGTAAGTGACTATAACGGAAAAAAAGGCTTATACACTTCACAAGGTAGTTATGTTGTAAATAATAATCCAACAGCTGGTGAAAACATTGCGGCAGTGATAACAAGCGCTGGATTGGAATATTTTGATATTTTGGGTAAATCATTAAATAGTTTAAAAGTTTCTTCTGGACATAAGAAATTTGAAAATGAAGAACAAGCAAATAACTATGTTTCACCGGATTTTAATTATTATGAAAAAATTAGTGATGGTGTAACCTGGGATGCTAAAGGTTTGCAAACACAATTAAATCGTAAAACTGAATTTATTGTAAAAATCGGTGGTGAAGCATACAAAATGCGTTTAGATGGTTATGAAGATAATCGGTACGATAATCGTCCAAATTGGTGGGAATATTTTGGTATTTGGAATTGGAGTAGAATAAATGATTACGGTGGTAAAGTAGATTATTACAACTGGGACATGGTGTTTGAAGACATTATGCACGCAGTATTAACAAATGATATGCAAACAGGTACTCATTATGGTGTTGTAAATTTAAGTAAATATTTTACAATTACACAACATTTTAATACTGAAGATAACAAGTGGTATCCAGCAAGTGATGCCGATCAACAAGTTGCATATGCAGTTGTAAAATTTAATTACAATACGAAAGGTGCAATTTCAAATAAACAATCAATATTTGGTATCATAGCTGACGATTCACGTTTTGATTTAAGTGAAGTAGATTATGAAACTGACTATGGTCAACACAATGTAATTCTTGAATTATCGACTGCAAGTTTAGATAAACGATATTCGGAAATACACGGTGGTTATTTACTTTCAATGTCATTAGATTTACAACGTAAATTAAAAAATATGCCACCATATTATGTCAATATTACAATTGATTTAAATCAAGAAATTAATGATAAAAAGATAGTTGGTTTAGATATAAATGCTTTTGATGGTTTCGAAATAAGAAAATTAACAATTAAAGGAAATCAAAAATTTTACTGTCTAGATAATAGTTTACGTAATACGAATATAAAAACGTTTAATATTTCTGAAACGGTAACTATTATCAATCAAAATTCAGGGGTGGAACTATGAAAAAAATAATTATTTATATTTTGTGTGTTGGTTTTATTATATCCGGTCTTTATTGTGGTATTAAATGGTTTCAAGATGCACATCGTGAAAGTCATATTATAGGTTCATTAGAGGTTAACAATAAAAAAATGAAAGAAAATTTTATTTTTTCGAATGCTAAAAATGCAATCGTTTTTTATCACGATGATTATGATGAAACTGAATTGTATTCTTTCACATCTGAATTAGAAGCAATTCCAACTTTTGATGGTAATAAAAAACAATATGAAATTATGTTAAATGACTATTTGATTTTAGAGCCAACAATATTGTTCCGTATGGTGGCTTTCCGTGTTTTTATTAACTTTGTCGATGTAGATAGCAGTATTTTATGTGAAACATATTTTGATGTAGAAATAAAATTTTTAACAGATAAGACTGAATTCCGTATTGAAGTAACCGGTGACGAAGATCGTCAATACATTGAACGTTATATTGAATCAAACGGTTTTGAGTTATATATCAATGAAATTTCAAAAGGAGTAGAAAAATGAAATCAGCAAGTAAAATAATTGGTTTGCTAGCATCAATCTTATTGATTGGTGTTTTAGGCTTTTGTACTATATGGACAATACGTAATTGGAACGTGGTTTATTCGTCCATTGATGGAAGTAGTATTTATACTTATGAAGACATAGAAAAAGCACGTAATGAAGCTTACGCAGAAGGTACGAAAAACGAAAATGAGTATAAAGAAATGTTAGCAGAATTACGTAATGAAATTTTGTTATTACAAAATGAAAATTCACTTTTGTTAAAAGATAATGAAGTCTATAAAAACTTTATTCAAGATTTTAGAAAAGAAGGTGTTTCAGTTCTAACATTCGAAGTTGACGGAGTTTTACTTGATCTAGTTCCTGTAGATAATGGTGTAACATTACAAAATGTTTTAACAATCATTTCAGTACCTGAAAAAGAAAGTTATGACTTTAAAGGTTGGTCATTGGATGGTCAAACCATAATTGATTCGTCTGTGTATAAAGTAACTGAAAATGTAGTTTTAAAAGCTGTATACGAGTTAAAGCCTTATACAATTAAATTTGTACGTGGTAGTACAGAACAAGATATTGTGTTTTATGAAACCACAGCTAAGCACGGGCAAATTATTGATAACAATGTATTGACCTTGGCTAAATCAGCTGCATTAGAGTATTTGTTATCAGTTGAAGGAATAAACTGTATAGATCTTGATTGGGGTACTGAAGGTTATAAAGGCGGCAGTATCTATGATGAAAATGGTAAATGGATTGGAGTAAAGTCTGATGCTGTTATCTTTGAAGAATATCCTATTACAAAAGATACCATCTTTTATGTTTGGACTATTGATAAGGGTAGTATTGATGATTTACCGGAAAAAGACGTTGATTTAGGTGATTATGTGTAAGCAAAGGGGGGATGATGAAGAAAAAAAGTGTTATTATTTTTTTATTAATAATAGCTTTGCTAATTTCTTGTTTTGGAGTTTATTATCACTATGGTGATGTTATTGAAAGTAAAGTTAATAGTTGGTTTGAATATTTAGGAAATAAAGAAAGTAATTCAAGTTATAATAAATTGCAATCTTTGATTATTCAAGTAGATGCAAATAATACCGAAATTTCAGAGTTAGAAAAAAAAATAAATGAAAATCAATTAGTAATCGAAGAGAAGTTGTTAAATACAGATACTGGACAGTCTGTTGAAGTAGAAAAATTAAGAGCAGTTAATGAAGTATTTAGAAATCGAATAATTGATTTAGAAAAGAAAAATAAACAATTAGAAAATGATATTACTGTTTTGCAAAACGAAATGTCTTTATCTCAAATTGAGTTGGAAGAATTAAAAGCTCAAATTTTACAAATGCAAAACCAAATGTCAAATATTGAAAATCAATTATCTAATAAAGCAGTAGTTGAGTTAATTGTCGAAAATAATACATATTCGGAAAAAACATATAACCTACCAAATAATAAAAAATTTAGCCAATATTCTGTGTTGTATTTCATTTTTTATAATTCAGGTTCTAGCAAATATCAAAGTATGATTTTACCTGTTGATGCCTTTGTAAAATATAAAAATTTTGAATTTTCTGCTAGTGATGCAAATCAGTCACGATGGATGCAGTTTTCTTATGTGAATGATACTCAATATTATATTGGTAACAATAAATACGTTGAATTTAGAAGTATATATGGATTAAAAAAGTAAAGGATGTACGTATGAAAATAAAATTAACATGGTTATTAATTACATTACCAATTATTGCACTTATTATTACAATAGCATGTGGAGTCCCAGTCTTAGGCTGGGTCTCTTGGCTACTTAATTTAATATCAAAAATGTTTGGTTGGGTAGGCTGGCTCTGTGGCTGGCTACAAGATATGATAGGCAAAGGCATCTTCGGATAAAACAAGCCCTAGGTTAGATCCTAGGGTTTTAATTTAGATTGTGCTTTTTGTTGAGTATTTTGGTTTTATGTATTATACTGAAAATCTACTATGGATAAAATTAGTACGGTACTTTTCCCTAAGAAAATTTATAACTATCAAAAAATTGATGGTACGATTGGCCTTTGTGTTTATGTTTGTGATACTGATAATGCTAACGAAATAATTGTTGGTTGTATTGAGAACATAGATGTTTTAAATAATGATTTTATAAAATTAGAAAATGGATTGAATAAAGTTCTTTATTTAGATAAATATTTAACTTTAAAAACTTCTCAAATAAAATCTCCATTGTATATAAAAGGCAAAACAGCAGAAATAACATCAAAAGAATTTAATGAGCTTTCAAAAAATATATACAAATTATTATTATTAAAATATGAAAATTATGTAGCAAACTTATCGTTAAATAATTTTGAAAATGAAAAACTAATTGATATAACTTTTCCTGAAAATATAATTAAATTACTTACTTGGAATTTAAAAAAAATTGACCTTAATTTTACTAAAATTAATCAACAAAATAATTTAATTATAATGGAGCATTGCGTGTATTTTGCTCATATGGGTACAAATGTTGGTTCGGAGACAAATAAACTCAGACCAGTTGTTGTATGGCGAAAACATGAGAATAAAAATTATCCTAATCCAAATGACGATTGTTATTATGTATTTCCTATTTCATCCAAAATATCTAAAAAAGAATATCGTTATAATATAAAAATTGATATAAATGGAATTACTAATAAAATTATGATAAATCAAGGACGAATTCTTAGTAAAAAGCGTTTTGTGAAAATTTTGAAAGATATTGAAACACAAAAAGTTGTAAAATTAACAGAAGAACAAAAAGATAAAATTAAAATTGCTATTAAAAATTATTTTGGTGTATAAAATTATAAAAATAATCATATAATAAATTGACAGAAAAGTATTGATAAAAAAATAATTCTTTGATATACTTCTGTCATATCACAAGCTATCTATTGAAAAATAGACTGTGGAGGAGATTCGAAAATGGGGTGTTGAAAAGCATCCCATTTTTGCTTTTAAAAATTCTAGTTAGAAATGGCAAATTATTTTATGGGTAGGCTGGCTTTGTGGCTGGCTACAAGATATGATAGGCAAAGGCATCTTCGGATAAAACAAACCCTAGGTTAGATCCTAGGGTTTTTTGTTTGTTTATTGTTTTGTAATATGTTATGTTTATTACTAGGTAATTAATTATGGGAAAAAAATGTATTTTAGAAAATTGTAATGAAGATGCTTTTGGTTTTTATCCACATTGTAAAAAACATTTGGAACAGATAAAAACTGGCGAAATATATAAAGATGAAACAGGTAAGTGGATAGAGAAAGAAAATAAAAAGAAATTAGAAATAAATAAATTATTGGATGCTGTTAATTCAAAAATTAAAAGCAAAAAAGAAAATTCTTGCAAATTATGTGGTGAGTTAATTTCAGATAATTTTATTTTTTGTAGAGAATGTTATTTAAACATACAAGATAGGATGGAAGAATTAGATAAGAATCAAAATCCACAAAAATTAAAGGATTATTACTATAATGCTAAAGATTATGCTATGCGAATTTTTAATGAAGATAGAATTTATTATCAGCAATTAACAATGGTATCTATTACAAATTTATTGAATCAATTATATAAAGATGATGCTTTGGTTGAAAGGTTATATAAAGATATAGAAAAAATAAATGAAAATCTAAAAAATAAAAATAATAGATTATCTTCCAATATAAAAGAAATTGAAAAAATAAATGAAATAAAGATAGAAAGTGATAAGGATAAAGCAAAAATTAAAAAAACTCAAGATGGGCATTTTGTTGAAAGTGAATTTGAAATTAAAGTAGATGATATTTTATATACAAATAACATAATGCATGCTTACAATGTAAAAGTTGATGAAATAACTGAAAGAACTGTAATTTGTGATTGGTTTATTCCAGTTATATCAGGTAAGGGGATTTACATTGAACTATGGGGTGTAAAAGGTGATGAAAAATATAATAAAAATAAAAAAGAAAAAATTGAATTATACAAAAAACATAATTTGAAATTGATAGAAATTGAATATGATGAGTTAAGAGATAATACACAAAGATTGTTAAGTTCTATTAAAGGTGGGATAAATCGATATAGAGATGAAATATGGCAACAAATTAGAAGTTAGTTTGTTGTTAAATGTACAATTTAATTATTATTGGACAAAATCAGTTGTCCATTTTTTTTGTAATAAAGTTATAAAAATATTGTAAAAAATGCTTGCGTTATTTATATATTTATTGTAATATAATTATATCATCAAAAAAAGGGGGCAAAAAGCAATGAAACAAAAATTAGTCGAAAACATAGCACGATTACCATTTGATATGGCAGTGCAGCAATTAGAAATATTGGAATTTCTAGTTGGTGAAGATTACAAAAATGTTCTTGTAAATGTTTTGATTAAATACGTACAGGGGGTTAAGTAATGAATTACTATTTCATTTTAACAAATGGCACTTGTTACAGAACTACAAAATATACGTCGGCTTATAAGTTTTTACAAAACAATTTATTAAATGTAGTTGAAACAAACTTTGTTTATATATGAGTTTGTTTTGGTAGGTTGAGCAATATCAATCTATCACAATTGCAAGGTTAATATGCGAATTAATCTTGCTATGGCACAAACCTTGTTTGTTGGAGTTGGTAAAACAAACCGTATTTTAGGGGGTTTCATTCGAAAAAGCAAATTCCTGTGCCAGTGGCTATGTTGTACTGGAATGCATCATAGCCCCTGTTCCAGCAGGTCGTTGATTGAGAACAATCAAAAAAAATAAGGCTTGCCACCAATGGCTAAAAAAGGAGAAAATAAAAATGGAAGAAACAAAAAATTTAGAATTTAACATTGAAGAAGACGGAGAAAAGTCAAAGGTACTTGAAACATATCCTGCACGTGCAGAATTTGTTGTCAACTCTGGAAAATTCAAAAGTTACGAATTGCGTTGTGTAGCAAAAATTAGTGAAGATAAAGTACATTCACGTAAAGTAAAATTAAACGAAAATAATGATAACGATCAATTCACGATTAAAATTCTCTCAGAGAATTTGAAAACAAATAAAGCTGTTTATAGTGCCGTTTTAGAAAAACGTAAAAACATTGAATCTAAAAACGTTTTCTATTGCTGGATCATAACATTCGATAAAGAAAACAAAATGTATAAGTCAATGCTTTGTGGTCGTGAAGAAAAATATTTTATAGAATCATATCTTTTAACTGAACCAAAAGCAACGTCAACCCCAGCAAAAGAAAAGGTGGTTAAACAAGCATGACCGAAGAACTAGCACGAGCAGAGTTGGACAAAATTATTGAGATTGTTAATCACAAAAAAAGTTATTGTCTAAAAAATTGTATTGAAATTGGTGCACATCTTCATGAGTTAAAAGATTCAAACATTTATATGTACATTAAAACAAAAGACGGTGATTATTATGCTTCTGCATACGATTTGATTAAAGACTATTTTGCTTTTTCAAAATCAACTACCGACCGTTACATAGGTGTTTACAAAAAATTTGCTAATGAAGATACAAACACAATTAAAACTCAATACACAGGTTATAGCTTTTCCCAACTCTGCGAAATGCTATCTATGAATGACAGTCTTTTAGCAAAATGCGATTCAATAATGACTTGTGAAGATTTACGGGAATTAAAGAAAAAGGATAAAGGTTTTATCGAAACAAAAGAGTTTATTCCTGACCCGAACACATCTTTACAGGTTAGCTTTACAAAAGAACTTTATGATAAAGTTTTATCTTTTGCAAGGAAACGCAAAAAACACATGGCTGATTATGTAGTAGAGATTATCGAAATGTTTTTTAAGTCAATGGAAAGCGAAGTAGTGAAAGCTTAATGTTTAAGTAGTGGGTTCATTAAAAACCCACTTCCATTGAGAAGTCAAGATGCCCCCATGTCTTGATTTCTCTTCCATTACAGCTAGTGATTGTGGACACTGGCTGTAACCAATCCACAACGGTGAAGTCGACACTGTAAAAGAAATAAGGAGAAATTAAAATGGCAAAAAGTAATTACGAATTTGGTAAATATAGCATGCAAGATAAATATCAATGGCATAGTAATCGAGCTTTTGAAAACCGTAAGCCAAAGGGCAGCCATATGAGTAAAGCAGAGTTAGCAGCTTTCTCTGCAGGGTATACTACACATGCTAAGCAAGTAGCGGGTGCGTTTATTTATAATAATCCTAACTATAAAGCTAAAACTGAATATGGAAAAATGGCTGCTAAAAATCGTTAATTAAAAAATCATAGTTATGTTATTTAGCCGACCCGATATCGGGTCAAATGGGCTTTTTCAAAAATGCTCTTGTGAACCCTACATAGTGGGAAATTTTAGAAAAGAAAGTGGTGTAACGGGTAGAGCAATCTATCCGTTATTCCATATTTATAAAAAAAAAGGAGAAATTAAAATGGCTTATAAAAAATATTCAATGAAAGAAAGACAAGCTTATTGGGTTGGTGTTGGTATTTCTGCAGCGAGATTTGGTGGTGAAGAGAAATTGTTAACTAGTAAAAATAAAAAAATAAGAAATTCAATTATTAACGGTTATATCGCTGACAAAAAAAAAGATATTTCAAAAAGATTTGAACGATAAGGACGAAAGTAAATTGATGGGTAAAGATAAAAAATTTTTAACAAAAAATGAGTTTAGATTCGATTTGAATCCTAAACATATGGGTAAAGATAAAAAACCACATCCAACTTATATCAGTGGTAGGCGTGGGCGTAAATATTACGCAAATTCAGTTACTCATTCTAAATTTACTAATAGTGGACCTACACAGAATTTTGGCGAAAATCCAAATAAAATGCGAAGTCCAACTGACCAACGTGAATCTCGTGTTAGTTTACCTTTTTGGCAAAAAGATAGTATGTTTAGTAAAGAAAAATTAAACAATTATCGTTATTCAAACTTTACACGTAAAAGAATAAAAAAGTTTAATAAAAAAAATCAATAAAAAAATTCGACCCGTGTGACGTTGCCGTCTTTTAATTGCCTTTTTCGGCTTGGTCGAATCTTTATTATTATACGCAAATAGTTCAGTAAAAGTCAAGATAAATAAGGAGAAATTGTTATGATATATTCAAATTCATATTTTAGTGATCGCCAGTATAAACCTGGTGATTTTGTTTTGAGTTCTGTAAATTCTTCACAATTAAAGAGATACGGTATTAACATGAAAGTGCAAGAATTTAAGTCGAAAGTTAAACGTTCACGAAAATATAAAACGATTATTACTGGTGGGTCGTATGGTAGAACACGGCACACGCAAGTATACAATTATTACGATTTTGTGTAGGGCAGTGTGATAACAATTATCTTTGCTCCACCACGTACTGGTAAGACTTGTTTTCTAACGTATGTAGGGCGACAAGCAATGTTTAATAGTGAACGTAACTTAATGATGCGTAATGAAATTGAGCATAAAATTCAAAATGGTTTTACAAATATTAAAACAATACCACGGCATTGTGTAAGTGCTAACTATGATATTACCGGTCGAATGTTTGGTTATTCATTACGATACAATCGAAGAATCAACCCATATCGACTTGGTTTTGCTAATGAGTTTGTTAAGACACATTTTAATTTGCCATACGAAGTAATTTGTATTACGGAAGCTCAAAAATACTTAAATAGTCGTATGTCCCGTAATTTCCCCGACTGGCAATCTCGCTGGTATGAACAGCACGGACACAATAATTTAGATATTTTTTTAGATACTCAACGACCTATGTTGATTGATGTTAATATCCGTGAATTATCTCATTTTATTGAAATTATTAAATTGAATGTCCACAAAGATAAGTACGGAATGATACAAGGTATGACTTGGACGATTCGAGAGATTGAAAATAGTAGTCTTTTTGATCGTTATATGGCATCTGGGAAAAAAGATACGTCTTGTTATACTGAAAAAAACGTTACTGCAGATTTTAATGTTTTTGAGTGTTATAACAGCCAATCATGTAAGCCAAATTTTTACAAAGGACACATGGACGAAGATTTTGATTATGAACAATCAAAGCCGTTACAAGAGAATATAGAAGCTTATATTGAGTATTTGGAAAAGAATGACGACGAATTACCAGTAAATTTTTACAAGAAACCTGAATCAAAGAAAAAGGAGTCTGTATATGAATTTTAATAAAAATGAACTTATGATTGAAGTATTAGATAGTAACTTCGAAACGTGGTCGCATACTTTGAATACCAGAGAATTTGTGATGCCAAAATATCTAATACAAATTAACAAAATGATTTTTGCTAATATGAAAAAACAAATGAAAGATGCAGAAATTTATAATCTACTTCATTTACAAGAGCAGGGTTATAAACTAAGTATTTTTCAAAAACTTAAAATTTATTTCTCTGGTTTAAGACCTTTATATGAAACTGAAAAAAAGTTTATAGAAGCAAAATATCAGCAAGTAAAAAAACAAGAAAACGTAAACCAGGACGACTTGGTTGAACAAAAGGAAGAAAATGATAATGAGCAAAATAGACAAGAAAACAGTTGATTGGTGTTGTAAGGTTATACGTAAGGATATGCGTCGTTATGCAAAAAAAGATGATCCAGATTTAGGATATTTACCAGCCGCGATTCGTGTAAACAAACGTATAACAAATTGCTTTTTAAGCATTCCAAAAAAGGACCAGCACAACAAAAACAAAAGAGCAGTGTTTTTGTGTGATGCTATGATTTGTACTGATACAATGCTGAAAAGGTTTCAAAATGATTGGAGAGATATACCTTACGTTAATTCGTTATTTGCAGATAAATTTTTGTCGTATAACTATTACGACAATGTAAATGACGACGATTGACGATATCTATTTGGCTACATAAAAAGGCGTAGGGCTTGTCCCACGCCTTGTGGCCAAAACAAGCGCAATTTTATTACCATCTACTCGATAATGGTAACACATAAGCAGAAAAAATTTCAAAACTACAACTAGATAAGTAAAAGGGGGTTAAACAACAATGACAAACAAAGAAGAATACATAGCATCTTTAAGTGCTAAAAGTTTTGACTGTTTAGCCCCACGTAAACGAACACAAGAAGAAACAGATTTAATGTTAAGTGGTAATTTACGAAAAATAAAATCTGCTGATGTATATAAATACGAAACGTTTGACCCACAAACCCAGCAACAAATAACTATTGAAAAATGCACTGGTAATAAATTCAAAGCAAATACAATCGTAAACAAATTTCAAAACTATGTAGAATTAGTTTATTACAAAGAAGACTTTGATTGTACACTTGGTCGTAAAGAATTGATATACAACCAGCAAGGCGAAAAGATATTAAAAGAACGTCCACGTATGTTTGTAATGAAAGACGGCAACTTGTTGCCCAAAGATTATGTCGACTGGGAAAAAGTAGAAAAGAGTAATACAAAAAGTTTTCATCGCTCATTAGATAATTTCTATGGCTATGTCTTGTCTAACACATGGAAATATTTTGTAACGTTTACATTTAGTCCAAAGAAAGTTAATCGACTTGACGACGAACAAGTAAAGTATGCTTTCAAAAAATTTAGACAAGTTTTGCAATACGTAAATAAAGATGTAAAAGTAATAGTTGTTCCACAATACCATGAAAGAATTAAAGCGATTCATTTCCATGGCTTTATTGGTAATATTGATTTAACAAGATATTTATCTTTATTACGAAATAAATGGAATAATGTTGTTAAGTCGAAGTGTGGTGAACCATTATATGGTTTATCTTTGTTTAAGTACGGATATTGCTCGGTAGCAATTCTACCTGATGATTATAATGAACAGCAAATTGCAAATTATTGTATTCGTTATATTACACGAGATAAACGAACAGGTTATGCAAAGAAAGCATACTATCGAACAACAAACTTAAATTTCAAAGATAAAGTCATAACGTATTACACACAAAATCAATTATATGATTTAGTTAATGACCTGGAAGTACAAGTACGAAAAGAAAACGATAAAATGGTTGTTTATCGAAAATACATAAAAAATTAAAAGGGGAAATAAAAAATGATAACAGCAGAACGCACAGAGAGATTTGAACTGCCGATGTGGGAAGATATAGCTAATAAATTTGAATTTCTGTTTATTGGAAAAAATAAAAAAAATAAGATAGGTGCTTATTCTTTTGAAGTATCAAAAAATGGTTTTTCTCCATTTATTATTATAAATAAACTGAATAAATATTTTCCTAGAATGATGTTTTGTAGATTATCCACCAAAGAAAACTACATCAAAGCATGTGAAATAGTAAGAGATTTGTTTAATAAAGGCGGTGCGAAATGATAAACAAAGGAATGTTGAGTAGTAATACGAATGAATGGGCAACTCCTAAAAATTTTTTTGAAGAATTAAATAAAGAATTTAATTTTACTCTTGATCCGTGTGCTACTTATGAAAATGCAAAATGTAGTAAATATTTTACCGAAAAAGAAAATGGTTTAATACAAGATTGGAGTGGTGAAGTAGTATTTTGTAATCCGCCTTATGGTCGTAAAATATGTGATTGGGTTGAAAAGTGTTATAACGAAAATAAAAAGGGTGCTACTATTGTTATGCTGATACCAGCACGAACTGATACAGTTTATTTTCATAAATATATATATCGACAACACGAAATAAGATTTATCAAAGGTAGATTAAAGTTTAATGACTGCGGAAGTCCGGCACCATTTCCAAGTATGCTTGTAATAATGAAATAAGATATGATATAATGTCTTGATCAAACTTCGGTAACTTACGAGTCCGGAGTTTTTTTTATTTAGTTGACATAAAAAAGTTATTGTCAAGTATGTGTTGACAATGTGTATACATTGTGATATTATGCATATAATAATAAAAGTGGGGAAACAAAAAATGGCAAATATCAATATAAGAACAGAAGAAAATGTTAAACGCGAAGCGACACAAATATTTAATGCGTTAGGGTTGGATATGTCTTCTGCTGTTAATATTTTTTTAAGAAAAACAATTATGCAACAGGGTATACCTTTTGAATTGAAGTTGGAAGTTCCAAATGAAACCACTATTAAGGCAATAAAAGAAGCAGACGAAATGGTTAAAAATGGTTGTGGCGGTTATGATAATTTGGACGATTTGTGGAGTGTTTTAAATGTATAAAGTAAATATGACAAGTCAATTTAAAAAAGATTTGAAACAAGCGCAATCTCAGGGTAAAGATATGAATAAATTTAAAGAAGTTGTTACTATGCTAGCAAATGGACAAAAGTTACCCGAAAGGTATCGTGATCATAATTTATCTGGAAATTATCAATCTTGTCGTGAATGTCATATTACACCAGATTGGTTGTTGATTTACAAGATATATGATAAAGAATTGATTTTATTATTGAATCGTATAGGTAGTCATTCTTCATTGTTTAGATAATAAAAAGCCCAGTAGAAACTGGACTTTTTATTGTTTTCGTGACCTTTTTGTGAAAAATTTTCGTCAACATTTTCGTCAAAACATATTCGAAATTCTACCACAAGATAAAGTATGCTTTTGGGTGGTATTTCTACCACAAATTGTGTTTTGGTGCCTTCGCGCGGAATCGAACCACGGACACAAGGATTTTCAGTCCTTTGCTCTACCGACTGAGCTACGAAGGCATATACTTTTTTAGTATAGCACGTGCAAAATTAAATTGCAAATAAAATTGTTATAATTGCCGAAATAAAAATAAATTAAGTTTTTATCAATTATTATTGTAAAAAGAATATTTAATATGATATAATTTATTATGGCTCAAAACACAACTTTGTTAGAAGATTTTGGTAAGAAATTTTTCGACACAAAAAAAGCATCGAATATTTTATGTTCGGTGGATTTTGGTAAATCTTTATTTAAATATATTAACCATAAAAACCCAAATCCGATTCCTGTTCCGAATGGCTCTGCTGCTATTTTGAGGTCGGTTAAAAAGATGATGCAAACCGGTAAATTTGGTAACGTGAACGTTGACGACGATTTTTTTGTTCGTTTTTTTATTAGCAAGGTGAATGAAGATCCTGGACTTGTTACATTTGAAATGATTGCTGATGTTTTAAAAAGCAATGCATATAAGAGTTTCGGTTCGAATAATGCAAAAGACAAACACAACAAAAGAAAATTTGAAACATGGATTTATAACAAATCAATCTTATCAAAGATTAATGATATTTCATTGGTGGATGTTGTTTTACATAAGGACGCAATGCTTGATGTTATCAATAACATTGACCCTAAAAATAAAAAAGGAAAAAATGATGCCATCTATAAAAAACAGTTAGATGAGAAGGAAAAGGAATTTGATGAAATTTTTAATAAAAATGCAAATTCCTTAACTGAATTGAAAGATGCTGCAAGGAAAAATAAAAACAAACACACAGATTGGATTAAGAGTGTTTATGATGTTTTGTGTGAACCTGATGAAGCAGAATATATCAACGAAATTGTCGATGCTGTAGCTGTTGGTTCAAGGCCCAAAGAGCGTAATTATAATTTGCTTGGAATGGGGACGGCAACCAATAAGGTTATTCTAGCTGTTGCAAAAAAACGAGGATGGGGCGACAATGATATTCAGTCAATATTAGTTAAGACTAATACCGAATATAATGCTGAAAAGTTTAATGAAATTAATGAAGTTCAAAATGGCGTTAAAAAACAAGGATGGTACCAAAAAAATGCTGCGCTGGATGTGGTTGTAACTTTTTTTAGTGCGGCAGGTTTTTCGACAACGATTTCAGCTTTATCTGAAATTACTCCTGTGGTTGGTCCTTTGTTTGCCGGTGCCAGTGTTGTTGTTTCTGGTCTTTGTTCTTATATACATTCTTATCAAGAAGCAAAGAAAGCAGGTAATCTTACCAAAAAACAAAAACGTGATTTAGCATGGAAAGCTGCCTCAGCAATGGGTAAAAAATTGGTACCTTATGCCGTTAGTATGGCTTTTGGTGGCATCCCAGGAATTGGTGGAATCTTGAGTCGCTCTTTGGGTATTGCCCATGTTTTTGTGAAAACTTTAATTGATGATTTGGAACGCAGTGCCGGTGTTAATGAACAAACATACAAGGTTGATAAATCGTTGTCTTTAAGTGATAAAATCAAAGGCAAACTTCGTCATTTACGTGAACTTAAGAAGTTGAGTTTGTCTGATGTTGGTAAGTCAACAGCGCATGCGTTATTTAAGGGTCTTGCTGTTGCTGCCGGAAGTTTTGGTGGGGAGCATCTTGGCACTCGTTTAGGTAATGTATTGAACGGTGGATCATTTGAAAGACCATTGAGTTTGAAAAACGAATTGAATGAGTTGGAACAAGATACTTTACAAGAGGAGCAAATACAAACTGATGCAGAATTAAATACAGAAAGATATGTTGGATTTGAGGAACAACACCGAATTGACGGTGAAGGTCAAATGCAAGTTAATAATGAAATGGCACAACAAGCAGGGAATAATGTAAACACATTAAGCGAAGTTGAACAATATGTGCAAGATCATCCAGGTGCACATTTAGATAAGAATGGTTGGATGCAAAATGCTGATGGTTCTTATGCACGCAACGAAGATGGTCAATTATTTGGTAGTGATGAGCGTGTATTTAGAAATTTGAATAGCAATGAAATGCTTGATCAATATGGAAACATTGTCGATAAGTTTAATGTAAGTAGTAGTGAAGCGCCAACCACTGGAATGGGTGATTTAAATTCATCTGTACCTGAAGTAAAAGCAGAATTGATATCTGAAACATTAAAATTGCCAGAAGATGCAGTTGATGCAACATTTCAGTCACAACCGATTAACCACACAGAAATGCCATTTGATTCAGAATCTTTTTATCAAACCGAAACTGCGTCGTATGCTCAATTACCAGAAGACACAATAGAATCACAATTTGGAACAAAATACGAAAATGAAACTCAAACATCTTCGGATGTTGTTGAAAGTAAACCTGTTGTAAATGAAAGTAAACCGGCAACAAAAACCTTGCTACCTGAAGGTGCTAGTGGTGCGGCATTTGAGAGTCAAGCTACACATAACATAGATTATGCTAATCATACTGATGATTCTGTGGCTTCAAATCAAAGTGAGAATCTTAATCCTAAATTAAAAACCATCCTTATGCCGGGGTCAAGTTCGGAGTCTATGTTTACTGAAAATGGTAATATTAATTATGAGTATGATTTTACTAATCCAATTAAAATGCCAGAAAATGAATATTAATGGTTTGAAATAAAATTTAAAAAGCAATTGACAACCTTTCTTGATTGTGATATTTTCTATATATTGTTGTAATTTTGACTGGGCGGATTGAAATAAAGCCCGGCAAAAAATATATTTAAGGAAGGTAAAAATGGCTGTTAATCTTAAAAAGACGGGACTTTTTAAGGACACCTATGGAAAAACGGAGCGTATGACATTCCGTAAGGTTCCAGAGTTGTTGACTGTCCCATACCTTTTGGACATCCAAAAGGAAAGTTTTAAGCGTTTCTTGGAAAAAGGGATTCGCGAAGTATTGGATGAATTTAATCCTATTACTGATTATTCAGGAAAGTGTGAAGTGTACTTCTTGGATTATTACATTGGTGAAGATGCTAAGTATAGCGAAAGCGAATGCTTGCGTCGTGGGCAAATGTATGTAAAACCATTACGTGTAAAAGTGCGTGTGGTTTTTAAAGAAGATGCAGAAGGACACAAAACTAACGAAGTTATCGAACAAGATGTTTTTTTAGGCGATGTTCCTCAAATGACTGATAGTGGTTATTTCATCGTTAATGGTGTTGCACGTGTTATTGTTAACCAAATTATCAAAAGTCCTAGTGTGTATTTCAATCAATCAAAAGATAGTAAAACTGGTAAGACTATCGTTGAATGTACAATGAGTCCAACTCATGGTGCGTACATCGAAATGACTAAGGACGTTAATAACGTTATTACGGTAAGCCCTAACAAGGCAAACAAAGTTAATTTAATTACCTTCTTGCGTGCTTTGAATATTGGTAATGATAAAGAATTGCTTGAAATGTTTGCACATCATCCAGTTTTGAAAGCAACAATTGAAAAATCATTGGATGCAGGTGAAGAAGTTTCAAAAGAAAAAGCATTACTTGAGTTATCACGTAAAATGCGTCCATCTGAATTGCCAAACGCTGATGTTATGGAATCAGGTTTGAACAATATGTTCTTTACTTTCCCGAACTATGATTTAGCTGTTGTCGGACGTTATAAATTCAATAAAAAATTATGTATCAGTACTCGTATTTTGAAACACATAGCTGCTGAAGATATTAAAATTAACGGTAAAGTTGTTGTTCCTCATGATACCGAAATTGATAAACAAATGGCAGATAAAATTCAAAATGCTGGTATTAACGTTGTTACTATTAAGAATGAATTAGGTGATGCTGTTCAAGTTATTGGTAATAATCGTGTTAATGTTAATGCTTATTTAGATTGTACAGAATTTGATACCGGCATTAAAGAATTGGTTCACTATCCAACATTATTGAAAGTGTTAGAAGGAAAAACCACAAAGGCAGATAAAATTAAAGCTGTTAAAGAAAATGCAAAAGATTTGGTAATGCGTCACTTACACCGTGATGACATCATTGCCTCTGTATCTTATTTATTAAATATGTGTGACGGAGTAGGTTACGAAGATAACATTGACCATTTAGGTAACCGTCGTTTGAACACCGTTGGTGATTTGATGGCTCGTCACTTCAAAGATGGTATGTTGAAATTGCGTAACAATATGCGTGAAACAATGCAAACAATGGAAATCAACAGTAAGGCTATTAACCCATTGAACATTATCAATGCTAAAGCAATTACTCGTTCATTGCGTGATTTCTGTGCTGTTTCTCAATTGTCACACGTGATGGATACGAACAACCCATTAACTGAAATTACTCAAAAACGTAAAATCACAGCTGTTGGTCCAGGTGGTATCGTTAAAGAACGTGCAACCAGTGAAGTTCGTGACTTGCACTATACACATAATAGCCGTCTTTGTGCTGTTGAAACTCCTGAAGGTCAATCAATTGGTTTGGTTAACAGTTTGGCAATGTATGCTCGTATTAACGAATATGGTTTCATTACAGCTCCATTGCGTCGTGTTGATAAAGCAACTGGTAAAGTAACTGATATTGTTGACTACTTAACTGCTGATGAAGAAGATGCATTCTATGTTGCACAAGGTACTGAACCATTGACAGAGGATGGTCGTTTAGCTCACGAGTTTGTAACTTGTCGTCATCGTGATGTTATCTTGGATATGCCACGTGAAAGCGTTGACTATGTTGATGCAAGTCCACGTCAATTTATTTCATTAGCAACAGCATTGATTCCTTTCTTGAATAATGATGATACTGGTCGTGCTTTGTTGGGGTCAAATATGCAACGTCAGGCTGTTTCATTAATTCGCACAGAAGCTCCATTAGTTGCAACAGGTTTGGAATATCGTGCTGCATTAGATAGTAACGTAATGTTGACTGCCAAAGCAGCTGGTACTGTTGTTTCTGTTACAGCAGACCAAATCGTAATTGAACGTGACGATAACCACGAACGTGATTACTATAAATTAACGAAGTTTACTCGTTATAATGAGGAAGCTTGTATTAACCAAAAACCTATTGTTCGTAAAGGTGATAAAGTTAAAGCTGGTGAAGTTATTACTGATGGTTATGCAACCAATAATGGTGAATTGGCTATCGGTAAAAATATGTGCGTTGCTTATATGAACTGGGAAGGGTACAACTTCGAGGATGCTATCTTAATTTCCGAAAGAGTTGTTAAAGAAGATAAATTTACTTCAATTGCGTTGCACTTGAAAGAATGTAAAGTTCGTACTACTAAATTAGGTGACGAAGAAATTACTCGTGATATTCCTAATTTGAGCGAAGATGCATTGGCAAACTTGGATGAACGTGGTATTGTTCGTGTTGGTTCATTTGTTCGTACCGGCGACATCTTGGTTGGTAAAGTTACACCAAAAGGTGAATCTGAATTAACCCCAGAAGAACGTTTGTTACGTGCTATTTTTGGTGAAAAATCTCGTGAAGTTCGTGATGCTTCATTGCGTGTTGAAAACGGTAAAGATGGTGTTGTTGTTGCAGTTGAATGCTTTAGCCGTAAAAACCACGACGAAATGGATGTTGGCGTTAACGAAGTTATTAAAGTTACTATTGCTCAAAAACGTAACATCAAAGTCGGTGATAAGATGACTGGTCGTCACGGTAACAAAGGTATTGTTTCAAAAATTCTTCCTGTTGAAGATATGCCATATATGGCCGATGGTACTCCTGTTGATATCGTGTTAAACCCATTAGGTGTTCCTTCTCGTTTGAATATCGGTCAGTTGTTAGAAGTTTCACTTGGTCTTGTTGCAAAAACATTAGGTTGGAAAGTTGCAACTCCGGTCTTTAATGGTGCGAATGAAAATGATATTCAGGAATTGCTTCGTAAAAACGGTTTACCAGAAGATGGTAAAATGCAATTGTATGACGGACGTACTGGTGAACCATTCCAAAACCGTACAACCGTTGGTTATATGTATATGTTGAAATTACATCACATGGTTGATACCAAAATCCACGCACGTTCAACTGGTGCTTACAGTTTGGTTACTCAACAACCATTGGGTGGTAAAGCTCAATTCGGTGGTCAACGTATGGGTGAAATGGAAGTTTGGGCATTGGAAGCATACGGTGCAGCACATATCTTACAAGAAATGTTGACTGTTAAATCTGATGATGTTCAAGGGCGTACAAAAACTTATGTATCAATCGTTAATGGTACAAAACTTCCAGATCCAGGAATTCCAGAAGCAAGTAAAGTTATGATTCGTGAACTACAAGGTCTTGGTTTTGATGTTGGTATTTATACTGCTGATAAAAAAGAAGTCGAATTAGAAAAAATTGACGCTTTAGTTGATGATACGGAAATGATGGCAAACGAAACCGAAAACAAAGAAGAAGCTGAAGCTGAAATTGAATTTAACGAAGGGGCAATTGAAGAACCTGCTGCTGATGACTTAGAAATGTTCGATATTGATCAATTGTTTGAGGAATAAGAAGGAGAAGGAAAATGTTTGAATTAAATAATTTTGAAAGTTTGAAGATTAGTATTGCTAGCCCTGACAAAATCAGAGAATGGAGTCACGGCGAGGTTACAAAACCTGAAACGATTAACTATCGTACACAAAAACCTGAAAAAGATGGTTTGTTCTGCGAACGTATTTTCGGTCCCAAAAAAGACTGGCAATGTTCTTGTGGTAAATATAAATTAATTCGCTATAAAGGAACTGTTTGTGATAAATGTGGTGTTGAAGTTACCCGTTCAATTGTTCGTCGTGAACGTATGGGACATATTGAGTTAGCTGCTCCTGTTGTTCACATTTGGTATTTCAAAGGTATTATGTCAAAGATTGGTACCTTGTTAAATATGACCATTAAAAATTTGGAACAAGTTATTTATTTTGTTTCTTTCGTTGTTACCGATCCAGGTAAAACAACATTGTCTTATGGTCAAATTTTATCAGACCGTGAATTACACGAAGCATGGGAAAAGTTTGGTACTGATTCTTTCAAATCAGGTATGGGTGCTGAAGCAATTAAAACAATGTTAGCATCACTTGATTTAGATAAAGAAATTAAAGAATGTAACGAAATTATTGCAAAAGGTAAGGGTGCTAAACGTGAAAAAGCAATTAAACGTTTAGACTTACTTGAATCATTTAAAAATAGTGGCAATCGTCCAGAATGGATGGTTTTAGATGTCTTGCCTGTTACTCCTCCAGAATTACGTCCAATGGTCCAAATTGATGGTGGTCGTTTTGCTACTACAGATGTTAATGATTTGTATCGTCGTGTTATTAACCGTAACAATCGTTTGAAAAAATTGATTTCTTTAGGCGCACCTGAAGTTATTATTCGTAACGAAAAACGTATGTTGCAAGAAGCAGTTGATGCTTTGATTGATAATGGTCGTCGTGGTAAACCTGTTCAAGGTGCTAAAGGTCGCCCATTAAAATCATTGGCTGAAGGTTTACGTGGTAAACAAGGTCGTTTCCGTAATAACTTGTTAGGTAAACGTGTTGACTATTCAGGTCGTACCGTTATCGTTGTTGGTCCAGAATTGAAACATTATCAAGTTGGTTTACCAAAAGAAATGGCATTAGAACTTTTCAAACCATTCGTTATGAAGAAGTTGGTTGATATGGGCTTGGCTCATCACAGCCGTAGTGCAAAACGTTTGATTGAACGTGAAAAACCACAAGTTTGGGATATTTTGGAAGAAATTGTTCGTGACCATCCTGTTTTGTTAAACCGTCAACCTACGTTGCATAAATTATCAATCCAAGCATTTGAACCTGTCTTAGTTGATGGTCGTGCAATTCGTTTACATCCATTAGTTTGTACGGCATTCAACGCTGACTTCGACGGTGACCAAATGACCGTTCACGTTCCATTGTCTCCAGAAGCACAAGCAGAAGCACGTGTTTTAATGTTAGCATCAAATAATATCTTGAAACCAAGTGATTCAAAATCTGTTGTTACTCCAACACAGGATATTATTTTGGGTTGCTACTATATGACTCAACAAATTGATGGTGCAAAAGGTGAAGGCAACGTTTATAAAGACGAAAACGAAGCTATTTACGCTTATAACATCGGTGAGTTGGATTTGCATGCCAAAATTCAAGTTCGTCGTTCAAACTTTGAAATTGAAGGTAACCTTGACGAAGAAGAAGAATTTGGTCGTGTTGAAACAACCGTTGGTCGTATCTTGTTTAACCAATGTTTCCCACAAGATATCGGTATTGTTGATCGTAGTAAACCAGAAAATAAATTTGCTTACGAAATTAACAAAGAAGTTGTTAAGAAAGACATCAATAATTTGATTGTTAAAATCTTTGAAACTCACGGTGCAACTGTAACCAGTGAATCAATCGATAAAATTAAAGCAGTTGGTTTCAAATATTCAACTTTGGGATCAATTTCATTGTCAGTTTTCGATGCTACCATTCCTGCTGACCGTGAACAAATTATTAAAGACACCGAAGCTAAAGTTAAAAAGATTGAAAAAGCTTATGCCGAAGGTGAGTTGAGCCTTGATGAAAAATTAGACCGTAACATTGCGTTATGGAAAGATGCAACAGATCGTATTCAAGATGACGTTATTAAAGTATTGGATAAAACAAATCCAATTCGTATGATGGCAACATCTGGTGCTCGTGGTTCAAACAAACAGATTATGCAGTTGTCTGGTATGCGTGGTATTATTGCTAACGTTTCTGGACGTAAGGAAGACGTTCCAACCAAAGGTTGTTATCGTTTAGGCTTGTCCCCATTAGAATACTTCTTGTCATCTCGTGGTGGACGTAAAGGTTTGGCTGATACGGCGTTGAAAACATCTGACGCAGGTTACTTAACTCGTCGTTTGGTTGACGTTGCTCAAGATGTTATCATTACAGAAAAAGACTGTTTCGCAACCTTAGGTGAAAAACCAAAAGGTATGGTAATGACCGAATTGCGTATGGACGGTTACGTAAAACACTTGTCCAGCCGTATCAAAGGTCGTTATGCAGTTCGTGATATTGTTGATCCAAATACCAAGAAAGTATTGGTTGCTGCTGACACAATGATTACTGACCAAATGGCTGATTACATTGAAGCAATTGGTATTAAAGAAGTTGAAATCCGTAGCGTATTGACCTGTAAATGCAAACACGGTATTTGTGCAAAATGTTACGGCCGTGATATGAGTGGTCACGAATTGGTTAGCGTTGGTGAACCAGTTGGTGTTATCGCAGCTCAATCTATTGGTGAACCAGGTACCCAGTTAACCATGCGTACCAAACACAGTGGTGGTATTGCTGTTTCGAACATTACCGAAGGTTTACCACGTGTTGAAGAAATTTTGGAAGCACGTGTACCAAAGGGTGTTGCGTTGGTTAGTGACGTTGGTGGAACGGTTACAGCTGTTAACCAAGTTGAAAAACGTGTTGAAGTAATTATTAAGACAACCGAAGGTAAGGAAGTACCATACTTAATTCCAGCAAGTATGAAAGTTATTGTTAAGAAAGGTGATGTTGTTGAACCAGGTTCAGCTTTGACCGAAGGTGTCTTCAATCCTCACGATATCTTACGTAACAAAGGTATTAAAGCCGTTCAAGATTACCTTATTACTGAAATTATCAAAGTTTATAAGACTCAAGATATTTCAATTAACAATAAACACTTGGAAATTATCGTACGTCAAATGTTGAAGAAAGTTAAAATTGAAGACGCTGGCGATACTGACTTCCAAATTGGTTCAGTTGTTAATGTTATCGAATTTGAACACAAGAACTTGTTGGCAATCAATGACGGTAAACGTCCAGCTCGTGCAACCCGTGTCTTATTGTCAATTACGAAAGCAGCTTTACGTACCGACAGCTTCTTGTCAGCTGCATCCTTCCAAGAAACCAGCTCAGTCTTGGTTGATGCTGCCGTTAAAAACAAAGTTGACTACTTACAAGGTCTTAAAGAAAACGTTATCTTTGGTAAGTTGATTCCAGCTGGTACCGGTATGAAATTTTATCAAAATGTAGGGTATAAAAATGTTAAGTAATATGAATAATTTATTTTTAGCACCATCAAATATGCCGAAGTGGGTTGGCGACAGTTTCCCCATCATCCAAGGTATTATTATCGGCTTGATTAGTTTGCTCAGCATTATTATGATTGTGGCGATTCTGGTATCGCCACCGGATGCGGGTACAGGTACAAATGCGATTACCGGCGCAAGTGAAAGTTACTATACCAAGAACCGTAATAAAAATAATCTTGGTCGTATCCGTAATTTGATTATTATTTGTGCTGTAACAATTGCGATTTTGACAGTTGTATTCTTCGTAATGTTCGGTATCTTCAATATGTCCGGTACTGCAGCGTAATCAAGAAAACACCATAAAAAGAGTTGGTCGATGCCAGCTTTTTTTATTTGCTTTTTTTTATTTGCTTTTTTTTTTATTTTCACTCATACTTTAAGTGGTAGTACCACATACTAAAGGTGGAACTATTGTAAGGAGAACAAATGAATAATAAATTATTTCGTATTTTAATCTTATTTATTTCAGTTTGCATAGCTTCAATATCAACATTGCTAGCATTTAATTTTGGTTTATCAAATTCTGGTTTGATGAATAAAAATAGTGATTTAAATAATGAAAAAGAAGATTTATCTAATGAGGCTGATTCACTGAAAGATGTACTAGAGGATTTACAAGATACAATAGTTTTAAGTCCAAATTTAGCAGTGGTGTCTTATGAAGTGAATGGTGAAATTTGGGACATTAATATGGTGGAAAAGAATAGTCTTATTACACTTCCAACTGGTCCAAATGTTGGAACCTGTTATTTTAATGGTTGGAAAGTTAATGGTGAAGGTAACACATTAAATAATGTTACCCAAATTACCCAAAATACTAAATTTGTTGCTGATATGGTAGAGGCTGATTGGATAGGTGTTGAGCCTTTTAAGTATTTGGCTACTATAAACAGTATCAGTGGTGGTAATATTTGGACGGATGGCACCAACACCTATTATTCAGCTGATAACAATCAATATATCTTAAAGGAAAACGACACCTGGGAACCGATAACCTGGAATGGCTGGGGTGAATACGTGTCATTTTATAGTGATGGTATTTGGACGGATGGCACCAACACATATTATTCGTATGATAACGCCCAATATAAATATATAAAAGCAAACAACATCTGGGAATTGATAACCTGGAATGGTTTGTCGCCATATCGTGGTGATTATATTTGGACGGATGGCACCAACACATATTATTCAAGTAGTGGCAGTCAATATATCCTAAAAGCAAACGACACCTGGGAACCGATAACCTGGAATGGTTTGACTCCATCTTATGGTAATCGTATTTGGACGGATGGCACCAACACCTATTATTCTTATGGTAGTGATCAATATATCCTAAAAGCAAACAACACCTGGGAACCGATAGCCTGGAATGACTTGACGTCATTTGATGGTCGTTATATTTGGACGGATGGCACCAATACATATTATTCAAGTGGTAGCAGTCAATATATCTTAAAAGCAAACAACACCTGGGAACCGATGAATTGGTTTACATGGAAACCTTACCATTTTTCTACATCAGGTGGTTTTGCTCCTGTTCGTGAATTTAATGGCAATTTATATGTAGAAAACTATATTTTGACCGAAAATAATACTTTAGAATCATCTCCTAACAATTTTTCTGTTAATTGTGTTTGGACGGATGGCACCAACACCTATTATTCGTGTGGTTACGATCAATATATCTTAAACAAAGAAACCAACACCTGGGAACCGATAACCTGGAATGGTTTGACGTCAATTGATGTTTATTATATTTGGACGGATGGCACCAACACCTATTATTCGTATGGTGACGAACAATATATCTTAAAAGCAAACAACACCTGGGAACCGATAACCTGGAATGGTTTGACGTCATTTTATAACAATATTTGGACGGATGGCACCAACACCTATTATTCGTATAATAACGACCAATATATCTTAAAAGAAAACAACACCTGGAAAAATGTAAGCTGGTCCTATTTTGGAAGTCATACTCTTTACGGTTATGATGTGTGGATGAAAGATGGTTTCGTATATTACTCATCTGGCAGCAGTCAATATAAGCTGTATGACAAAGAAAAAAGAATTTGGCTTGAAGTAACCTGGAATGGTTTGACGTCGTTTGCTGGTCGTTATATTTGGACGGATGGCACCAACACCTATTATTCAGCTGATAACAATCAATATATCCTAAAGGAAAACGACACCTGGGAACCGATAACCTGGAATGGTTTGACGTCATTTGCTGGTAATTATATTTGGACGGATGGCACCAACACCTATTATTCGTATTATAACAACCAATATATCTTAAAAGCAAACAACACCTGGGAACCAATAACCTGGAATGTTTTGAATCCAACTTTAGGTGCTTATATTTGGACGGATGGCACCAACACCTATTATTCGGATTATAACAGTCAATATATCTTAAAAGCAAACAACACCTGGGAACCGATAAACTGGAATGGCTTGACGTCATTTTATGGTAATGGTATTTGGACGGATGGCACCAACACCTATTATTCGGATTATAACAGTCAATATATCTTAAAAGAAAACAACACCTGGTTAGCCAAAGAATTTATTTTCCGTGAATCTGATGGTTCACTAAGAAAAGCAATGGTTTATGGTTCTTGTGTTTGGTCAGATGGTACAAACTTTTATTATTCGTACGGTAGCGAACAATATGTGTATGTAAAAAAATAACAAACATTAAAAATGTTTTCAACAGTGGCACACAAGTCACTGTTTTTTTTATTTTTGTGGGTTGGCCGTGAATTCAATTTTGCATTTGTGCAAATTGACGCCGATGACGGTGACGTTGATGGGGTCGCCGATACGAATTTTAGATTTTTTGCCCAGCATTTGCATTGTACCATCGTGGTATAAATAGTTGTCATTTGGTAGATTTTCCGTACGTACCAAGCCTTCGGCTGTGTTTTCCGGAATGTAAACAAAAACTCCAAAATCGGTGATGCCGTTGACAATGCCGGCAAATGTTTCGCCAATGTGGGCTTGCATATATTCGGCACATTTCAAGTCGTCGACTTCACGTTCGGCTGCCACAGCGTCCAGTTCAGTTTGCGATGATTGGAGACTGGCTGCCGTTACAAATGCTTTTAATTGACCGATTTGCTGATTGGTTAATTGATTATCTAAGTGCATTTTAATAATACGGTGAATCAATAAATCAGGGTAGCGACGAATTGGCGAAGTAAAGTGGCAATAATACGTTGCACCTAGGGCAAAGTGTCCAACGCAATTTGGGTCATATTTGGCTTTTTGCATTGAACGTAATGCTAAACTGGAAATAATGATTTTTAAGTTTTCGTCGCTGATATTATCGAGCATATTTTGGTATTGAAAGCCATTCACGTTTTCAAAATCAATTTGGTGTCTAATATTGAATGGTTTCATTGTGTTAATGAAACGAATAACTTTAATTGGGTCTGGCTTTTCGTGAATACGATAAACGAAAGGTAAGTTTAATTTGTTACAATGTTCAGCAACCACTTCGTTTGCCATAATCATAAATGTTTCAATGATACGGTGGCTTAATTTATGTGGGCGTGAATAGACCGAAGCAATTTGACCTTTTTCATCCAAAACAATTTTAGGTTCTGGTACATTAAACGTAATTTCACCACGTGCTTGACGATTTTGTTCATATTTTTGTGTGATAGCAGCCATTTTTAATAAAGTTTCACGGAATGTGTGGTTGGCTTTGCCATCTAAAATATCTTGAACTTCATCATAAGAAAAGCGTGTTTTTGTTTGAATCAATGTCTTTTTAATTTCATAGTTAACTATTTCAAAATTTTGATTCATTGTCATCATTACTGACAAAGTTAATCGTGGTTCATTCGGATTTAAAGAACAAACACCATTTGAGAGTTCGGTCGGTAACATTGGAATGACACGGTCGGGGAAGTAGACGCTCGTGCCACGGCGATAGGCTTCTTGGTCAAGGGCACTGCCGGCTGTTACGTATTCAGAAACGTCGGCAATATGTACTCCTAACGTCATTGTGCCGTCAGGATTATCGGTTAAACTTACAGCATCATCGAGGTCTCGGGCGTCAGCAGGGTCAATTGTGAAAGTTGGCAATTCACGCAGGTCAGTTCGGTTCAGCATACATTTTTCAATATTTTTGGTTGCCACGTGTTTTGCTTCTTGAGATACAAGCGCAGGAAAGTCGAATGCTAACTTGTACTTTTTCATAATTTCTTCCACGGTCATTGCACGTGTTTGGTGTGCAATCACTCGGACAATTTCAGCGTCTGGACGGCCACGAAATTTTTTCTTTTTGTAACGAACTTCAACAATGTCACCGTCAACAGCTCCGTTTAAGTTTTCTTTGGCAATAAATATATCTTCTTCTTTATCAATAATATCTACAAAACCATAACCTTTTAAAGTTACAGTTAATTCTCCAGTTAGGCGATTTTCTATTTTGCTCACAGCAAATTATAAGTGTATAATAAGAATATGTCAAATTTAACAACAAAAACACTTGGTAGTCGATTCTTGGATGCTTACAATGCGATCGATAAAGCTTTACGTATTCAATACAACTATAAGACTACGATTTCATTCTCTGACTTGATTCGTCGCTGTGCCGATTTAAACCACGTTGTGCGTGGTTATGAAAATGATTTAATCAATTTTGCTCGTTTGCGTAATGCAATTGTTCACAGCAGTGATAATAACAGAGTTATTGCTGAGCCACATTTAGATGTTGTTGAACTTATGGAAAAAATTGCAACTTTAATTACGACACCTCCTTTGGTGGTTGAAGCTTTACGCTTACGTACAGTTGCTATAATTGATGCAACTCGTAGTCTGTATGACCTTATTAAAGAAACTGGTAAGACTGGGCATGGTATGATTCCTGCATACAAGGGTAATACTTTGGTTGGTATTGTGCGTTGGCGTAAATTGATTGAAGATTTGGCTGGTATTTTAGATAAATGCGATTTAGACCAATTTATACGTCAAACTTCGATTGAAGATTATCTTCATATGTATCCACAATCGGGACATTACACTATTGTTGATAAGAACGTTACAATTGAACAAATTTTAACAATCTTTAATAATAATCGTAAAATTGCTGGTATTTTGATTACTCAAAATGGAACTGCTATGGAACCACCAGTATGTTTCTTAACCAATGCTGATATTATTGATTTAGTTAAAATCATTGAAACTTATTAAAAATCATGTTAATTTATATTTGAGATTAAAAGGAATTTTTTTAATGAAAAAAGAAACATCAGTTTTTGATTTTGGCCACAATTACGAACCAGCCGATATTCTCGAAAGAATTAAAAATAAAAATAAAGGTAAACCAAAATATAACTTTTTGGACGGTCCGATTACGGCTAATGCACCGATGTGTTTGCATCACGGCTGGGGTCGTACTTTAAAGGATGTCTATAACCGTTATAATTCTTTAATTGGTAAAGAAGTTGATTACGTGTGGGGTTTTGACGCTCAGGGAATGTGGGTAGAAGTTGAAGTTGAGAAATTACTTGGCTTGAAAAGTAAAAAAGAGATTGTTGAATATGGTGTTGATAAGTTTACCGAAAAGTGTATTGAACGTGTTGACTTCTTCAAAAATCGTCAAACAGAACAAAGCAAATTGATGGAAGAATTAGGTGACTGGGAACGTAGTTATATCACTAATTCCGATAAGAACATTACATCAATTTGGCATTTCTTAAAAGTCTGTAACGATAAAAAAATGTTAAAACAAAGTTACAAAACAATGCCTTGGTGTCCACGCTGTGGTACCAGTTTAAGTGAACACGAAATGACTGGCAGTTATAAAGAACGCACACATAAAGCAGTTTATGTAAAGGCCAAAATCATAGGACGTGATGAAAGAATTTTGGTTTGGACAACAACACCGTGGACTTTGGCTGCAAATATGGCGATTGCAATTAATCCAGAGTTTACTTATTGCAAATGTCGTGTAAAGAGTGATAGCAACTTGTTAATTGTTTGCGAAAAACGACTTAAAGTTTTACGTGATGATTTAATCGAAGTTGTAGAAAAAGTTAATGGTTCTGACCTTGTTGGTTTAACTTATGAACCTTTCTTACCATTAGCGAAACAAGACTTTGAACATAAAATTGTACCTTGGGATCAAGTTGATGAAGTCGATGGGTCAGGTGCTGTTCATATTGCTCCTGGTTGTGGTGCAGAAGACTTTGCTTTGGGTACACAATTACATTTGGAACCGTTTATTATTCCTGTTGGAGAAAATGGTGTTTTTTATGATGAGTTTGAATGGCTAGCTGGGTTATCAACAGTTGATTGTGAAACAACAGTTTTTCAAAAATTAACAGATAATCAAACTATATATTATCATCACGATTATACGCATAATTATCCTTTCTGTTGGCGTTGTAAAACTGACGTTATTTTCCGTCTCGTTGCAGGTTATGATATTGCAACAGATGGTATTCGTAAAGATTTATTAAAGGCAGCTGATACAGTACATTGGACTCCTAGTTTTATGGGAAAATCAATGCGTCAGTGGTTGACCGATATGGGGGACTGGAATATTAGTCGACGTCGTTTTTATGGGTTACCTTTGCCATTCTATCCTTGTGAAAAATGTGGACATTTAAATGTTGTTGATAGTCTTGATGATTTACGTGCTCGTGCTGTCGAGCCTGCTAAGGTTGATGCAATGCCACATTTACATCGTCCATATATTGATGAAATTAAAATCCACTGCGAAAAATGTAATGAGCACGTTGCACGTGTTCCTGATGTCGGGGATTGCTGGTTAGATGCGGGAATTGCGCCATTTTCAACCAAACCCAAAGGACAATTTAAAGCCGATATGGTCTTGGAAATGAAAGAACAAATTCGTTTGTGGTTCTATGCTCAATTATTTATGTCGGTGGTTTTAACCGGTGAAGCTCCTTATAAAGCTGTTGTTGGTTATTCAACACTTGTTGACGAAGATGGTAAAAAGTTCTCAAAGACTGGACCACGTAAAATCTATATTGAAGATGTTGCGGCACAATATGGTGTCGATGTCTTACGTTATACTTTTGCAAGCGCTAATCCAACACTTGATATGCGCTTTGGTGATAATATTGCTGAAGATGCAAAACGTCGTTTATTAGCAATTTGGAATGCTTATGTTTTCTATACTACTTATGCTTTAGTAGACCAACCTGATGTGAAAAATTATCAGCCAGAGAATTTATCACCAATTGATTTATGGTTAGTGCAATTAACCAATAAATATATTGAAGCAACACGTGAAGCTTATAATCAATTTAAGACACACCAAGTTGTTAAATTAACTGACGATTTTATTGAAGATATTTCGAATTTTTATATTCGTGTCAATCGTCGCCGTTATTGGAAAAATGGGGAAGATCAAGACAAGATGAATGCTTATTGGTGTTTGTTTAATGCTTTGCGTAGTGTTGTTGTTGTTTTAACACCAATCGTACCTAGTTATGCACAATACTTGTGGGAAAATTGTTTTGGGGAAGGTGAAGAACCTGTTATGCTGGCAAATTATCCAACAACACTAAAAATAAAAACTAAAGATATGAAAGTCGATTTACTTGAATCGGTTAACTTTGTCAAACAAGTTATTAGTTTAGGGCTATCTTTGCGCGCTGAGAATCAAATTGCAATTAAGCAACCATTATCCAAGGTTTATATTAAGACTAACCAGCTTGATACTATTACAATGTTTGCAGATATTATTCAAGATCAATTAAACGTTAAACAAATTGAAATTGTTACCGATGACGATAAATTTAATATAGCATATTTAACAGTAAATTTCAAAAAAGCAGGTGCTATTTTGAAAAATCGTGTTCAAGAATTGAAAAATGCTTTGCAATCGTCAGACAAAATGAACGAGTACGTTGCTGCCTTTGAAACAGGTGAAAAAATTAAAATTGATGGATTTGATGCTTTAACACCAGACCTTTTTGAACGTAAATTAGCACCACGTGATGGTTTTGTGATAACTACTAGTGAAGATGTTACAGTCGTTCTTGATACGGTCATTACTGATGATTTAATGTTGGAAGGTATTGCACGTGAATTAATTCGTAGTATTCAATTAGAACGTATGAATCAAAATCTTAACATTACTGACCGTATTATTTTAGATTTGAAAACAGCAGATGAAAAAATCTATACTGCTGCAAACGCTCATCAACCACGTATTATGCGTGAAGTATTGGCAACCGAAATGCATATCTCACAAGGAAGTGGAGAAAATGAAATACACATCAGATTGGCGTGATTTTGCAATTATTGCCACTGGTAATGGTGAAAAGTTGGAACGTTGGGGAAATATAGTCTTATTACGTCCTGATCCTCAAGCTATTTGGAGTCCATCTGTTGATTATGCAAGTTATCCACAAATTACTGGACATTATATACGTTCTGCAACTGGTGGTGGTGCGTGGGAATGGTTAAAAAAAACACCAGATGAATGGATAATTAAATATAAAGACTTAAAATTTATCATCAGTCCAATGAATTTTAAGCATACTGGTTTATTCCCTGAACAAGCTGTAAATTGGGATTTGGTTATGCAAGTGTTACAAAAGCGACCACAGGCTAAAGTTTTGAATTTATTTGCTTATACCGGTGGTGCGACAGTTGCGTGTGCAAAAGCAGGAGCTCACGTTACACACGTTGATGCCAGTCGTGGAATGACTGACGTAGCTAAACGCAACGTAGCGTTAAATGAAATTCCTTTTGAAAGTGTACGTTATATTGTTGATGATTGCCAAAAGTTTGTTGCTCGTGAAATTCGCCGTGGCCATAAGTATGATGCGATTATAATGGATCCACCAAATTTTGGTCGTGGCGCTAATGGTGAAGTTTGGAAGTTAACCGAAAATTTAAATAGTTTAATTGCAAATTGTGTCCAATTGCTTTCAGATAAACCATTATTTGTTTTGGTTAACAATTATACAGCTTCTGTGCAACCGACTGTAATTGAAAATGTTTTACGAAAAAATTTAAATGGATTACACTATAAGATCCAAACTTATGAAATTGGATTGCCAACGGCAGAGAATTTAATTCTACCTTGTGGAGGAACATCTTATGTGTCTTTTTTGTGATTTAGCTAAAAATTATGTGATTGAAAATGAATTATGTTATATGATTTACGATAAATTTCCGGTATCTCCTGGTCACTGTTTAATTATTCCGAAAAGACATATTGAAACTGTTTTTGAAATGAATTCTGATGAATGGGCAGCTGCTGGAAGTTTAATTGTGCTTGCTAAGAAAGAAATTGAAAAACAATTTCAACCAAAAGGTTACAATATAAAAGTTAATTGTGGTAAAGCTGCAGGTCAAGAAATTATGCATGCTCATATCCATTTAATCCCCAAATATTAAATGTTAGAAGGTAAAACAAAATGAAGAAAGATGAAAATGAACGTGAAAAAGTAAAAACAGGAATTTGCGACTTTTTGTTGTCATACGATTGTCCATCGGAATATGTTGGTTTCCCGATATTGATTGACTTGCTAAAGGCGGCAATTGAAAATTATACGGAGTTAGCTTTAAACTTAAAATCAATTTATTACCGTGTGGCACGTCAAAGAAAAATAACTCGTTTATGTATTGAACGTAATTTAACAACATTATTTGAACGTTGGGAAGAAAAGGAAAAATTTAAAGATTTATTCGACAGTCGTCCAACTAATGCGACTGCTTTGAATCTTTTGGCGCGCAAGATTCGTTACTTAAATTGCAGTGTTTATGACACTTTGCTGATGCCATAAATTTTCGCAAATTACTTGACAAAATTGATAAAAAAAGAATAAAATAACGAAACCATTATCATGGTAAAGAGGAGGAAAAAAATGACTAGATATGTAACTATGGTAGGTAAAAAAAAGCTAGAAGACGAGTTGGCAGAATTGATGTCAAAGCGTAGCGAAATCGCGAGTCAAATTAAAGAAGCACGCGAATTCGGTGATTTGAAAGAAAATGCCGAGTATGCTGCTGCACGTGAAGCACAAAATAATTTGGAAATCCGTGTTAAAGAAGTTGAAGCAATTTTACAAAACTTAACACTTTTTTCATATAAAACAGCTAATACCAGTGAAGTTAGTTTAGGTACTTCTGTATTGGTAGAAAATATGAGTACTAAAAAACAAGAAACTTATGTGATTACTGGCTTTATGGAATTTGATATTGAAAAGAATTATATTTCTAATGAAAGTCCAAAAGGTAAAGCATTATTAGGTAAAAAAGTTGGTGAAGTTGCAATTATTAAAACACCAGCAAGTCAAATTTCTTTGAAAATTTTAAAGATTAATCGTGCGGAGTAATTATGTTTGATTCGCATTTTCATTTAACTGATCCACGTTTGAATACAAATATTGATGTTCAAAATGGACAATGTGAAGGTGTAGAAATTGGGGCAGACTTTGAAAGTCTGCCCAATATTTTTGAATTCGCAAATAAATACCAAAACGTGTTTTGTACAGCTGGAGTTCATCCTGCTTATGCGAACACTTATTCAGCAAATGATTTTGAAAATTTTGTTGCCGAACATTTAGATTTTGAAAAGTTTGTTGCAATTGGTGAATGTGGGTTGGATTATCATCGTCCAGATTTACCAGCACGTGAAGAACAAATTGCTGTTTTTGAACATCAAATTTTTATGGCTGAACGCTATCAAAAACCATTAGTTGTGCATTCACGTGATGCGTGGGAAGATACTGCAAATATTTTAATTGCGAACAAAGCAAAATTAAAAAATGGCGTGTTAATTCATTGTATGAGCTATACAGCAGAACAAGCGAATTTTCTTATGACACAGTTATCAGGCGTTGATGTTTATTTTGCTTTTGGTGGGCATATTACGTATAAAGGTAAAGAATATTTGCATAATACAATTCGTTCAATTCCGTTAAATCAAATTTTAATTGAAACGGATGCGCCTTATCTAGCTCCAGTTCCGAAGCGCAGTGAAGTAAATCATCCATCTTATATAATGTATACGGCAGAAAAAATGGCAGAAGTATTGCATAAGACCGTTGATGAAATTGAAAAACTTACCAAAGAAAATGCCTATCGTTTTTACAAAATAAAAGCAGTCAAGTGACTGCTTTTTGTTTTTCCTTTGTAAAAAGTTTTTCGTTTGTATGAGTTTATCTTCTGCAAAATAAACTATCTTATACTACCATAGTTGTGGTACACTATTCAAGTGGAATTTGAATATAAAAAATCTTTGGGGCAAAACTTTATTTATGATACGGATTTTTTGCGCGCATTAGTAAAGAAGTTAGATGTTCAACCAACGGAGATTGTTGTTGAAGTTGGTGCCGGTATGGGGACGTTGACACGTGCTTTAGCCGAAACAGGCTGTCAGGTTTATTCAGTTGAAATTGACAAACGCTTACAATCACATTTAACAAAAAATTTACAATCGTATTCAAACGTACATTTAATTTTTGATGATGCTTTGACATACGATTTTTCAAAGATTCCGAACTTCCGTTTGATTGCAAATGTTCCATATTATATTACGACACCTTTAATTATAAAATTTTTGGCCGCAAGTAATTGTTGTGAGGTGAATGTTTTAATTGCTGATGAAGTTGCACAACGCATTGTTGAATCACCTGGAACAGCATTATATGGGGCTCTTTCCGTCAGTTGTCAAAATCAGGCAGATTGTAAAATATTACAAATGGTACCACGTACGATGTTTACGCCGCAGCCAAAAGTTGATAGTGCATTCGTTTGTATGAAAAAAAATGGTAACCCGTATAATCCAAAATTAGCAAGTTTGTTAAAAGGTGTTTTTGCTTCACGTCGTAAGACTATGTTGAACGCTTTATCAAAAACGCTAAATCTTGATAAGGTTGCTACTGAAAAAATCTTAACAGCAGTAGGTATTGATTCGACTTGTCGCCCTGAACAAGTTACTCCGACAGAATTCGCCAAAATTTGTGCTCTTTCGTCTGAAATAAAAGATTGAACTTTGTTATAATCCTTTAATGGCAGTATTGATAAAGAATATAATTTTATATGATCGTGTGGGAGCAGTTGCTGGTTTTATTGAAATTAGACCATTAGAAAATGGTACACATTTACGTTTAAAGCATTCTTTAAGCGAAAAGAATTTAATGTTATCAATGGTAATCGATGGTGTTAATAAAGTTTTAAAAATAACTGGCAATTTAACCGAATATGAGTTGCATACTAAAATTGATCTTGAATATGAAATCTTTGCTTGTATAGTTCAGCAAGTAGGTAATGAAATGATTTCTTTGGCAAGTGGTGTAATCAATCTTAATCGTTTAAAAGAGAAACAAGCTGTCCAAGAAGTAGATCACGCAATTAAAAAAGTTTGTTGTGTTGATGCTCACGGAAACAGTGAATGCGATAAATGCCCTTACCGTGAATATTTTTTCAAACAAGCATAATCGTATTGTGGCCGCCACCTTTCTTTGCGCGAAAAATTGCTAAATACACGCCCTTATTATTTGACAATAATTTAATTTCTTTAATTCGAAAATTATTATTTTCGAAAATTGTGATGGCTTTAGCAAGTTGGTTGGCTGGGTAACAAAAGTAAACCGTTCCACCATATTTAATTTTTTTTGTACATAAAGCAGCTAAATCTTCTAAGGAAAGTGTGTCGGAATGTCGAGCTTGGCTTTTGTGTTGGTTCTCTGGTTTTTTACCACTGGTAAAATAAGGTGGGTTACAGACAATCACATCAGCAAATTTGTTTGGTATGATCTTGTTTATTTGTCGAGCATCACCACATAAAGTAGTAAACTTTGTTTCAGATAATTTATCTTGATTGATTGCAATATTTTTTTCGATCTGTTTTACGGCGTCAGCATTGATATCAATACTAATCATTTCACTAGGTTTGTGATTAAACGCTATTAGGAGTGTTAAAACACCTGTACCACATCCGATATCGAAGACTACGTCAGATTTTTTACATCGAACAAAATTACCTAACGCAACAGCATCACTGGAAAGTTTGTATAAATTATCTGGCTGTTCAATCAATAAACCTTGGTCATTTAAAAATTCCATTACTTAAAAATACCACGGAATGCGTTTGCTTTCAATCGGTTTACTTGAAACATTAGGTTTGTCATTTAAATACAATGTAAGTTCGTTGCTTGTTTGTGGGTATTTGCCATTTATGCTAGCTGTGACATAATATGTGTTATAAGTTTCTGGGGAGTTATCTATAAAAGAATAAGTTCCTGATTTGTGACGAATAACAGCTTGTAAAGTTTTATTTTTATAGATTTCATATGTTTGGTGGGGTAATACGTCAAACCAAATTTGCGTTTTGTTATCTGTTACTTTACCATCTAGCAATGTGGGTGTGGTAGTTAAATAATTTTCCGAAACTGATGTTGGCTGGTAGCGACTTGAAAATAAGTCTGAAGTGGTTTCGCAATCAGGTGTATTGGTACTTGCAATGTTTAATTTTCCATTTTGATAATCTAAATTATCTAAGCGAATTGTTTTAACTGAATTTGGACAAGTAAAATGTGCGTCAGGCTTACTTATTGCCTTATGAATATCTTTTGCTGCGTACGTCAGTTTACTGCCACCGGTAGCGCCTGATGGTAAATCATTTTCTGGTTTCATTGTTGCGTTGCCGTGCCAAACTACTAACAAATTTTCAGGTGTGTATGAAACCAAAGTTGCATCCGTATTCGTATTAGTGTTTTCGCGTTCAGTTGTTCCAGTTTTTGCGGCTATCTCTATATTCAAAGGTGCTAGTTTACGCGCCGTTCCATTTTTAACTGTTTCAATTAGCATATCGGTTAATAAATATGCAGTATCAGTTGTGAGTACTTGTGGGGCATAGTTATATTTGTTGGTTAAGTCAAAATATACAGTTTGGCCATTGCGATCACGAATGCTACGGATAAAACGCGCTGGAGTATATTTTCCTTGATTTGCTATCGTTTGATACCCACCTGCAAGTTCTAAAAAAGTTGTACCTTGATTTGTATTACCTAAGGCCATTGATAAATTTTCGTTTTCTAAATTTAACCCCATTTTCTTTCCGATTGTAGTCGCGGCTTCAATTGTAGTTGCATTTAAAATTTTTACAGCTGGCACATTATAACTGTGTACTAAGGACTCACGTGCTGAAACCAATCCATGATATTTATTATCAAAATTTTGGGGATTAAAATCTGAATCAATCAGTGGACTGTCGTCAATTAAAGTTGCTGGCTGAATTACTCCTAATTCAAGCGCAGGGGCATAAACTAATAAAGGTTTCATCGCGCTACCAAAATTTCGGCGTGCAGTTAATAAAGTTGGATTTGAAGTCCATAAAGCTTGTACTTGACCGTTACTTGATGATAGTAACGCAAATTTTTCACCAACTAAATTATATTCAGTATTGTTAATAGCATCATACAATAATTGTTGTTTTTCAGGTTGGTAGTAAGTATCAATTTGATAGCCGTAATTGATAATGTCATTCTCGCTTAAATTAAGAATTTTAGCAGCTTCTTTCAAAGCCATTGTTTGGTAGTTTGTTCCTAACCATAAAGTTTGTGGGGTTTTAATTTCTAGTGGTTCTTTTAATGCGTCTTGGTATTCTGATTCTGAAATTAAATTTTGTTCATACATTAGTTTTAAAATTAAATGTGCTCGATTTCGAAAATTCTTATGATTTAAGATTGGGTCATATTTAGTTGGGTTTTTAATAATCCCAGCTAAGCCAGCACTTTCGGCTATTGTTAATTCTGCTGGTGTTTTACTGTAATAAAATTCACTGGCATTCGCAATACCGTAGTTGTTGTTTCCAAAATAAATTGCGTTTAAATATAATTCGATGATTTCTTCTTTTGTAAAATTTTGTTCAACTTTTAATGCTAAAATTGCTTCTCTTATTTTTCTCTGTAAGGTTTTTTCATTGGTTAAATATGTGTTTTTGACTAACTGTTGTGTGATTGTACTTGCACCTTCTTTGGAGTACCCAGCTGCTAAATTGTTAACAAGAGCTTTAGCAATTCTTGGTAATGATATACCGTGATGTTGGTAAAAATTTTTATCTTCAACAGCAACAAATGCGTTAATGCAGTTTGGATTGATTTGGTCGATATGACAATATTTAATGTTGTTTTGTGTATCAATAAGTTGTTGTTCACTGTCGTAGAAGGTTGCTGTTTGGCTTAGAGTCGTTAAACGACTAATATCAAGTGTTTCACTGCGCCAGATTAAAGCAAAAGCTATGCCACCACCTAATGCAACAAGAAGCAGTGTAAAAGCAAAAATAATTAAAAGCTTACGAAATAATTTTATTGGTTTGGACACAAGTTATTTTGTGTTAAACTGTGATTGTTTATGAAATTTATACTAAAGAATTATGGTTGTCAGATGAATGTAAATACTGCGGCGAAAATCACACAGCAGTTATTGGCGGCTGGCCATACGGTGGCTTCTTGTGATGAGAAAGCAGATGTGATTATTTTTAATACATGCTGTGTACGCAATACAGCTGAACAAAAAATTTTATCACATATTGCTCTGGCAAAACAGTTGAGAAAAAATAAGCCAAATTTGAAAATTGCTGTCATTGGTTGTTTGTCTGCTCGACGTAAAATCAATGGTGTTGATATCTTGTTGGGTACTGAAAACGCAATGGAAGTTGTGGAAAAATTGGGAGCTGCCATACAAAAGTTACCACCGGAAGCTTCGGATACAGCATATATCGACATTACCTATGGATGTGAAAATTATTGTAGTTATTGTATTGTTCCTTTTGTCCGTGGAAAGTTACGCATCAGGCCGATAGAAGAAATTTATGAAGAATTTAATCAGGTTAAAGATACAGCAAAGCATATCTATTTACTTGGTCAGAATGTAAATGCTTATCCTAATTTCCCACAGTTGCTAGCAAATTTAGCTCAACAACCAGGAGATTTTATGTTGCATTTTTTATCGGCTCATCCAAAAGATTTTGATATTGAAACAATTAAAGTAATGGCTAGTTATCCTAAAATTGCACACGACATTCATTTACCTATTCAAAGTGGATGTGATAAAATTTTAAAACTAATGAATCGTAAATATTGTGTGTCGGACTATTTAAAACTGGTTGAAATGTTACGGAAATATATTCCTGATATACATATCACAACTGATATAATTTGTGGATTTCCGGGGGAAACGGAAGAGGATTTTGAAACTACGGTAAAACTTGTGGAAAAGATTAAATTTAGTGCTGCATATATTTTCCCTTATAGTAATCGTTCGGGGACTGTTGCTGATAAAATGGAAAATCAAGTACCATTTCAAACACGCAAAGCAAGGGCGACAAAGTTGGTTGAAATTATGCGAAAAATGTCGTAAAATAGCAAGGTTAAAGGAGTTTAAAAATGGCTTTATCACCAGCAATGAAAAAATATTTAGAATTAAAAGCACAGTATCCAGATTGTATTGTGTTTTATCGTTTAGGTGACTTTTATGAAATATTTTTTGATGATGCAAAACAAGTTTCTTCGGCAATTGGTTTAACGTTGACAGGTCGTTCGTGTGGGTTAGAAGAAAAAGCCCCAATGTGTGGTGTTCCATATCATGCGGCGAATTTATATATCAAAAAATTAGTTGAATTGGGTTTTAAAATTGCTATTGCTGAACAATTAGAAGCAGCAAATGGAAAAACATTAATCAATCGTGATGTTGTTCGTGTTATAACAAGTGGTACTGTGATTGATGATGCAATGTTAAGTGCTGATAGTAATAACTTTATTGCAAGTATTTACGAAGTTGATAATACTTCAACTGTTTATGCTGCATGGGCAGATATTATGACCGGAGAGTTTTATGTTGCCCAGTTCGATAGCTACGATAATGCTGTTTCACGTATTCGCCCAAAAGAGGTTATTACAAAAAAACATTTTGGATACGCTTTTGTTGCAAAACAAGCAACACAAACAATTAAAAAATATTTCAATGTAAACACAACGCAGATTTTTGATATTCCGGAAAATTCCCCATTAATCAATGCTGCAGGTGCTTTATTAGAATACTTATTAATGACTGCCAAAAATAAATTATCAAATATTACTAAAATTCTATTAGTACGTGATGATAATTTTATGGTACTTGATAAAATTGCTCGTGATACTTTAGAGATTGTATTATCTTATCGTAACAATACAAAAGCAGGTAGTTTGTTGTCTTCACTTGATAAAACGAAAACTCCAATGGGGGCTCGTTTGTTAGCTGATTGGGTTACGGCGCCATTGCGAAATGTTGAAATGATTCTTGCACGTCAAAATGCAGTTCAAGAATTATTTAATGATTCGAAAAATTGTCAATCGCTCCGTGAAATTTTAGAACGTTTTAATGATTTGGGTCGCTTTTGTGGTAAGGTTGCGAATGGTAATGTTAATCCAAAAGATGTATTAAATTTTACGGATACATTACTTTTGGTTGAAGAAGTAAAATCTTTTATTGCGAAGAATTGTCATTCTGAGTTGTTATTAAAAATGGGTGAACAATTAAATTCGCTTACTGAATTACGTGCATTATTGTTAAAGGCAATTAAGCAAGACCCCAGTACAATTCTCAGTGATGGTAATTATATTAAAGAAGGTTATAATGAAAAACTCGATGAATTACGTAATATCGGCACTTTGGGTAAAAAGTGGTTGTTGGCATTAGAGATTAAAGAACGTGAAGAAACCGGTGTTGAAAAAATTAAAATCGCATATAATCGTGTCGCTGGTTACTATATTGAATTGCCGATGAATGCTTTAAAACAAATTCCATACCGATATGTTCGTAAGGGTAGTACCTTAAATACAGAACGTTATACAACGGATGAACTGCGTGAAATTGAAGGAAAAATTTTAAATGCATCTGATGAAGCAATCAAAATGGAGCAAGTAATCTTTGGGGAAATTATCAGTGCAATCCAACAATGTATTCCTGCAATCCAACAAGATGCTTTCTCAATTGCAAACATTGACGTCGTTGCTAATTTAGCTTATCTAGCTTATAAAAACCAATGGGTGCGCCCAGAAATAAACACTGAAGGAATTTTACAATTAGAGTCGGCACGCCATCCAGTTTTAGAAGATTTATTGCCAACCAATGAATTTGTTGCAAATGATTGTGATTTAAATCACGAAAATACGACAATGTTAATCACTGGACCCAATATGGCAGGTAAATCAACTTATATGAAAACTGTTGCTTTGAATGTGATTATGGCACATCTGGGTTCATTTATTCCATGCAGTAACGCAAAAGTTCCATTGACCGATCGTGTTTTTACGCGTATTGGTGCCAGTGATGATATGATGACCGGGAAGTCTACCTTTATGGTTGAAATGAACGAGGTTTCTAATATTGTTCACAATGCTACTAAAAATAGTCTTTTGCTTTTGGATGAAATTGGTCGTGGTACAGGAACAAACGATGGTTACGCATTGGCAAAGGCAATTTTGACTTATATTATTGAAGAGATTGGAAGTAAGACCTTGTGTGCAACTCATTTCCACGAGTTGATAGAATTAGGCAGAACCTATTCTCAAGTGCAAAATTATAAAGTCTTAACTTCAAATATCAATGGCCAAATTATTTTTTTACATAAAGTTGTTAAGGGTGAAGAGCAAAATAGTTTTGGTGCTGAAGTTGCGCAACTTTCAGGTTTGCCCGAAGTTATTATTCAGAATGCAAAAAAAATAATGAAGGAAAGAGAAACAAATGAAAACAATTAACGTTTTACCACCAGTTATTTATAATCGTTTAGCTGCTGGGGAAGTGGTTGAAAATCCTGCCTCTATTGTTAAAGAATTATTAGAAAATTCTTTGGATGCACAAGCTAAACATCTTACAGTGCAAATTAACAATGGTGGTATTGATGAAATTGTAATTATCGATGATGGTGAAGGTGTTGCAGAAAGTGAATTGCCAAAAGTATTTTTGCCACACGCAACAAGCAAAATTAAAACAGTTGATGATATAGACCAAATAAGTTCACTCGGTTTTCGTGGGGAAGCTTTAGCATCAATTGCCTCAGTTGCCAAAGTAACATTTACTTCTAAACCAGCAAGTCAGGATTATGCAGTTCAAATCAATCAAGATAACGAACAGCAATACACTGGTGGCAATAACGGAACTACTGTTCGTGTTGCTAACCTATTTTATAACACACCGGCGCGTAAAAAATTCTTACGTAGTTCAAATATTGAAAAGAATCACGTTACGCAAATTATTCACGAGATTATTTTCGCTCATCCGGAATTAAACCTGCGTTATTATATTGATAATGAATTAGTGCTTGATTATCGTGGTAAGGGGTTAGTTGACGCAATCAGTCAAATCTATGGAGTTGATCAAAGTCAGTTGATTAGCGTCGCTAATGAAAGTGATTTAATCAAAGTCAATGGATATATTTCTAACTTGAATTTATCAAAAGTGAATCGTGATCGTCAGGTTGTAATTATTAATGGCCGTGTAGTTAATGGTGGTTTGGTTGCAAAAACCATCAATGAAACAATGGGGAACTATTTACCAATAAAAGAGTATCCAGTTTTCGTTTTGCATTTTTCTGTCGCTGTGGGCAGTGTTGATGTAAATGTTCATCCTCAAAAACGCGAAGTGCGTTTTGATAATAATGAAAGTATTGTTAGTTTTATTCGAGAAACAATTACTAATACGATGGAAACATTCTTTTTATCACAAATTTCAGAATTAACTAAACCAACCGAGCAATCTGTCGAAAAGAAAGAATCACTGCAAGGTTCAAATGCTGAAAATATCTCTCAACAAGATGTTGCTATGCCAGTTGGTCATTCTTTTAATCCAACACAAACGCAGTCAAGTACTGTGTTAATTCAGTCACTGAATGTATTTGAAAATCGAAATGAAATAGTTAAATCTGCACCAAATATTTTAAACAGTTTTAACTTTAATGAACCTGTTACTGGTAAACAGACCAGTGCCTTGTCGGAAAATAATTTTTCTATTTTAGGTCAAATTTTTGATACATATTTATTAGTTCGTACATCAGAAAGTTTGCTTATTGTTGACCAACACGCCATGGCAGAAAGAATGAACTATGATCGTTTTTGTGATGAAATTGATCAGGCGAATGTTCAATCGCAAATGCTTTTGTCTCCGATTATTATATCTGTCACACCTAAGGAGTTAATACGTTTTAACGAGATTAAACCTTTATTATTAGGATTTGGTTTTGATTGTGATGAGTTTGGGACAGACTCAATTCGTATTTCTGCTGTTCCGGCAATGATGGTGAATGCTTCATTAAAAGATTTTATTAAAGTTTTACTTGATGATAAAACGGTTGTTAATGATAGCTTGAGTGACGTGGTTAAGCATCGTGTGGCAACTGCTGCTTGTAAGGCAAGTATTAAAGCAGGTGATGTATTATCAAATGAACAAATTAACATTTTTATGAATGATTATTTTGCTAGCAAAAATGTTCCGTTGTGTCCACACGGTCGACCAATTATGTTAGTTTTTAATCAAAACAAATTAGAAACATTATTTGCTAGAAAGTGACTATTGTGGTAAAATAGTAAGATGGAGAGTGTAGGATTAATGAACTCTGTGTCTGATACTGTTTTTACTGGACGTTCTCGTAGGGCAGTTAATGCGTATAAACGTAAATTTGCTTCTACATGGAAAAAGAATCCGCCAGTTAATCCAGAACGATACACACCAAATTTGGAAACGGGTTTAACAAATAAACAAGTTAAAAGTCGTATTGATGATTGTTTGGTGAATTATGTAAAGCGTGGTACAACCAAATCTGTTGGTGCAATTTTTTTTACAAATATTTTTACTTTTTATAATATTTTAGCATTAATCATCGGTGCCATTTTAATTTATTCAATTACTGTGTTGCAACCTAGTATCGACCCTGAAATTTTAGAAAGAGAAAATGTCACAAAAATTGGAATACCAAGTTTATTGTTTTTGTTGATATTTACGGCGAATATTGCAATTGGTATTTTCCAGGAATTGCGTGCAAAATTTACTATTGAAAAGTTAACCATTGTTGCTTCTTCAAAAGTAAAAGTTTTACGTGATGGACAAACAAAAGTAATATTGCCTGAAGATATTGTGTTGGATGATGTAGTACTTTTGTCTGCTGGTGGACAAATTCAATCTGATGGCGTTTTGCTTGAAGGAGTAATTGAAGTTAACGAAAGTCTTTTGACCGGTGAATCTATTCCAGTGCAGAAGAAAGTCGGTGATAAACTTTTAGCAGGTTCTTTTGTTGTTAGTGGAACTGGCAAATATCACGTTAACAAAATTGGTAAAGATAATTATATTCAAAGTGTTGCAAATAACGCAAGTCGCTATGTTGCTCCACGTTCGGAGTTGTTTAATGCATTAAAATCAATGATTAAATTCATTGGTGTGTTTATTATAATTTTGTCTTCTATTTTGGTTGCTATGCAAATTATTACAGTATCAGAAATTGCCCCATATTCAGTACTTAAAATTATTTCGCAAACGAGTGGGGCTATTTTAGGAATGATTCCGGCAGGAATGTTCTTGTTGTCTTCAATGGCATTGATGGTTGGTGTTATTAATTTAGGAAAAGAAAATACTTGGGTGCGTGAGCTTTATTGTATTGAAATGTTAGCGCGCGTTAATACATTATGCTTGGATAAAACAGGCACTATTACTGACGGTACAATGAAAGTTGTCGACGTGATTGCAATTAAACACGAAGGGAAAAAAGTTGACTTCAAACAAGTAATGTCGTCAATGTTGTATGCGTTGGAAGACAATAATCAAACATCTTTAGCTATGAAAGATTATTTTGGGCAAGAATGTGTTTATAAAGCAAGGAAAATTATGGCTTTCTCATCTGCTCGAAAAATGTCGGCCGTTACTTTTGGTGCAGGATTGGGTACGTTTGTAATGGGTGCACCTGAGTTTATTTTTAATGACCTCGGCAAGAAGCTCAATACAGTTATAACACGTTTTGCAAGTCAAGGTTATCGTGTGCTGGGTATTGGTCGTTGTGCAGGTGAGATTAAAGATGATACTTTGCCAGGTGCTGTTTCACCAATTGCTTTGATTACATTGCAAGACAATATTCGTCGTGAAGCACCACAAACAATTAAATGGTTTGCTGATAATGGTGTGGATATCCGTATCATTTCTGGCGATAATCCAATTACCGTTAGTGAAGTTGCTCGTCGTGCTGGCGTCGTTGGTTCTGAAAAATATATTTCATTACACGGTTTGTCAAACAATGAAGTTCGTACGGCTGCAAAGGAATATACAATTTTTGGACGCGTAACACCTGAGCAAAAACTTTTACTAATTAAGGAGTTTAAAAATAACGGTCGTATGGTTGCTATGACTGGTGACGGTGTTAATGATATTTTAGCTTTACGTGAAGCTGATTGTTCGATTGCTATGGCATCGGGTAGTGAGGCGGCTCGTAATGTTTCGCAACTGGTACTTCTTGATAGTAATTTTTCGAGTATGCCTAAGGTGGTGCTTGAAGGACGTCGTGTTGTAAACAATGTACAAAAATCGTCATCACTCTTTTTGTTTAAAACATTGTTTACTATTATGTTGACGATTGTTTGTATTTTTTCAAGAGGTGGTTCGTATTTCTTTGATACAACAAACTTGTTAATCCTAGAAAGTTTGGTAATCGGTATCCCTGCGTTTATGTTAGCACTAGAACGGAATAGTCAGCAGATTAAGGGACGGTTTATGTTTAATATCATCAAGACGGCTTTATCTGCTGCTTGTGCTACTGTTATTTTTGTTATCGCTTTGTTAATTTTCCGTTCGTTTGATATTTTCAGTTTGCAAGATGAAAGTGTGTTTAGCACAATGACAATTTATGCAGTTTTAACTACTGGCTTTGCAATGTTGTTCCGTATGATTAAACCAGTTAATGCTTTCCGTGGGGTTATGTATGTAGTTATGGCTACGTTAGCAATATTTATGATTGTTTATTTCCCCGACTTGTTCCATATGGTGGCATTGATGAATGAAGTTCATTATTTAATGGTTATTTTGATGGCATTTATGGGATATGCATTAATTTCTTTGTTTGAAAACTTGCTTTCTAAAATTAAATTAACAACCGATTAATTAAGAAAAAATATTTTACATTTTTATAAATAATCGTTAAACTAAATTGGAGTATATTATGAGTTACGAATTAGAAACTGCAGTAGAATTAAAAACCAGCAAGCAATTCGAGGATGTGTTTGGTAATCCTCCTGTTGTCAACATTAAAGTTGTTGGTGTCGGTGGTGGTGGATGTAATAGCATTAACCGTATGTTGGAAACTGGTGTAAATTTGCCCGGTGTAGAATTTATTGCTATCAATACAGACAAAAACGCATTGTCCGTTAATTTGGCAGAAGAAAAATTATGTATTGGGCAACAAGTTACCCGAGGTTTTGGTGCAGGAACTAAGCCAGATGTTGGTCAAAAGGCTGCCGAAGAAAGTGCTGATGAAATCCGTGCTGCAATTGATGGTGCAGATATGTTATTCATTACTGCTGGTATGGGTGGTGGTACTGGTACAGGTGCAGCACCTATCGTTGCACAAATTGCCAGAGAAATGGGTATCTTGACGGTGGCTGTTGTGACTAAACCATTCAAATTTGAAGGTGCACATCGTATGATGAACGCTGAAATTGGTTTAGAAAATTTAGCAAAATGTGTTGATGCTTATGTTGTTGTTCCTAACCAAAAATTGGTTGAACATTCATCGGTTAAAACCAGCTTTATTGATGCATTCAAAATGGCAGATGAAGCATTACGACAAGCTGTTATTGGTTTGTCCGAAGTTATTGTTAATCCAACTTATGTTAACGTTGACTATGCTGATATTAAAGTTGTCTTGGAAAATGCCGGTTTGGCACATATGGGTGTTGGTCGTGCGCAAGGTCCAAATCGTGTCTTAGAAGCAATTAAGCAAGCAGTCGCAAGTCCTTTGATTGAAACCAGTATTAGTGGTGCAACTCGTTTGATTATGTGCATTAAGGGTGACGCAACATTACCTTTAGCAGAAGTTTCAAGTTATGTAACGATGGCAAGTAACTTGGTTCACGAAAACTGCAATATCAAATGGAGTGTTGATATCAATGAGAAATATGGTGATAGTGTTGAGGTTTTGATTATTGCTTCAGGTTTTGCGCCAAATCAAGCAGAAACTCGTAACCGTATCAACAATCTTGGACCCGATGATATTGCGCAACCTGAACCAGTTAAACCAGAGCCACCAGTAACCGGTCAGGCACCAAAATATTTCCGTAACTTCAAGAATTTTTTCAAAAGTAATCGTTGACTTTATTAGGTAAAATTTGTTATAATGCACTCATTATAGCGGTGTTTTGATTGAAATATTTTTACACGGCTTTAATTAAAAGGAGAATGTCACAGAAAATGACACAAAACGAAATCACAGAAATCGTAAAAAAATTTGGTAAAAAGGAAGGAGATACCGGCAGTCCTGCTGTCCAAATCGCATTGTTGTCAAAACATATTGCTGATTTGACCGAACACTTAAAAGTTCACAAACAAGACAAACACAGCCGTCGTGGTTTAACCTTAATGTTGGGTAAACGTAAACGTATGTTAGACTACTTGGAAAAAACTGACCTTAACGCATTCCGTGAATTAAAAAAAGAACTTGGCTTACGTTAATCTATTTTAAAAATTGTTTTTTAGACCTTTATCATAATGATGAAGGTTTTTTTTATGTTTTTTTACGGATGAAATTGAAGATTACAAGAAATCGGTTGATTTTTTTTTTTTTTTTCTATTATAAGTTTAGTAGTAGTGCCACATACTAATGCTGGGACTATACAAAAGGAGAACAAATGAATAATAAATTATTTCGTATTTTAATCTTATTTATTTCCGTTTGTGTTGCTTCGGTGACAACATTATTGGCTGTCAGCTTCGGTTTGTCCAACACAGGCTTGTCGAACAAAAACAACCAATTGGACGAAGAAAATAAAGACTTAAACGATGAAGTTCAAGAATTGAACAAAGTTGTCGACAAGTTGCAAGATACCATTGATAACTTGGATGAACATGCTGCCATTGCTACTTATGTTGTCGACGGTGCAGTTTGGCGCATTCAAATTGTTCAAAAAAATAAAGAATTTGAGTTGCCGGTAATAGAAGAAACTGATACTCAAGTTTATAATGGTTGGAAAATTGATGGTATTGGCGAATCAATGACCAAATGCGCAATTACGGATGATACAGAATTTGTGCTTGATATGGTAAACAAGGACTGGGTCAAAGTTAATTGGTACGGTTTAAATAATTTCAATGCAAACAACATTTGGACGGACGGTACCGATTATTATTACAGTGATGGTACATACCATTTCAAAAAAGATGCAGCGAACAACGCTTGGGAACAAGTAACTTGGTCGGGTTTAACCGATTTTAAGGGACAATATGTTTGGAATTATAACGGCAAAACATATTATTCGTATGCTACTACGACAGGCGGAGGAAACAAAAATTACGTTTTGAATACAGCTAACAATACGTGGCTCACCACCGGTTGGTCAGAATTTCTTGTAGGTAATTATATTTTTGTCATCGATGGAGTTTGTTACTATAATGATATGACTTCTCCATTTACTGGTGAGTATAGGTTTGACGGTGAAACTTGGGAGAAAATTTCTGCTGGTAACATTATTGGTGGTTCTGTTTGGACTGATGGAATTGATTTTTATGCTTGTAACACTACGCCAGGTCGGTATGGTGGTAATCTGATATGGAACCGTAATACTGGCAAATGGGAAACCATCTCGTGGAAAGGTGTGGTGGCTAATGCGACTGATGATAGAATGTATGGCCGTAATGTTTGGACGGACGGCACCAACTTGTATTATTCCAGTAGTGTAGCAAATGCCGTCATTGATATTAAAAACCTTACTTTATCTGAAAAAACATGGATTGGTGGACCAAGTAGTTTGGATGGACAAGATATTTGGACGGACGGCGAAAACATTTATTATTCAAACGGTAGCGAACAATATGTTTTTGCAAAATAATTAACATAAAAAAATCATTTGACTATTGACATTTGATTGTTGTATGATATAATTATAATTGAAAAAAAGAAGAAATAACCATTTCTCACCTTACTTGCCGATTATTCGTGCGTGAAGGTCAACAAAAAATTACCCCCAAAATTTTTTGTGGAATGTATTAAGAAGTGGTTATTAACACTTCTTTTTTCATTATAAGGAGGTAATTTAACATTTTTAAAGAATTGAAAATTAACAGCGAAATTTCTTGTCCGGAATTAAGGGTGATTGGTGCTGATAATGAAATGATTGGAATCATCACTTTGGCTCAGGCATTGAAATTGGCCGATGAAGCAGGGTTGGATTTGGTTTTAATTACTGAAACTTCAAAACCACCTGTAGCGAAAATTATTGATTATTCAAAGTTTCGTTACGAACAAATTAAAAAAGAAAAAAACCAACGTAAAGAACAACGCAAGAATATGATTGATATTAAAGAAGTTCAATTATCAATCGGTATTCAAGAAAACGAAATTGCTTTCAAATTGAATAAAGCTCGTGAGTTCATTATGGATGGTGACAAAGTAAAAGTTTGTATCAATCGCTTACGTGGTCGAAAAACTCAATTAGCAGATAAAGGTGTCGCTGTGGTATCACAATTTGCTGAAAGAATGTTGGATATTGCCGATATTGAAACTCCAGTTGCAAAATCTGGTGTACCGGGACGTAACATTAACATTATGGCTATGTTAGCCCCCAAAAAAAAGAAATAAAGGAGAGAATGAGATTATGCCCAAGATGAAAACTCATAGCGGTGCTAAAAAAAGATTTAAAGCTCGCAAAAATGACGTTAAACGTGCGATGAAAAATAAGAATCACATCTTAAACAAAAAAACACGTGAACGCAAACGTAAATTACGTCACGGTGCTGTTGTAAGTAGTTCTGACGAAAAAACAATTAGGAGGTTGATTCAAAAATGAGAATTAAACGTAGTGTCAATGCTTTGAAGAAACGTCGTAAGACCTTAAAATTAGCGAAAGGTTATCGTGCTACCAAATCAAACTTGTATCGTGTTGCTCGTGAACAAGTTATGAAATCTGGTCAATATGCTTATGTTGGTCGTCGTTTGAAAAAACGTGATTTCCGTAAGTTATGGATTGCTCGTATTAACGCTGCTGCTCGTCAAAATGATATTACTTACAGTCGTTTGATGGATGGTTTGAAAAAAGCTAACATTAACATTAACCGTAAGATGTTGTCAGAATTGGCTATTAACGATGCTGCTGCATTTGCATCTTTAGTAGAAACAGCAAAGAAGAATTTGGCGTAACCGATGGAAATAACAACTAAGATTTTAAAGAAACTTCTTGCCAAAAAATATAGGCAGGAGTTTTCTTTATGTATACTTGAGGGTGAAAAAATTATCAATGACAATATGGATTTGGTAGTAAAAATCTTTCCTGAAGATACGTTAAAAAATTTAGAAAATTATCACGGTCGTGTGGCTGTGGCGCGCATTCCGCAACCAACTACGCCGACCACTCCTTTTTTAGTGCTTGATCGCATTCAAGACCCAGGTAATATGGGTACATTATTGCGTACAGCATTTGCTTTTGGTTTTAAAACAATTTACACAATTGATTGTGTTGATCCTTATTCCCCTAAGGTTATACGTGCCAGCAGTGGAATGGGATTACGTTTAAATATTATTGATACGGATTATGACAGTTTGCCGACTAATACTTTGTATTATTTAGCTGATTTGGGTGGAAGCAATCCAACACCAATTAAAGAGACGAACTATGGAATTGTGTTAGGTAATGAAGGTCAGGGTATCAATCCAATTTTTTATCAAAAGCCACACAAAGTAGTTACTATTCCGATGGTTACCGATTGCGAATCTTTAAACGTAGCAGTTGCAGGTGGCATCATTATGTGTTATACTCATTTCTATGAGTGGACATAATAAATGGAGTAAAATACATCGTAAAAAAGGTCTTGCCGACGCAGCACGTAGTAACGTTTATACCAAACTAGGTAAAGAAATTATTGTTGCTGTTAAAATGGGAGGCAGTGGTGATCCTGAATTAAATAGCAAATTAAAAGAAGTCATTGCTAAAGCAAAAAGTAATAATATGCCAAACGACAATATTAAACGTGCTATTGCGAAAGGGCTTGGCGATGGCAATGATGCTAACTATGATGCTATGGTTTATGAAGGTTATGGTCCAGCTGGTGTTGCTGTGATTGTTGAAGCCTTAACCAATAACAAAAATCGTACTGCCGGTGATGTACGTTCTTATTTTGATAAATCTGGTGGTGCATTGGGTGTTTCCGGTTCGGTTTCATTTTTATTTAATCGTTTAGGTTTAATTAGTATTGCTAACCAAACCGAAGATAATTTGTTAGAAATTTTGATTGATAGTCCAATTGAAGATATGTCTACCGAAGATGATATTGTAACGATTACAGTAAAACCAGAAAATTTTAATGGTGTTTTAACTGTTTTAGAGCAAAATAAAATCCAAACTGAAAGTGCAGAAATTGCAATGGTTCCAATGTCGACTGTTGCTATTCCTGATGATAAAGTTGCAAGTTTCGAAAAGTTAATTGATACATTGGAAAATAACGAAGACGTACAAGCGGTTTATCACAATGCCGAATAAAGTTATTATGGGAATTGACCCTGGCTTTGGGATTATGGGCTGGGGCGTAATTAAGTTGTCGGATGAAGAAATTAGTTTAATTGATTACGGTGCAATTGAAACCGACAAAGAACAAGACTTTGGTCAACGTTTATGTCAAATTAACGACCGTTTAGCCAGTCTTTTTGAAGAATATAAACCTGATGACATTGCGATTGAGGAATTGTTTTTTGCTGCCAATGTTACTACTGGATTAAAAGTTGCAGCAGCTCGTGGGATCGCTTTGATGCGCGCAACGTATTATCATGGTGAGGTTTTTAATTATAAACCTAACCAAATCAAAATTGCGATTACTGGTGGTTGCAAGGCTAAGAAAAAAGAAATGCAAGCCGCAGTCGGTAAAATTCTTAATCAAGAACAAAAAATTAAACCAGACGATGCTGCTGATGCTTTGGCAATTGCACTTACGCACGCTTTTACTTTATGCGGAGGTCTTTCCCCTCAAAAATAATTGCAACACATTTTGCTTTATCAAAAATACGCCCAAAGATACGGTCTTCATAGCGATTTGAAATTTGGTCTTTTGATAGATTGGTTGTAATAATTAAAGATTTGTTATTACTGTATCTTTCGTTAATTACGGTGTAGAGTAATTCGTCACCGTTTTTTATGGATGGTTCAGCACCTAAATCATCAATAATAAGTAAATCACTTTCAAAGAAATCGTTTGGTACGGCATTATCTTGACCAAATAAATGATCTTTCATTCTTTTAATTAAATTGAAAGTATTTGTAAAATGAACCTTAAAACCATTTTGTGATAAAATATTTTCAATAAGTTTAGCGCAATAAGTTTTACCAGTTCCTGTTGGTCCAGTCAAAATTAAACTTTTAATTTTATTTGGGAAAGTGTTGATATATTGATTAAGTGATTCTAAAATTTTTGAATCAATTTTTTTGCAAACCGTAAGGTCAAATTTCTCTTTTGGTTGATTTTCGGTATCAAGGTTTTTAATATAGCTTAAAAGCTCTTGGTCACGTTTTTCTTTGAGTTGAAGATATTTTTGTTTATCAATTTCTGGATTGTTTTTTCCTAATTCGTAAGCCATTGTACGGACTTGGTCATCAAGTTCTCGAAATTTTTTACTTTTTCTTGCATTTACGATTAAATCATAACGATAAAAATTTGCTGACATCAGTTTCAACCTCCTTTAATTCCTCTTCAGAATAACTGTGTTTAATGAATTCTTTATTTGTAGGTTTCTTTTTGCGTATTTCTTTAATCAATGCTGTAAGCGCATTTTGGTCTTGTTGTGCTAATTTGAATTTCTCGGCAACAGCTGTATAAGTGGTTAAGCCTTCATAGGCTAAATTTTTTGCAACTGTAAGAATGTAAGCATAACCAACAGTAAAGCCTTTAATTTGCACGCAATTTTTAATAACTAATAACAGGGCATCGGGTTCAAAGTGCATACTTTCCATAAAAGCATAGTATTCGTGGTATTCGGTTGTTGTTATCATACGACCATCTAAAATAGCTTGCGCTTTCGTGTTAAATTCGTCGTATTGACCTTTGGGTAATTCGCGAACTTTGGCCGAGTTGCGTTTAATTGGTAAGTATTTTATTTCAAAAGGAATCGTGTCTAAAACTTGGACTAAGTTTTGTTTTTCCCAGTATTCAAAAGCATCTTTAATGTTGGCAGCACTAATACCGAGTTTGGTACTCATTGCTTCAATTGTATTGTCTGCACTAGTTGCATTTTGACATAAATATAAACCATACAAGTAAACACGAACACAATCGCCGTTTGCGTACGGCAAATGTTCTTCAAAAAAAATATTTGAAATGTTTGTGTATCCGGTGGATGCATAACCACGTGAAAATGATACTAAACCCATAAAAATAATTATATCATTGAATTGGGATGAGTGGCAAGCGTAATACATTTTTTATTAGCCCACGATGAGCTAATTCATATTTTATCGGAATTGGATTAACAATGCGAAAAAGTGATTCATAAAAGGGAAGTTCTTTTTGAAAAATGTTTAAAGCAATTTGAATTTTACCGTTATTGTAAGCTTGCCAAATCTTCTTTAAAGGTGCAACTTCGATGTTTGATGCAACTGATATGATTCCTCGGCAGCCAACAGCGTAAGCAGGTAAAGATAAGGTATCATCACCACAATAAACAGCTGTATTAGTGCATAGGTTTACAACTTGTGTAATTTGGTGAATATTTCCGCTTGCTTCTTTGATTCCTGCTATATTAGGTAATGAAGCAATACGGACCATAGTTTCTGGTGTTATGTTGACCCCTGTGCGTGAGGGTATGTTATAAACAATTGTTGGTAATGTTATGTTTTCAGTGATTGTTTTAAAGTACTGATAGATTCCGTCTTGCGAACTTTTGTTGTAATAGGGTGCTGTTACCATAATTCCGACTTTTTGTTGTTTGTTATTTGTGACTTGTTTAACATATTTGCCGAGTTCAATAATTCTTGCTGGGTCATTGCCACCAATGCCGAAAATTATGGGTATACGATTTTGCACTGTTTTTACAGCACATTCTATAATGGCGTAACGTTCTTGATTTGATAAAGTTGAAATTTCGCCAGTTGTTCCTAAAATGATGAGTGCATCAACTTGCATTTGTATTTGTCGCTCGATTAATTTCTCTAATGTTGGAAAATCTACTTGTTGGTTGGTTTTAAATGGTGTAACTAAGGCAGTTGCAATTCCCGTAAAAATTGGTTCCATAGTTTGGTATATGAGAGACGCGTAGAAATTGGTAACTTATTGGAAATAAAATAATTTGTAGACATGCAAAATTTATGGTATAATTATTCTTATATGAATAAAACAGGGGCAATTGTAAAATATTGCGTAATTTGTGTTATTGTAGCACTTGCTGCAATATTGTGTTTTGCTGAGTTTACTATTCCATTTACAAATACTAAATATGTTGGGTGCTATCAAGCAATTAAAAACAAAATGGGTATTGATTTGAATGGTGGTGTTTCGGCAGTATTTAACGTTGTGGCATCAGAAAACAGCTCTGATTTAGAAGCTGAAGTTGATGCAACAATACATCGTGTAAAAAATACATTATCTGAACAAGGTTATTTGGAAGCATCTGTTACTCGTCAGGGTACTGCATCCGGATATAAAATTCGTATCGAAGTACCAGGTATGAAAGATACCCAAGAAATTATGGATGCAATCGGTACGCCAGCTAATATTGAATTTTTAGAACCAAGTGACGAACAGCAACCTACTTATGCTGCAGAAAAAGTGTTCTTAGTTGGTGAAGATATTAAAAGTGTTGAAGTCATTTCTGACCCTGAAGATGTTTCCAATTATGCTTTGCAATTAACTTTTACTGATCAAGGAAAAATAAAATTTCGTGAAAAAGTTAAAGATGCTGGTGGAAAATTTATGGCGATTTTTTCAAATGAAGAGTTGATTAGCTCACCACAAATTTCATCTGAAAATGCTAGTACGTTAGGTTCTGATGGTAAAGTTTTAATTACAGGTTCTTATACGAAAGAAAGTGCTGAGGCTTTTGCTTTGCAAATTGAGTCTGGTTTATACACTGTAGAATTAAGTATTGGTGAAATGAGTTATATTCCAGCAACTTTGGGTGAAGGTGCGATTTTTGCAGGTTTGATTGCTTTGGCTATTGGTTTACTTCTAATTTTTGTGTTAATGGTCATTGTTTACCGTGATTTCGGATGGATTGCTAATTTATCATTGATAATTTATACAATTATATTTGTTTTCTTCTTGGCGATTATTGATTCAATTCAATTAACATTGCCAGGTATTGCAGGTATTATTTTATCAATTGGTATGGCAGTTGACGCTTATGTGTTAATTTTTGAACAAATTAAAGAAGAGTATCGTTCAGGTAAGCGTTTGGGTGCAGCTGTTCATTCTGGGTTTAATAAATCAATTGTAACCATTATAGATGCTAATGTAACAACGATTATTGTTAGCGTTATCTTATATATCTTAAGTTCTGGTTCAATTCGTGGCTTTGCTATCACATTAGCATTAGGTGTGGCAATTTCAATGTTTGTTGGTTTAGTTATAACTCGTAGTTTGGCAAAACTTTATTTGTATATTAACCCAGATAATGCTAAACGTATGAATATTAAGGATTCTGATGTTCAACAAATCGAAGAACAACAGGTCGTTGTTCCTCAAAAACGCAAATTAAATATGGATGGTGCTAAATGAAATTGATTACTAATCTTAAAAATAAAAATTTTGATTTTGTTCGATATGGTCGTTGGTTTTATATTGCTCCGGCAATAATTTTAGCGTTTGGAATTTTAATGTTAGCGATTTTTGGCTTGAATTTGGGTCTGGATTTTACAGGTGGTACAATCGTTAAAGTAAATGCTGATGGTGAATATAGTAAAGCTGAAATCCAGGATAAAATGGATGATTACAACGTTAAGTATACAATTACAAAAGAACAAAGCACTAGTGGTGGTAATACTTTCTCAATTAAATTTAACGCTGAAGATAAGACAAATGATATCACAACCGAATTAGAAAGTTATTTTGAAGATGATTTTATCGAATATACAACTTCTACAGATACAACAATTAAAGAAACAGTTATGACAGTATTTTGGTCAATTTTGGCAGCTTTGGGCGCCTTAATTATCTATATGTTAATACGCTTTAAGTTTACAGCAGGTATGGCAACAATTTTGGCATTGATGCATGACGTTTTAATGATTGGTGCTTTAATGGCTATTTTCCAAATTGAAATTAATGCATCATTTATTGCGGCCGTATTAACTGTTATGGCGTATTCAATTAATAATAGTTTAGTTGTTTTTGACCGTGTTCGTACATTAGAAAAAAATAATACGGAAAACCATAAGTTAGATTATTTGGTTAATAAATCAATCAATAGCACTCTTGGTCGTAGTATATTAACAATGGTAACAACATTAGGTACATTGTTAGTTTTGACTGTCATCAGTTTAATCATGCAATTATCGACATTGATTGAATTTGCTTTACCGATTGTTTTTGGTTTATTAGCTGGTACATATTCTTCGTTATTTTTAATTGCACCTTTGTATATGCAATTTGAAACAGCACGTCTTCTTACAAAACAACGCAAAATTAATGTTCAAAAATAATATACATTGATGTGCCATCTTTGTTAGAAATTTTAGGTATATTACTGGAGTTTATTCCACAAGTTTTTGTTTTGTATTTTATTCTTGCACTTTTCGAAAAAAGTGGAGTGTTGGGAAAGTTTGCACAATTTTTCCATTTACCAGTTAATAATGTTTTGCCAATTTGTTTAACATTTAATTGTACAACAATGGCAGTTTGTGCTGCTCGTGATAATCCTTATCGCAAAAATTTAGTCTATTTTTTGTCTTTAATTCCTTGTACAGCACAATTACCGTTATTAACTTTTCTTCTTTTAACTGTTATTAAATTCCCACTATGGTCAATTTTTTTACTCTATTTTGTTGCAATTTTTATTGGAATTATCTTTTTGTTGATTCTACCACGTAACAAGAAAAAAAATGAATATTATCAAAATGTTATAGTTAAATGGCCTAATATCTGGGAATGTTGTTGTGATACATTGAAACAAACAATAATCTTTGCTAAAAAAATTTTTATAGCTTTTACCGTAAGCGCTTTTGTTATTGTCTTTTTGGCTCGTTTTTCTTTTCATTTTAAATTTGTTTCAAATCCGGAAGAATCAATTTTATTTTCAATTTGTGGTTTTTTTACGCCACTTTTTACACCTATTGGTTTAAATCAACCAGTAGTTATTTGTGCGTTACTGTTTGGCATCATAGCTAAAGAAGCAGCAGTTTCAGTTTTATTATTTTTTCCAAATATCGTTAATGTTCTAACAATTCCTGTTGTTTTGTCTTTAGTGACTTTCTTTACGTTTTATCCAAAATGTTTAGCTGCACAAACTGCAATTAATCATCATTGTGGACGCAAAACTAGTTGGAAGGTCTTTTTTATGAATTTGTTGCTTGCATACAGTTTAAGTTTTGTTGTATATAATCTATGTGGCTTTTTTATCTGATTATGATTATGAATTACCAGAAGAAATGATTGCGTCTGCACCAATGGAACCTCGTGATGCTTGTCAAATGTTGGTTTACAATCGTAACAATTCTCATACACAAATAACAAAATTTAGAGATGTCTTATCGTATTTGCAAAGTGGCGATGTTGTTGTTGTTAATGAAACACGCGTGATTCCAGCAAGATTATTGGGTAAAAAAACAACAGGTGCACAAATCGAAATTTTACTCTTAAAGAAACTTTCATTAACAAATTATGAAGTATTAGTAAAACCTTTGCGTCGACTGAAAAATGGCGATAGTGTAGATATTGCCGGTAAAATAAAAGCTACATTGATTAGTAAAGATACTGAGACGGGTACAGCTGAAATGCAGCTAATATGTGCTGATGGTTCGCAAAATTTAGAAGCAGTGATTGATGAAGTTGGCGAAATACCTTTACCTCATTATATTCAAAATGGTCACGCTACCAAAGAAAATTATAATACTGTTTATGCAAAAATTGATGGAAGTGCAGCTGCACCAACTGCTGGGCTACATTGGACGACTGAACTAATAAACCAGGCTCGTGCAAAAGGTGTTATTTTTGCTCCTGTAGTTTTGGATGTTGGATTAGGGACTTTTCGACCTGTTAAAGTCGATGATATAACACAACATAAAATGCACGAAGAACGATATGAAATTCCAGCAAGTACGGCTGAAATCATTAATGAAGCTTTGCGTGAAGGGCGTAGAATTATCGCGACTGGTACAACCAGTTTACGTACGTTAGAAGGTTGTTTTGCTAAATATGGCGAAATTAAAGCCGTGACAGATGTTACTAATATCTTTATCTATCCACCATATCAGTTTAATGTAATATCAGGTTTAATTACTAATTTTCATTTGCCAAAATCAACTTTATTGATGCTAGTTGCTGCTTTTGTTGGACGTGAAAAAGTTTTAGAACTTTATGAAATGGCAAAGAAAAATAATTTTCGCTTCTATTCGTTTGGCGATTGTATGTTTTTACAGTAAAATATATTTATGACAGCAAAAGAAGAGTTTATTGAAATTTATCAAAAGAACATTAAACGTGAAGGCGCTGATAAAATTTTAAGTTGGCTGGAAAGTACTGATTTTTTTACTTGTCCGGCATCAACTAGATTTCATAATAATTTTGAAAGTGGGTTAGTTGACCATTCGGTTAAGGTTTATCATCGTTTAAAGAAAATTGTAGCCGATGAAAAATTAAACGTTAGTGATGAAACTGTAGCGATTGTTTCTTTGTTACATGACGTTTGTAAAGCGAATACCTATAAAGTGGATTTTCGTAATGTAAAACGTGACGGTGAATGGGTTAAAGAACCATATTATACCGTCGATGATCCATTACCTTATGGGCATGGTGAAAAGTCTGTGTACATCATTTCTAGTTTTATGAAGATTACACGTGAGGAAGCTATGGCAATTAACTGGCATATGGGACCTTACGATGCGCGTAATGCAAATGGTAGTTATGTGTTATCAGATGCATTCAAAAAATTTCCTTTAAGTTTGTTAATGTTTATTGCTGATATTGGCAGTACTTATCTCGACGAAACTATTAAATAATTATAACTTTACCATATCAGCGGCTTTGATACGAATATCCTCACTGATTGCAGCGTAGTGCTTTTTGGTTGTATTGATATCTTTGTGTCCAAGAATATCGGCAACAATATATATATCTTTGGTTGCTTTGTAAAGATTAGTCCCATAAGTTGAACGTAATTTATGTGGACTAATCTTTTTTAATGGAGCAGCAACAGATGCATATTTTTTAACGATGTTTTCAATCGCACGGACAGACAAACGGCGACCACATTTTGTAAACAAAGGAGTGTTAGGCGTCCATTCAAATAAACTAAAGTAATTTGTAAATTTATCGTGTAGTTGTTGTCCCATATGTAAAATAGTTTGTTTACCACCTTTACGGGTGATAAGAAAAGTTTTATTTTTTAAATCAATATCTTGATAATCTAAACCAACTAATTCACTTACACGTATTCCCGAAAGTAAAAATAAACTAATGATCATTTCATCTCGTGGATTTTTAGCAGCAGCTGCAATCATTTTCGTAACTTCATCATCAGTTAAACGTAAGATACTTTTTTCGTGTAATTTGGGTAAATCTATCTTCGTCATAATGTTTTCTTTTAAATCACCACGACGATAAAAATATTTAAAGAATGAACGTAAAGTTGCCATTTTGCGCATTTTGCCACGTTCACCATTTATGTATTCAGCGTCTTTTTTACGGTAATGAGTTAAATAAGAAATATATAATTCGATATCGTCGATTGTAATTTTATTTAAGTCTGCCTTCTCAAAACTTGTTATAGCATACTGGTTAAAATGTTCAGTTTCATTGATTAAATAATTAAAAAATATTTCTAAATCACGAGCATAGCCTAACCTTGTTAATGGGGAAGTTGTTTGCTCAATTCCTAAAAAAAAAGCGTGACAAAAAGGTGGCAAACCTTCGAGTACGTGGTTTAATTGATTAATTGTTTGAATATCACGTTCAATCACGTATTTCATTAATATTTTTTTAACATAAAATAAGAAAATTTTCTATAACTTTTTTTCACTTCGTCATCATCTTACATTTTTTGATTTGTTTAGCATAAATCTGTCATTGAAAACATACTTATCATATTGTCATGGCAGTTATTTTAACATTTGCATTTGCTTTTGGTTCAGCAATGTATGCTTTTGATAATAAATATTTGTTAGTTGTTGTAGTGCTATTGTTCTATTTAATTATTCAAAAAATATTGCAATGGCATCGGCGACAGAAGTTTTTACACCGTACTAAAATTGAATATAAAGGTAAAAGTGTTCAGATTAATGCATTATTAGACTCAGGGAATACCTTAATCGATCCGGTATCGCAAGTGCCAGTTTCAATTATCTCATTAGCTGTTTTTTTAGAAATGTTTCCAGATATTTCGGCAGATAAAATTATTGAAAATAAACTAGAGTCCTGTATCAATAATGGTCATTATATTAAATGTCAAACGGTAAACGGAAAAAGTAAAATGTTTGTTTTTCAACCGGATAAAATTCAAGTTAATGGGACAACTGTACATAGTTTGCTTGGCGTAAGTACGCAAAATTTTTGTAATCAAAAGTATGATGCAATTTTAAACATAAAATTAGGGGGTATATTATGAATTTTATTTCAAAAGCAATCACATTATTTAAACGCATTTATTGTGAAAAAGATGATGATAACTCATCAGGTGTGTTTTTTATTAATGGCACGGAAGCACTTGAACGCCCATTGCCAAAAGCAGAAGAAGAGTTATTATTACAAGAACTAGATCAAGGGAAACCGGAAACACGTCAAAAGTTAATATCGCATAATTTACGCTTGGTAATTTATATTGCAAAAAAATTTGAAAACACAGGAATAGATATTGAAGACTTAATTAGTATTGGCTCAATTGGCTTAATTAAAGCTGTTAATAGTTTTAAGTACGATAAAAATATTAAATTAGCTACGTATAGTAGTCGTTGTATTGAAAATGAAATTTTAATGTATCTTCGTAAAATCCAAAAAACTCGAAATGATGTTTCAATGGATGAAGCAATCAATTCGGACAGTGAAGGGACGGAAATACGTTTAGGTGATGTGATTTGCACAACTGAAAATAATGTTGATGATGAACTAGATATGAAGGTTGAAAAAAATTTATTATGGCTTGCTGTTGATAAATTATCAATTAGGGAGCAAGAAATTATGCAGTTGCGTTTTGGCTTAGGTGGTGGGAAAGAAAGAACACAAAAAGAAGTTGCAAATATGCTGGATATTTCGCAGTCATATATTTCGCGTTTAGAAAAAAAGATTTTATCACGTTTAAAGAAGGAGTTTATAAAAATTGATAACTAGTCTAGACAACAAATACTAGATATGATATTATTACTTGATGACTTTCGTGCATTGGTTAATCATCTTAGTTGTTGTTATTTTAGTTATAACTTTCTATTCTGTTTTTAATATGTCTTTATGGGTGCGTGCCTTTATGTCAGGTGCGCACGTTTCAATTGCAGAATTGATTTCAATTACTGTTAAAAAACTCGATGCACGTAGTATTGTTAATAATTATATTAAGGCTAAAAAAGCAGGTGTTGATATTACAATTGCTCAAATTGAAAACCATATGCAAGCACACGGTAACATTGAATTAGTTATCAATGCTTTAATTGCTGCATCTAGTGCAAATTTACAAGATTTAGATTTAAAAACGGCAATTGCTGTTGATTTATCTGGCCGTGATATCAATGATGCCGTTAAGCATTGTATTATGCCGCAGATTCTTCAAATCAATGATATTACTGCAATTGCCAAAAATGGTATCGAAGTTTCAATTAGTGTCAAGGTAACTTTACGTGTTAATTTAAAAAGAATTATTGGTGGTGCATTAGAAGAAACCATCATAGCACGAATTAGTGAAGGTATTATGACAATTGTTGGTAATGCAGCTACACACAATGAGATTTTAGAAAAACCAAACCACATTACCAAAACAATTATTGATAATAAAAAGTTAGCAGAAGATACGGCATTTGATATTTTATCACTTGATATTGTCGATATTAAAGTTGGACGAAATGTAGGCGCAGAATTAGAAATTGATAAAGCAGAAGCAGTAAGATATATCAGTCAGGCTGATGCAGAAAAACGTCGTGCAGAAGCTGTTGCAGCAGAACAAGAAATGCGTGCTTTAACTCAAGAAATGCGTGCCCGGGTTGTGGCTGCTGAATCCGAAGTTCCAAAGGCTTTAGCTGGTGCATTAAAGTATGGCAGTGTAAACGTTAAAGAATATATGCAATTAGAAAATTTAAAAAGCGATACTTTAATGCGTAAAGCTTTAAGTGGTAGCGCAAGTTCTGATATGCTAACACCTTCTTTAAATCCACCCAAAAAGAAAACAAAATTACAATAAAAGGAAAATCTCAAATGACTTTACAAGGTTTGCTTTTTGTAACAATAATACTTTTAATTATAGTTATAATTTTGTTTGCTCTTTTAGAACGTCTAATGAAAAATAGTCCAAAGAAAAATACTGAAAAAGTGTCTCCTAAAGTTAATAAAGAATTACCTAAGATTATTGAAGAAACAACAAAAGTTGAAAGTCCTTCAGATATGAAAATATATAATAACGAGTTGGCTGATGATTTAAATGAGATAATTAAAAAATCAAATAATAAAGAAATGCGCTTGCAAATTGAAAATCATCTCAATAAAAAAGGTAACATTGCAAATTATATTCAAAGTAAAAAATATCGTGGCTTTAATTTCGAATCGGAAGAAGTTATCAATGATGAATCAACAGATGTAGAGCTACCATCTTTTACGCAAGAAGATTACAAACGGATTATGGCATTTAGTAATATTGATGATAAAAAATCATTATAAATAGTTGTGAAAGATTTTTTTATTCAGCAAAACCAGGATTGTAATGTATGTGTTGGTGGTGTTATTTCTTTAATGAATTTTGCTGATGATAATATTGTAGTTAGGGTTAAACGTGGTTTAGTTGAAATTAAAGGAAAAAACTTAATTATTCAACGCTTTGACGAAAATGAAATAACTATTACTGGTAAAATTTTAGGAGTGATGACAAATGTTAATCATTAAAAATTTTTTTTGTGGACAAGTTGAATTTGTCGTTCAAAACCTGCCACTAACTTGTTTAAATAAATTACGTAATTATAAACTTTCAAAAATTCGCATTCAAAATGACATAATTTTTTTTCGTGTTCCATTAATTCACGCCGATGTTGTAAAAAAAATGATATCAAATTTTGAATATAAGACATCAGAAAATTATAATATTTTTCGTGGCGTTAATTTCTTGTTAAATCATTTAGTCATTGTTTGTACCTTTATTTTGGCGCTTGTTCTTTATTTCATTGCTGATATGGGAATATATCGTGTTTGTGTCCAGACTGACGATGTCACGTTACGACCGGCTGTTTATGAGCATTTAAATCAGCTTGGTATTAACAATTTTTGTTGGAAAAACAAATTAACCCAACTAGATATTGGAAGCGATTTAATTAGTAATTTTGACCAAATTGCACACGCTCACATATCAGTTTCTGGGAACACTTTAGTAATCAATTTAGTGACTGCAACTAATCAAAAGCATAAAACTAAAACAAACTATTATGCTCAATATGATGCAGTAATCAAGGAAATCACGACATACAGTGGAAGAGCATTGGTTACAGTGGGTGATGTCGTTAAAAAAGGTGATTTATTAGTTGAAGATGCATATCCAGATAGCGTAATCGTATTAGGTGAAGTTTCGTTTGTTAATGATGATAAAATTAGTCGGTTGGTGATTTGGATTATTTAGTTTATAATATTATGCTATATGGAAGTTTTAGATGCAGTATGTCAAGTTTTGGAAATTGATCCAAATTCAGTTGAGGTTAATTATGCTTTTGTTTCTTCACGTGAAATTCATCGTTTAAATCAACAATTTCGACAGGTTGATAAAGTTACTGACGTATTGTCTTTTCCAGATGGTGACCTTAATCCAGAAACTGGACGTCGCTTTATGGGTGATGTTTTAATTTGTCGAGAAGTTGCTAAAAAACAAGCAAAAGAAATAGGTAATAGCTTGAAGCAAGAAATAACCTTTTTACAAGTTCACGGTACTTTGCATCTTTTTGGGTATGATCACATTGAAGCTGAAGATGAAGTAAAAATGTTTGGACTACAACGTAAAATTATGGCATTATTATCATAATGGAATTTATGTTAAGTAAAGAAATCATTGCACGCTTGATTGATACGGCTAAATCTTATGCTGATAATGCTTATTGTCCATATTCAGGTATTGCTGTTGGTGCCGCACTATTATGTAGTGATAATATAATTTTAGGTGGTTGTAATATTGAAACAGGTGATTATGCCGCACCGTCTTTTGGAGCAGGCGACACAGCAATTGCCAAAGCAATTAGTGAAGGCTATAATCAAATGTTAGCAATGTGTTTTTATTCTAAAGATCACAAAATTTATCCTAATGCCACAACTCGACAATATTTATGTGAATTTAATGGTGATATTAAAATTATTGTAGCTAATGATGAAACTTACGAGGTGATTGATAGCTTGAGTGCAATCTATTTGTTTCCACCAGTTACAAGTGATGGAGAACAAAATTCATGAGTAACGTTCATAAATGTGGTACAGTAGCTTTACTAGGCGAACCCAATGCAGGTAAAAGTACATTGATAAATGCTTTGGTCGGTTGTCAAGTTGCTATTACAGCTCCAGTGGCAGGAACAACCCGTGAAGCGATTCGTGGTATTTTGAATACTGAACATTCGCAAATGATTTTTGTTGATACACCAGGTATGCAGCGTGCAACTAATTTGTTAGAACACAAAATGAATCGTATGATTTCCGGGGCAGTTAAATCGGCAGATGTAATATGTTTCGTGCTCGATATAAATCACGTAACACAAAAGAATCTAACTAAGTTAGCAAATTATGAAGATTTTGGTGTGCCTGTGATTGTTGTGATATCTAAAATCGATAGTGCAACGCCAGCGAAACTGTTTCAGATATTAGATCAAATTAAAGCTTACACTTTTGTTAAAGAATTTATTCCAATATCAGCGCATAAAAAAATAGGAATTAAAACTTTAATTGAATGTTTAGAAAAATATTTACCAGAGGGTAATGCTATCTATGATGATACAATTTATACGGATAGTAGTGAACGCACAATGGCAGCTGAAACAATTCGTGAAGCAATTATTAATCAGTTACATGATGAAATTCCAACAGGTGTTAAAGTAGTAATTACAAAATATGAAACAGAGCAACGCACTTTAAATATTGATGCTGATATTATCTGTGATAAACCTAATCATAAAAAAATTATTATTGGTAAGCGTGGTAATTTAATTCGCTTAATTGGTATAAAAGCACGCCAAAATTTGGAAAAATTACTTGGTAAACACATTGTTTTACACACGTACGTCTTGGTTCGCGAAGGATGGCGTGATCAATCAACGTGGATTCAAGATCAATAATATCTTTTGCGATTGCTAATCAATTCCCAATATTGATGTTCTAGTGAACGAAAAACACGTTGTGCGCTGATAACCGTTACATGTGCTTTTGCAAGAGCATCTACGACTTCTTGGACTTGTTCTGGTTTCATATTTACAATAACCTGATCACCACATAAGCGTGCTGGAGTGTGAAAGACATCTTCAATAACTTTTGCAGCATAATTGGGTTGAGTTACTGTAATGCCTAATTTGGTATGGTCGAGTTCCCGAGCCACCATTGCATTGTAAGATTGAATGCTAATAATCATACCATCATCAATAATTGCAATCGTATCACAAAATTCTTCTATGTCGCTAATTCTTTGCGAAGTAATTAAAATTGATGTTTTTAATTCATTGCTTATCTTTTTTAACAATACACGCAAATCTTTTGCTTGTTTTGTTGGTAAGTTTGAAAAAGGTGCGTCTAAAATTAAAATGTCAGTACGTAATATTAGTGGTAGTGCAATTTTCAATAAATCAATTTCTGTTGCAGAAAGTTCATAAACTTTATCATTTAAACGATTTCTTATATTAAATAAGGCCAAGATATTTTTTACATTTTTGCCATTATAACTTTTGTCATGCAACTTACAATAATCTTTAATAATCGTTTTTACTGAAACCGTTGGTATAAGTTGTTCTTTCGTAACAAAAGCGCCGATGAACTGGTTTGCAGGTATTTTAACTGTACCTTTGGTTTTTTGTGATAAAGTTAAAATTAATTTTGTTAATAAACTTTTTCCACTTTTGTGTTCACCAACTAGTGCTAAAATCTCACCTTCGTGTAAAGTTAAATTAACATCTGTTACTAATAGTTTTTTTGAACTGGATTTTTCTAAGTTACTAATGGTTAGCATTCAAACCAACTCCTTTTACGTAACATTATCATAATAATTGATTGCGTAAGTGGTAATAAAGTAAATATTGTTAACCATAGTAAATTAGGCATACTATTAACAAAACAATAAAGTAGTACTAAAATAAAGGCAATCAAGCTGCTTAAAGAATAGCGAATAAAACTTGCTTTACGATAAAATATTTTTTTGATACGTGGGTATACAAAATAAATCGATAAGTTAATTAAGGTATAAAGTGCTAATATAATATAAACTAAACTGTAACTTTCTGCTGGTGCTGCGTGTGTTAATGAACAGAAAAAGTTAATGATTACAAAAATTAACGAACTGATTAAGGTCGAGGCCATTCGCAAACGATTGATAACAACATAATCGTTGCCAACTTTTACTTTGTTTAATTTTATTAAAGGTCTTAAATCATTTCCACCGATTGTTCCGGTTAGTCCAATTAAAGTTTGTTGGTATTGTGGTTCGGGTGTTGTTGTTATTTTTTCTGTTGGCTCAACGTATGGTAAAATATCTGGTAACGACTTTAAAGTTTGGTTAGAAGATTTTTGCGTATTATCTAACTTTAATGGTTCTGGTGGTGGAGTGATTGTTAGTATGCGCTTATCATTTGGCAAGTGATCGGGAATTATATTCTTGGTTAATGGTAAAGAAAAAGCATCTTCGAGGGTAGTGTATGTTTTATTGTTTGTTTTTTCGGTGATTATGTCATTACTGCTTGCAAGTGCTGTTTGAGAAATAATATTATTATCATTATTTATAATTGTACTATAATCAATTTGAATTGGGTTTTTGCTTAAATATTCTCGACCATGTTTGGTAATGTTGTATACACGACAACGACCACCAATAGTTGATTGTTTTTGATAACTGTTAACCCATTTTTTGCCAGCCATACGGTGCAAAGATGAGTATAGTGTTGGTAAGGACATAATGACAGTATTACCCGATATTTTTTTGATTTCTTCAACCATTTCGGCACCATACATTGGGCGTTTATCGAGTAAACTTAGAATAATAATTTCTGTCATATTCTTGCCGTTTGCCACACTATAATTTTAGTGTCGAAATTATCTTCTTGTCAAGTTAAACTGGATTAAGTTATCTTTTTTTTATGATAGATCCACGTAACATTATTCGTACGAACAAAAGATCTTTATCACTAATGATAAACGCTAAGGGAGAACTAATTGTTCGTGCTCCATATAATTATCCTGAAAGTAGAATTTTTGATTTTATTAAACAAAAAGAAGATTGGATTATTAAAAAACAAAATGCCATTCGTAGTAATTCATATATCAATCCTAATGTTGTCAATTACACAACTTTTATGTTTTTAGGAAAAGAAATAACGCCTTTAATTTCGAGCGAAGTGAAGGAAATTATGATTAATGATAATAAGTTAATGATTCCTGCTAAAATTTCCAGTGATAAAATTTTAGGCAAAGTTGAAAAATGGTATCGTAAAGTCGCAAATGAAGTTTTGGTCGAGCGTGTGAATTATATGGCAAAGCAGTTACGTTTAAGACCAGTTAATATAACAACAAATAATAATAAAACACGTTGGGGCGTATGTGATAGTCGTGGAAATATAGCGATTAACTGGCGAGCTATTTTTTTGCCACCAAATCTATTGGATTATATAGTGGTACACGAATTGTGTCACTTGTTAGAATTTAACCATACACCTGCATTTTGGAATATTGTTGAAAAAATAATCCCAGATTATCAAGTTGTGCGTAAACATTTAAAGTGTCTAAACTACTTGATTTTGTTGTTTAGAAAGGAGTAAAATAACTATATGATGCAAAACAAGGAAATTTACTTAGATAATGCTGCTACGACTTATTGCAATGGTGAAGTTTTTTATGCTATGCAATCATATTTTATTACAAATTATGGTAATCCAAATTCTCTTCACGAGATAGGATATACAGCTCGTAAAGCAATTAATGACGCACGTATCAATGTTGCAAAAATCATTAACGCAGATCCAGATGAAATTTATTTTACTTCAAGTGCAACAGAAGCTAACAATTGGGCAATTAAAGGAATTGTTTCGGCTTCGCCAATTAAACGTATTTTGGTTAGTTCAATTGAGCATCCAAGCGTAATGGAAACAGCACGATGGCTAACAGAAAAAGGCGTGGAAGTTGACTATATCAAAGTCGATGAAAACGGAATCATTTCAATTCCTGATTTGTTATCAAAATTATCCAAACCAACTTGTCTTGTATCTGTGATGACTGCAAATAACGAAGTTGGTACCGTACAGTATATTAATACAATTGCTAATATTTGCAGTCAAAATAATGTGTACTTTCACACTGATGCATCACAAGCTTTGGAAAGTGTTAGTATTAACGTTAAAGAAATGGATATTACATCACTGTCTTTATCAGGACATAAAATTTATGGTCCTAAGGGTGTCGGTGCTATTTATATTAAACGTGGTACACGTATTGATCCCTTTATTCATGGTGGTTATCAAGAAAACGGAATGCGTGCTGGAACATATAATTTACCTGCGATAGTTGGATTGGGAAAAGCTGTTGAAGTATGTATGCGTGATACCAGTACAAACAATACTCGCTTGAAAAAAATGCGTGATTATTTTATTCAAGAAGTTGAATCTAAAATTACTGGCGTGAAATTAAATGGGCATCGCAATCAACGTTTAAATAATAATGTAAATTTCTCTTTTCAAGGTGTAAGTGGGGAGAGTGTTGTTGCTTTGTTGAATGTTGAAGGAATTAGAGTTTCGACTGGAACGGCATCTTGTAGCGAAATAATGACACGTAGTCACGTTTTACAAGCAATGAACGTAAGTGATGAATATATCAATGGTACAGTACGTTTTACACTCGGACGTGCGACAACTAAGGAAGATTTAGATTTTACAGTTAATACCTTAATCAATGTTATCAAAAAGCTACGTTCGATTAGTCCAATTGGTGTCAAAATGGAGGTAGCTGAATAATGTATAATGATTTTATTTTAGAACGTTTACAAACTTTACAGAATGCTGGTATGGTAACAAATGCAGATGCTGTTGGCCAAGTTGGTAATCTAAGTTTAGGTACAGTGATTAAAATTTATTTACGTATTACAAATGGTGTTATTACTGAAGCAAAATTTAAAACATTTGGTGGTGTCTTTGCTTTGGTTGCAAGTGACATTGTTTGTGATTTCTTAATTAACAGTTCTATTGAAACAGCTTTAACAATTAAAAATGAAGATATTGTTAGTGCTATGGATGGTTTACCGGAAGATAAATTACATATTGCTGATTTAGTACAATCTGCTGTAGTTGATGCTGTGGATGATTACTATAAAAAATTAGCAAAAGCAAAATTAAATGAAAAGAAGTGATGGGCGATGTTAGATTATAGTGTAATTCAAAAAGCAAAATTAAAACTTGATGCAATTAAAGATATAGTTGGCAGTAAGCGTCAAGAATTAGAAACTTTGTTAAAAAAACAAGAGCAAGATTGGAATAATGTTGAACAGAATAAGCGTATTAAATCATTGCAAGAATTCGTTGCTGAGTTTGATGCTGTAAATAATGATCTTTGTGATTTTTTGGAATTAACTTTAGTATGTTCCGAAAATGAACTTATCGAAGAGTATGAACGTGTCAAAAAACAGTTTGATGAATTTTATGTTAAGACTTTATTGGTCGGTAAATACGACGGCTGTAACTGTGTTTTAAATATTACAGCTGGTGCCGGTGGTACGGAGGCTCAAGATTGGGCAGAGATGGTAATGCGAATGATGTGTCGTTTTGCAGAACAACAAAATTTTAATTACGAAATTACCGATATTGAAGAAGGTGATGGTGCTGGAATTAAAGGTGCATCAATCGCTATTAATGGTGTGAATGCTTACGGTATTTTTAAAAGTGAAGCAGGTGTTCATCGTCTCGTTCGCATTAGTCCTTTTGATGCAAATAAACGCCGTCATACTAGTTTTGTTGCTGTTGAAGTAATTCCACAAATTGAAAAAACTGAATATAAAGTTGAAGAAAAGGATTTGCGTATTGATGTTTATCGTGCATCAGGGGCCGGTGGACAGCATATTAACAAAACAGAAAGTGCTGTGCGTATTACTCATATTCCAACTGGAATTGTTTGCACTTGTCAGAATGGACGTAGTCAAATCCAAAACCGTCAAACTTGTATGCAAAACCTTTTATCTAAATTAGAATATATTCATTTTGAAAATGAGCGTCGTAAATTAAAAAATTTACAACCGGTACAAATGAAGATTGAGTGGGGTAGTCAGATTCGTAGCTATGTCTTTTGTCCATACACAATGGTTAAAGACCATCGCACAAATGCAGAAACTTCAAATGTTGAAAAAGTTATGGATGGTGATTTGAAAATGTTTTCAGATGCTTTCTTATTGCAAAATACCGAGGAAAATCAATAATATGTTAACTTTGGGGATTGAGACATCTTGTGATGAAACAAGTGTGGCTGTAATTGATGAACAATTTAATATTTTATCAAATGTTATAATTTCACAAATTGATATTCATCAAGAATTCGGAGGTGTTGTTCCAGAAATTGCGGCACGTAATCATATCGAAAATATTTTGCCTGTATTAGATGAAGCTTTAAAAAAAGCTAATATATCAATTGAACAAATTGAGCAAATTGCAGCCACTACGCAGCCAGGATTGCCTGGTGCTGTTATGGTAGGGAGAGTTTTTGGACAAAGTATAGCTAATGCACTAAATGTACCTTTTGTCGCTGTAAATCATTTACATGGACATATCGCAAGTTTGCGTTTGTCTCATTCGGAGTTACAACCACCAATGTTATGTTTATTAGTTTCTGGTGGTCACACAATCTTGTTTGAAATCAATGAGAAATGGAAAACAAAAATACTCTGTACTACAGCCGATGATGCTGTTGGAGAAGCTTTTGATAAGGTAGCTCGTGTGCTTGGGTTACCATATCCTGGTGGCCCAAAGGTTGCAAAGATGGCAGATATGCAATTACCTTTTACTCCTATCCTTAATAAGTTTCCTAAAGATGTGTTTTCGTATTCAGGTTTAAAAACAGCAGTGCTTAATCATATTAATTATGCTCGCCAAAAAGGAAATGAGTTAAACATTCCTGAAATCTGTGCAAATTTTCAATATTGTGCAATCAATCAATTATTAAATAAAACAATTGAATACTTAGAAAAAACAGGAATTAAAAAATTGGGTATTTGTGGTGGGGTTTCGGCAAATCAATATTTACGTGAGCAATTTAATTTAATATGTCAAAAACGTAATGTGAAGTTGTATTTACCTGATTCTTGTTTGTGTGGCGATAACGCTGCAATGATAGCTGCAGCTGGATTACTTCAGATAAAATAATTGTCAATTATTGTTTTTTGTCTTATAGTGAATTGGGGGATTATGGAGCAAAAAGTTTACGAAGGTTATAAAAAAACTACATCAAGTAATAGTAAGCAAGATGTTCTTGCTCAAACTACTGTGTTGAGTAGTGTAAAAACTGCATCCTCCAAGAAAACTACACGAACCTCTAGTGCGCGTTCAGTAAAAAAAACTACAATTTCAAAACCACGTATTGCAATGTTTATTGATGTTGACAATGTTGGTATAAGTCGTGAAAATTTGTTAGAAATATTATTTTACATCAATGGAAAGTATCAAATCGAGCAATGCAAATTATACGGTTTTAATGAAGATACATTACCTGGAATACGTGATATTGCAGCAGAGTATAATATGACAACTATCGGTAAGATGAAGTTTAAACAAACTGGTGTTAATTGTTTGGATTCTCGTTTGTTAATAGATGCTTACGAATGTGCCGAAAATAACAAACAAAAAATCGATATGATTTTTGTTTGGTGTTATCCATGCGACCTAGAACAATTATTTGAAAAAATGATTAAGCTTGGCGTTAATACTTCGACGATTGATAACAGTATCTTTGATTGTAAAAATAAATTTGTTTCCCAAACTTTTAAATTATATTCGCCATATAATTTTACGATGGAGCAATCAACGTACGGTAAGGTACAAAATCAACCATCACAAATTTCACCTAATGAGAAAATTGAGCAGAAAGCTAATCCTGCTCCTAATGTTCAAACAAATCCAACTTCAACGATTCAAGCACAGCCACAATCAATTTTTTCGGAAAATGCTGTTCCACCAACATTACCTCGTCGTACTATTTTGGAGCGCTCTAACCCAAATGAACCCAAAAAAGAAGTGCAAAATTTAGAACAACAAGAAGAAGATCAAACGAGTAACGAAACGGATGATAAACCTAGTTCTTTAGTTGAAGAGATTGCACGTAAATTAAATTTACAAATGCCAACAGCCGAAGAAATTTCTAATGACATGGAAGAATTTGAAAAGATGTCGAATGCAAAAAATGATATGTTATTGGATTTATTAAAACAATCTGGATTTTCTAATTTGTTAGAAGATGAAAATACACTTAAATATGAAGACACAATCGGCGATTTATGATATAATACTTTATTATGCGTAAAATTACATATCACGAATTACGAAAAATGTGGTTTGATTTTTATCAATCACACGAACATCAAATTATTCCATCATGGTCGTTAGTCCCCGAAAACGACGGCAGTGTTTTATTTACTACTGCTGGAATGCAACCTTTAGTTCCTTTTTTGTTGGGAGAAAAACACCCTGCTGGTAATCGTTTATGCGATATCCAAAAATGTGTGAGAACTGGTGACATTGATGAAGTTGGTGACAATAGTCATTTAACCTTTTTTGAAATGATGGGGAACTGGTCGTTGGGTGATTATTTTAAAAAAGAAAAAGTTGCATGGTCTTATGATTTTTTAACTAATCCAAAGTATTTAGGTTTAGATAAAGAGCGTATTGCCGTAACAGCCTTCGCTGGGGATGAAGTTGCTCCACGTGATAATGAAGTGGCTGAATATTGGAAACAAGTTGGAATTCCAACCAACCGAATATTCTTTTTGCCTAAAAGTGAAAATTGGTGGCAGTTAGCTACGGGAACTGGTCCTTGTGGCCCAGATAGCGAAATGTTTTATGACACTGGTAAACAACCATGTTCTCCTGAATGTAATCCTAGCTGTGACTGTGGTAAGTATGTTGAAATTGGTAATGACGTTTATATGCAATACGTTATTCATCAAAAAGATGGAGAAGCTGTCCCAGCAAAACAACGTAACGTAGATACAGGAATGGGTTTAGAAAGGTTACTTTGTTTTGTAAATGGCTATCAAACTGTTTATGATAGTGAGTTATTTGCGCCAGCAATTCAAATTGTAGCTGATGATTGTCAAAAATCATATTTGGAAAATACAAAAGCTTTCCGTGTTCTTGTCGAACATACACGTGCAGCAACAATGATTTTAAGTGACGGTGTTGTTCCATCAGCAACTGGCCAAGGTTATGTTTTGCGTCGTCTAATTCGTCGTGCTGTTCGTATGGCAAATCAGTTGGGTTGCTCACGTAATGTTTATGAAAAATTAATTCAATTTTACCGTGAATTCTTTCAAGGTATTTATCAAATTGATGCTAGTGTTACTAAAAATTATTTAGAGGAAGTTGATAAATTTTCGAAAACCATTGAACAAGGAATTCGTGAGTTTAATAAAATTTTACCGTATTTAAAAGATAAGCAGTTTTCAGGTAAAACAGCATTCCGTCTGTATGAAACTTATGGTTTTCCAATTGAATTAACTCAAGAGTTAGCAACGGAAAACGGTTTAACGGTAAATATGGAGGAATTTGAAGCAGCTAAAAATAAGCATAGTGAGTTAAGTCATACAGCTTCTGCTGGAACCTTTAAAGGTGGTTTAGCTGATACTAGTGAAGAAACAGCATATTTGCATACAGCTACACATTTATTATTAGCTGGATTAAAAAAGCTTTTCGGTAAAGAAACTGTTCAAAAAGGAAGTAATATTACACCTGAACGTTTGCGTTTCGATTTTAATTGTGATCATAAATTAACACCAGACGAAATTACCTTTTTGGAAAAATTTGTTAACGATGCAATTCAACAAAAAATTCCTGTTACCGTAAAGGAAATGTCAATTGCTGAGGCGCGTGAAATTGGCGCTGAGGGATCTTTTGCTAATAAATATGGCGAACGGGTTAAAGTTTATACAATAGGCGATGTATCAACTGAAATTTGTGGTGGTCCTCACGCAAATAATACCTCTGATTTAGTTAGTTTCAAAATTATTAAAGAAGAAAGTAGTAGTGCCGGAATTCGACGTATTAAAGCTGTTATTAAAAAATAATTGTATAAAATTTTTATGTCTACACAAAATACTATTAGTTCGAAAGAACATCGAACAAAGGAGGTGGACAATGGCAAAAACAGCTAAAAATTGCAAGACTGGACGTTGTAAGAAATCAAGTTCGGCAAAGGCTGAATAATAGCTAAAAGCCACACAACGAAAAAAAGCGACATTGGAAATCTATATGTCGCTTTTTTGTTGTGTTAATTGTCGAAATTTGTTGAACGATTTAATTAGACAATTGTTTACAGTTTTTTTATGCTTAATTATCTAACGAAATACAAAAGTTTTTTAAATTATTTGGGGGAAAATTAAATGAGTGTAAAAGGTTCTGAATTAAGAACAATGGCTAGATTAGCTTTTAAACGTTTATCGTCAGGTTTTTGGCAGGAAGAAAAATTACGCCGTAAAAAAACTTTAACAATTTTACGAAGCCAAGGCGCAGACACAAATGCTGCCAAAAAATATCTAGTTGACCATACCAAACAACAAATCGCAGCAGTTATCAATCCTACTGAAGAATTAGAATATAACCGTATAAAAGCGATATTTATGGCAGGCAATGGTGAAAATGCTTTGGCTAGTTTAATGGACCATCAGTTAATGCAAACTATGGATGATGGAGCAAGACAGCGTTATATTTTTGGGTTAAGTCACAAATTACAAGAATACCGTGAGCGATATGAAAAAGAACAACAGTTTAATTGTCAAACTATGTCAATGTAGTATAATAAGCACATGGGATTAACAATAACTCAATCTGAGATTGTTAACGCACCTTTAGGTGCAATGTTAGTTACGGCTGGTGCTGGTTCTGGCAAGACTCGTGTTTTAACTAGTCGACTTTTACACTTGTTAAAAAGTGGTATTCCTGAAAAATCAATTATTGCGTTAACCTTTACTAATAAAGCTGGCAATGAAATGCGTGAAAGAGTGGAAAAACTCTTAGGTCGACCATTTAATACTTTTATTGGTACTTTTCATAGTTTTTGTGTTCGTTTGTTACGTAAACATAGTGGTAAACCAAACTTTTCAATTTATGCAACTTCTGATACTAATAAGGTTTTAAAAGAAATCATTAAAGATTTATTCCAAGAAGTTGATACTGAATTGTATAAGTCTGCTGTTAGTGGTTTATCTAACTGGAAACATCACGGTGTTGTTGAATTTACAAGTTATCACGATGCTTTGATTAAAATCTTTAATACATATCGAGAACAGTTACGAAAAAATAATGCTTATGATTTTGACGATTTATTGCTTGAAACATTAGAGTTGTTAAAAACAAACACTGATGTATGTGATAAATTGAAGGATTATTTTCAATATATATTGGTTGATGAGTTTCAGGACACAAACGAAATCCAATATGAAATTGTATCTATCTTAGCTCAAAAACACCGTAACATAATGGTTGTTGGAGACGAAGATCAGTGTATTTATTCTTGGCGAGGTGCCAGTGTGGAGAATTTAAATCGTTTTCGTGCAGATTTTCCTGACGCACGTATTTATCGTTTGGAAGAGAATTTTCGAAGTTCTGGCAATATTGTTAAATTAGCTAGTGATTTAGTTGCAAAAAACAGTAACCGTATTGATAAAAAATTGTTTAGTAATATCAATGATGGACTAATTAATTTTGAGGATTTTTATGACGATAAACAAGAGGCGCAAGGAATTATTAGTCACATTTTAGAAAATCGTCGTAATGGTGGTACTTGGTCTGATTCAGCTATTTTAATGCGTATTAACGCATTGTCACGCCGCTTTGAAGAAGTTTTACGAATGTATAATATTCCATATGTTGTCTGGGGTGGTTTTAAATTTTATGAACGTGCCGAAGTAAAAATAGTTTTAGACTATTTGCGTTTGCTGGTGAATCCAAATGACGAAGTTGCTTTTTTTAATGTTATCAATTTTCCTAAAAGAGGTATTGGGGAAGCTTGTCACACAAAGATTAAACAATATGCTCGTGAACATAATTTAACTTCATATCAAATTGTTGAAGATATAGAGAATTATGATATCAGTGTACCAACTAAAACAAAAAATGCAATTCGTCAATTTTCAAACATTTTGCGGCAATTACAAGATTTATTGAAACAAGGTTTGATTCCTTTGGCAAACGAATTAGTAGATGTCACTGGATTGCAAAGTCATTATGAATCAGAAAAGGATGACAGCGAAAGTCGTCTTGAAAATATTTACCAATTGTGTGGTTCAATTCGTGAATTTGCTTCGGTTAATCCAACAGCTGATTTAAGTAGCTATTTGCAAAGTGTAACGTTAGCAGGGGGAGAAGATCCAGATGCAACCGATCACGTTGTTATTTCTACAATTCATAGTGCTAAAGGTTTGGAATTTAAAAATGTTTATATAGTGGGTATGGAAGATGGCTTGTTTCCTTCTTACAAATCTCAATATAAAGATGAAATCTTAGAAGAAGAACGTCGTTTACTTTATGTTGCAATTACTCGAGCGATGCGTAACTTGAATATTTCATATTCTCGTTCGCGTTTTTTGAATGGTGAAATTAGTCGCACGGTTCCTAGTAGCTTTCTTATGGAATTAGGCTACTTTGGTGGATATCGTGAGCGTAGTTTTAATTGGTAAGACCTAAACTTAATTTTACAGCACGATCAACGCGCTGTTGGTCAATTAAGTTAATTGTTGCAAGTTTATGATGTAAACGCTTTTTATCTATTGTTTTAATTTGTTCGCATAGAACTAAGCTGTCGCAATGTAAGTCGTAATTACTAGCATTTAAGAATACATGCGTTGGAATCTTGTTTTTATAAATTTTTGATGTTAAACAGGCGACTACTACCGTCGGGCTATATTTGTTTCCAATGTCATTTTGTAAAATTATAACAGGGCGAAAGCCTTCTTGTTCGCTGTTTAAACTTGAACCATTATCACCTAGATTCGCAAAATATATTTCGCCTCGTTTTACTTCCATATTTTATTGTATGTGTTATAATTCAAATGTGGGATTTCAAATTTTTGGTGTGCATATTGCATATTATGGTATTATTATTTCGTTTGGCTTATTGATTGGTATAATTTTATGTGACCTCCTATGTCGCAAACGTGGTTATGATACAAATATACCTTATACATTAGTTTTATTTGTTGTTCCATTAGCTGTTTTAGGTGCACGTTTTTATTATATAATTTTTTCTGATCAATTATCGTTGGCAGATTTCTTCAATTTTACAAATGGTGGTTTTCAAGGCTTAGCAATCTATGGTGCTGAAATTGGTGGACTAATTGGTATTATTATTTACTGTTCAGTAAAAAAATGTAGTGCTTTTGCAATCACTGATTTTGTTGTTATTGCTTTAATCCTTGGACAAAGTATTGGGCGTTGGGGAAATTTTTTCAACCAAGAAGCTTTTGGTATAGTCACAAATTGGCATTGTTTTCCTTTTACAGTTTATATAGATTCTTTACAAGAATATCATTTAGCAACTTTTTTTTATGAAAGTATTTTGAACTTTGTTGGCTTTTTTGTTTTACTTCTAATTTATCACAAACAAAAAAAAATTGGTACAACAACAGCAAGTTATTTAATTTGGTATGGTATAACCCGTGCTATCATAGAACCTTTACGTACCGATAGTTTATTGTTCCCAGGAACGACGGCAGATTTTGTTTTTAATCGAGTTTCTTTTGTTTTAAGTATTGCATTAATCGTGGTTGGTGTGGTATTATTAATATTGAATAAAAAGGGGAAATTATCACAAAATGACAAACACTTACTTAAATCAGTTAATCAATGAATTTGACCAAGAATTTGAGTCATTAATTATTCCATTTCCAAGCTCTTATGTTGTTACACATACTGAAGAAAAACCATTAGAAAAAACTACAAATGTTGAAGCCACCAATGAATATAAAGAAACGTCGGATGAAGCTTCAGCATCTCAAAAATTAAAAGAAATTGAAGCATTAGCGACTAAAATTTCATCTGAACGTTATAATTCAAACTACAATCCAGAGATTTGTTTAGCTAATTTATTAAACTATATTTTGTCATCGGAAAATCAAGATATGGAAAATGACTTCTTCCAGTTATTAAATCAAGAAAATAGTTCAGACTTGGATCAAGTTTTGACTGATTTTGATTTTTATTTGGATAATCCTTATAAGAAAAAGGCAGAAAAGATTTTATCAAAAATTGAGGCACGTAAAAATAAATGAGCGTTATAGTTTGTAGTTATGGGGAAATACACTTAAAAGGCGCTAATCGTGGTTTTTTCTTACGAACCTTAATGAAGAATATTCGTCAAGTTTTACCCACTACGGTCAAAGCAGAAGTTAATGATACAAGAGTAGTTGTTAGTGATTTTGCTGATGCGCAACCTATCGTTGCACAATTAAAAAAAGTTTTTGGGTTAACAAGTATTCGAGTTTGTGAAACAGTTAATTTTCAAAAACCAGAAGATATTTTATCTTATTTATCAACGTTAAAAATTAAGGGTACATTTAAAGTTGTCATCAATCGTGCTGATAAAAATTTCCCAATTAAAAGTCCTGTTTTCGCGCCACAGTGTGGTGATGTTATTTTAAAAAACAATCCAGAAGCTAAGGTGGATGTTCAACAACCGAAAACATCTGTACAAGTAGAAATTCGTCACAATGGGGTAGCATATATTTCAACGGACGTTATCCGTGGTTTAGGTGGTTTGCCTGTTGGTGTTTCCGGGCGTGCCATTTGTCTAATTTCTGGTGGTATCGATAGTCCCGTCGCCGCATTCTTGGCGATGAAACGTGGCTTAGCTGTTGATTTTGTGCATTTTACTACGCCACCATATACAAGCGAACTTGCCTTACAGAAAGTCGTTTCGCTTTGTAAGCGGGTTAATCAATTTGGTAATACAGGAAAGCTTTATGTTGTCCCTTTTACGGAAATTGGTTCACAAATTCAAAAGAATTTTCACGAAGAATTTACTATTACGGTTATGCGTCGTTTTATGATTGCTTTAGCTGAAAAAATCGGTGTAGAGCATTTTGCTGATTGTATTATTACAGGTGAAAACTTAGCGCAAGTTGCCAGTCAAACAATTCAAGGAATCACCAGCAATAATTTTGTGGCAAAACGACTTCCAATCCTTCGACCGTTGATTTGTTTTGATAAAGATGAAATTATTCATTTAGCAAAGGAAATTGAAACGTATCAAATTAGTATTTTACCTTACGAAGACTGTTGTACTGTTTTTGTTCCGTCGCATCCAACTATTAAACCATCACTTGAACGTGTTTTGGCTGAAGAGCAAAAATTGAATTTTGATGAATTAGTAAAAAATTGCTACGAAAAAATTGAATGCAAAAATTTGCAAGATAATAACTAATTGCATTTATACGATTATTATTTAAAAATTTTAGGAATGTACTTTAATACAGGTTCTGGCTTGTCTAAAACTACAGACACGATACAATCCTTAATTTCATCTAAAACGTTACGATTAACTTTTTTTAAGTTAGTTATGAATGGTAAACCAATACGTACGCCACTAGTTTCTACAGCTGTGCGTGGGTCGTCTTGAATTTTATTCTTGTTTGTTACAATACCAAATTTTTGTTCTAATTCATCTTGAACTTGACGTCCTGATTTATTCGTATCTCGTAAATCAATTAAAAACAAATGAGTTTCAGTTTTGCCTGAAATTATTTTAATACCCTCTTTTTTTAACTCTTCACACAAATAATTTGTGTTTTGCATAACTTTTTCTATATATCTACGATAATTTGGTGTGAAAGCTTCTTCCAAACAAACGGCTTTTGCAGCGATGACGTGCATTAAAGGACCACCTTGTGAACCTGGGAAAACAGCTTTATCAATTGCTTTCGCAAACTCTTCCTTGCATAGAATCATACCCCCACGTGGGCCACGCAGAGTTTTATGAGTTGTTGTTGTTACAACATCGGCCCATTTCATTGGGTTAGGGTAAAGGCCAGCTGCAACTAAACCTGCAAAATGTGCCATATCCACCATAAAATAAGCACCAATTGATTTCGCTAATTTTGCAATTCTTTCAAAGTCAATGACTAAACTATAAGCACTACAACCAGCAACAATAATTTGTGGTTTGTGTTCTTTCGCTAATTTTTCTAAAGATTTATAATCTAAGATTCCGTCTTTATCTAATCCATAATTAACAACGTTGTAAAGTTTTCCCGAGAAAGAAACTTTCGCACCGTGTGTTAAGTGTCCACCAGCATCTAATGACATTGATAAGATTGTGTCGCCTGGTTTTAATAATGCGAAATATACTGCCATATTCGCCGCTGAACCACAGTGTGGTTGTACGTTAGCGTGATCTGCTTCAAATAATTTACAAGCTAGATCACGGCAATAATTTTCAACTTGGTCAACGACTTCACAACCAGAGTAGTAACGAGCTCCTGGATAACCTTCTGCATATTTATTTGTTAAACAACTCCCCATTGCTGCCATAACATTTCTGCTTGCAATGTTTTCACTAGCAATTAAATTGATTTTACTCCATTGTCTTTTATTTTCGTCTTTGATTAACTTCTGTATTTTGTTCATTAGAATAATTATATATTTAGAGCAAAAAATAGGCAAACTAAAAAAAGCAAGTCATTTTTATTACCATTAAATAATTTTTCTTGATATGCTTGTGTTAATTGTTTGGCTTCATCGCTATCGTAAAAATCAGAGTTAATTGTCATAAATACTTGTATGAATAATACTGTATATTTTGTCACAAGCAACACATAATAAGATTATGGAAAATCAAAACAAAGTAAATAGTACAAAAAAAAATAAAAAAAGTAATCCAATGAAAAAAATTGGTAAAACAATAAAAGATACATTTATTGAAATGAGTAGTAGCTTGGCAGGTTGGATTGATGATACAGGGGCACATTTTAGTGGTAAGAAGAAAAAAAGTACTACAAATAAAAATAGTACAACTGCATCAAAAACAACAATGTCACCTAAATCATCATCACATAAAATAGAAAATAATTAAGAAAAATACTTAAAATATGAATTTTGAATTTTTATTAAAGATGATATAATGTTTTGTTGATGGCACCACGTTATCGTCAATCGCGAAGAAATAGTTATCGAAATCGTACAAGTCGGGCGACTAATTTTCCACGTCGGAAAATAAGCCCACTTTTTTATGTTTTAGTTTGTGCTATTGTGCTCGTTTGTGTTTTGTACGGTGGTTATAGCTTTTTCCCTAATGTGTTTGATTTTGACAATGATAAATATCATAAAAATGAAACTAGTAGTATTGATGTAAATTTGGTTAAAAGTCAAGAACTGTCAATTCACTTCTTAGAGTTAGGAAACAAAGTTGATGGTGATTGTACTTTGGTTAAGGCTGGTAATACAGAAATTTTAATTGATGCTGGTTCGGATGAAAGTTCCATTACTACAATTAAAAATTATATTGATCAGTATATTGAAGATAATGTACTTGAATATATTATTGTAACTCATGCTCATAAAGATCATTATGCTGGATTTGCAACAGATGAAGATGAAATAAGTCTTTTTGATATTTATAATATTGAAACTGTTATTCAATTTGCGCAAGTTACAGATGATACGACTACTAATCAAATTTACCAAAATTACTTACGTGAAATCAGTGAACTTCAAGCACGTTGTGGTACAAACGTCTACACAGCACAAGATTGTATTGCTGAAATAAATGGAGCACAAAAGAAGTATCAACTTAATGATAATGTTGAGTTAGAAATACTTAATCATCGTTATTATCGTGAAACATCTTCTACTGAAAATAATCATTCGGTATGTTGTCAGATAATTCATAACAATGAAAAATATTTTTTGTTTACTGGTGACCTTGAGGCCGAAGGCGAAGCATCCTTAATTGAAGAGAATAATTTACATCCGGTCGAGTTATATAAGGCAGGGCATCACGGTTCAAAAACTAGTTCTACCGATGCGTTATTAAGTGTAATTCAACCAAAAAATATTGGTGTAAATTGTTGTGCTGGAGCTAAAAAATATAATTTTCCAACTCAAGATTTTATTGACCGAGTTTCGAAGTATACATCTAATGTATATGTGACATTGGCTTATGTTGAAGACAGTAATTCATATTGTTCTTTAAATGGAAATATTGTTTTTTATTCTAATACAAATGACACTCGAATTGCACTTGCTTGTTCAAACAATACAACAGTGCTTAAAAATACAGAATGGTTTAATCAAAATCGAACAATACCAGAAAAATGGTTAAATGCTTAAACATTTAAAACTAATAAATATTAAATTAAAAGTTTCACAAACTAATATTGTGTATGAATGGCGACCCGCAACAGACTTGAACTGTCGACCTCATGCGTGACAGGCATGCGCTCTAACCAACTGAGCTAGCGGGCCAAACATTATAATATACTATACGATTTTATACTTGTCAATCAATTCATTGACAAAAAATTAAGAATCTATAATAATTTTTATGAGAATTAGCTAATGAAAAAGGGAAAACACGGATTAAGTTTTTGTATAATAATATTGCTTTTTGTTTGCGCATTATTTTTTGTTAATTTTAATGTATTCAATTCTTTTAATATTTCTACAACTACATCAGCAAAGATGTATAATACAGAAAATTTTATATCTGCGCTAACTGATATGACAAAACAAAATCCTATTAGCGAAAATTCAGTAATATTTTTTGAAAAAAATAAAGATTTAATTACTGATACAAACGGAGAGTATTTAGTATCTGACGTAAAATTTGCTGCTTTAACAGAAACAAATCCAGTATTATTTACAAAAACATCGCGAGCAGTTCGGTTATTATCGAATTCTGAACAATTATATAACTTGGAAGAGTTGGCATCTTGTACTGGTTACAACGTTACAAGGGGTGAAAAAAATATTGTTTTGACGAGACAATTTGCGACTAGACGTTTAATTGTAGAAAGTGATAATCCAAATTTTGACAAACGTGGAGCAATAGCTGTCGCAAATAATGAAAATATTTATGTGTTACAATACAGCAGTGAAGGTGACGCTAGTGAAGCTTATAACTATTATTCTGGATGTCTTGATATTAAGTCAGTTGCAACGGATGGATTATGTTGGGTTGAAAAAGATATTGAAACTGAACAAAGATTGTCACCACTGGGTTTGACTGATGAATTTTCTTATCAATCGTGGGGTGTTGAAGCAATGGGAGTACCAGCATATTCACAATACATTGTTGATGTTTTAAAGGCAAATAATAATGATTATACGGAACTATCAGAAGTTGTTGTTGCTGTGCTTGATACAGGTATTGATACCGACCACCCTTGGTTTGAAAATCGTTTATTGGTTGATGATGATGGTAAATATATTGGCAAGGATTATACTGGAGTGAATGAAACTGGTTACAGTTTTGAGGATGATGATAGTCACGGAACTCATTGCTCCGGTATTATTTGTGATATGACTTTACCGAATGTGAAAATTTTACCAATTAAATTTTTATCTGCCGATGATGATGGTAATGCTATTGGGTCAACATTAGGTTTATATAATGCTATAAGCTACATTACCGAAATGCGTCAAAAATATAATATCGTAGCAGTCAATATGAGTTTTGGAATGGAATCAAATATTCTTACGGACAATTTAACTAACTACTTTGTTGAAATTTTCCAAAAGTTTTATAATGATGGAGTTTTTGGGGTCGTAGCAGCAGGAAATGATTATCATGATGATGCTGTAAATTATCTTCCTGCTAAAATTGAAAATGCAATTACTGTTAGCGCACTTAATTCAGATTTACGTCTTGCTTCTTATTCGAATATCGGAGAGCTAATCGATGTTTGCGCCCCAGGAAGTAATGTCAACAGTGCTTATGTGGATGGTACAACTGACGAGAAAAGTGGTACGTCAATGGCAGCACCACATATTGCCGGGTACATTGCTTTATTAAGATCTGATCCGACTCGCAGTTTCACAATGGCTGAAATTGAACAGATTTTATCGGGTACGTATAAAAATACACCTACCATTCTTGATTTGGGCGTTCAAGGAAAAGATACTTACTATGGTTATGGTATGCCAATTTTAGATGGTCTAACTCCTGAATATGTAACAGTTGAGATTGAATCAGGTTTACATGGCACGGTATCTCCACTTGGATTTAATCTTTATTTAAAAGATGAACCAATTACTATAGAATTTTTTCCTGATGAAAGATATTACGTATCAGCTGTTTATTTAGACGACGTTATCTTATCTGATGTAAATCATCTTACTAGTTATACGTTTAGTAATCTGGACGAATATCATAAGATTAGAGTAGAATTTTCGACTGATGAAGTCGCTTATGTAGTAAATCACTATCAAGAACCAATTTATGATTTAAGTAATCCTGACTCTGTTCCTGAATTTAAAGATTATGTTTTATGTCAAAGTGAAACACTTTATGGTAGAGTCGGTTTTTTGACGGAAGCAAAGGCTAAAGATTTTACAGGTTTTACAGCACTTAATTTTGATCAAACTACAGTTACAGATTCTACAATAATCAATATATATTATAAACGTAACAAATATTATGTTTCAATTCAACAACCAACACAAGGTATTGAAAGTATTGTTGGGGAAGGTGAATATTTGTTTGGTGATACAGTTGAAGTTATTCCAACCTTAGGCGAAAAATTTGAGTGGTATATTTGGAAAATTGAAGACGATATTACAGTAAAAGATTTTGTCGATACTGTTCCAAACCAAGTATTCGAGATGCCAGCTACAGATCTTACGTTGACGGCTTATCCAACCCTTAAAACTTTTTTGGTAACAGTTACAATCATTGGAAAGGGAACGGTTACACCAAATAGTAAGTCTGTTGTTTACGGGGATGATGTTTGTTTTTTACTAACTCCTCAAGAAAATTATACAATTAAAACTATTTGTCGTGATGGAATTGATTTAGGAATTGATTCGGACTCGTATCTAATATCAAATGTTACCTCAGATGTTGAATTAACTGTTTATTTTGAAAAAGTACCATCATCTAGCGAAGAAACAAAATGGATTGATATAACTGTTTGGGGTGGGGGTAGTGTTGTTGCTTTGCTTTTATTTGGTGGTTCGGTTTTGCTTTTGGTAATGGCTTTCCGTAAACCACGAATTTAATTAAAAAAATAAATATATTATGGTATACTTGAAAAGTGAAATTATATATCTTAGGTACAGCAAACGGGAATTATAACAAAGATTGTTACAATACATGTTTTTGCGTATGTCATAATCATCAACATTTTTTGGTTGATGGTGGTGGTGGAAATCAAATATTAGGACGTTTAGAGCAAGCAGGTATAAAATTAACTGATATACATGATATTTTCATTAGTCATAATCATCCTGATCATATCGTTGGCATTATTTGGGTTTTAAAGAAAATTTGTGGGGCTATTCGTAAAGGTAAATATCAAGGTGATTGTCGTGTTTACGCAAGTGATATTACTATATTAGCAATTAAAACAATTCGTGATCTACTTTTCGATACGAAAAATATCTTACCGTCAATTAAGTTTATAACAGTTAAAAACGATGAGGTTGTGAAAATTTGTGGAATGTCGATTCGTTTTTTTGATACTTACGCTACAAAACAAAAGCAATTTGGCTTTAATATCAATAATAAACAGTTTGTTTTTTGTGGTGATGAGCCTTTACGTAAAGAAAACTTTTCTATAGTTAATCATTGTTGTTGGTTATTACATAATGCCTTTTGTTTAGATAATGATGCTGAAAAATATCAAGTGCATAATATGTGCCACAGCACGGTTGGCGAGGCATCAAGAATAGCGCAATACGTTAATGCAAAAAATTTAATTTTATTCCACACCGAAACAGATACACTAAATTCCAGAAAAGAGAAGTACGAAGAAAACGCAAAACTATATTTTAATGGCAATGTTTTTGTGCCAGATGATTTAGAAATTATTGATTTAGGGTAGTGGTAGCTTTTTGTTATATATTAAGTACCATGACTCCACAGTTTAAATAGTAAGCATAAAATAACCACATAATATAAACGATAATTATAATACCAGCAAGTAAGTTAGATTTATAAAAACGACAAGCTACAATAATAGCAGAAACAATATTTAACACCAGCCAGATAATAGAGAAAACTAATAAATTTAGTCTAAAAAAGAAAAGTGGCCATAATAAATTAAAAAATAAGTGAATTCCATACCAAATTAAATCATTACGACGACGTGCGACAACTTGATTAGCTTGATATGTAAGGAAAGCAGCAAAACCAATTGCAATATAATTGATTGTCCAGACCACAGGAAAAACCCAATCAGCAGGTGATAGTGGTGGTTGTATGTAAGTGTCTTTCATTTTCCCACCTAACAACGAGCCAAATACACCAATTAAAAGAGTGCTACCAATAATAATTATGGCAATCATCCATGGTTTTAGTTTTTTATTTTGTGGGTGTGATCCATTCATAATTTGCATCATATCCATAACAATATATTGTGGAGAAAAATTATTTTTATACAGATTTTATATACAGTAGTGTCTTTATTGTTTATAAACTAACAGGATTTTTGTTTTCTTTCGTCAAACTATATGATAATATGATATATTAAAAACTTCGCAAAACAAAACTTTTACGAAGTTAAAGAAAGTTTTTAAGTAAAAAATTATCGAAATGATTTCTAAATAAAAATAGGATATGTATTTAGGTTATCTAATTATGTAATAAAGTATTATTTCTTATAAATAACTATCTACAATAAAAACTTGTAACAAAATACAAGTTATTGTATAATTATTAAATATGAAAACTACCATAATTGTGGATAAGAAAAACGACAAGAAAGACAGCACAAATACGATAAATGATACTGTCAAAAATAAAAAAAACACAGAGAAAAACACTAAAACTGAAAAAAAATTTGTGGCAGATATCACTTCCCTGTTAGAAAATACTCCAAAATGGTATACGGATACTGTATTAAAAACTGAGTTATGTGATTATGGTCCCGTCAAAGGAACAATGGTAATTCGTCCTTATGGCTTTGCTTTGTGGGAAAATATTCGAAATTCTTTAGATAAAATTCTAAAATTAAATGGTTATCAAAATTCTTATTTTCCTATGTTAATTCCATCATCTTTCATTGAGAAAGAAAAAGAACACGTTGAAGGTTTTGCACCTGAATTAGCTACTGTTACTCACGTTGGTTCTGAGCCATTAGCCGAAAAATTATACGTCCGCCCTACTTCGGAAACCATTATTGGTAATATGATTTCTAAATGGTTGCAAAGCTATAAAGAATTACCAATGAAATTAAACCAATGGTGTAACGTAGTTCGCTGGGAAAAAACCACTCGCCCATTCTTGCGTACAAGTGAGTTTTTATGGCACGAAGGTCACGCTGTTTTTGCTGATGCAAAGTCGGCCAAGAAAAATGCTTTAGATGATTTATACTTGTATGAAAATTTCTTCCGTGATTATTTAGCTATTCCTGTTATTGTCGGACAAAAAAGCGAAAAAGAAAAATTTGCTGGTGCTGAAACAACTTATGGCGTTGAAGCAATGATGAAAGACGGTAAGAGTTTACAATTAGGTACAAGTCATTATTTAGGACAAAAATTCAGCAAAGCATTTGATATCAAATTCCAAGATGATAAGAAAACATCACGTTTTGCACACACTACCAGTGTTGGTACTTCTACTCGTATGATTGCTGCAGTCGTTATGACACACGGTGATGATCGTGGTTTGGTTTTACCACCAAGAGTTGCTCCTATTCAAGTCATTATCGTTCCTGTTGCACAACATAAACCAGGTGTTTTAAATACAGCAAACAATATTAAACGCACATTATCTAATTTGCATTATCGTGTTGAGATTGATGATAGTGAAAATATGCCTGGTTGGAAGTTTAACCAATGGGAAATGAAAGGCGTTCCTGTGCGTGTTGAAGTTGGTCCTCGTGATATTGAAAACAACGAATGTCAAGTTTTCCGTCGCGATACTTTAGTAAAAGAAACTATAAAATTAAATCATATTGAACAATATGTCACAAATTTATTAGAAAAAATTCAAATAACTATGCTTGAAAACGCTACAAAAGTTCGTGATCAAAGAATTAAAGACGTTAAAACTTTCTCAGATTTACAAAAATCAGTTAATGCTGGTAATTTTGTTTTAGCACATTGGTGTAATTGTACAGATTGTGAAGAAAAAATAAAAAATGAAACTAACGGTATTACTACACGTGTTGCACCATTTAACACAAAAGTAGATAAAGATGATGTTTGTGTAAAATGTGGTAAACCAGCTAAAATTAAAACAATATTTGCAAAGGCATATTAAGGAGTTAATTATGTTAAGATATGACGAATTATTATTTAACCGTTTCAATGAAGATTGGACTTATTTATCTGTCGATAGAATGTTATCATTATTAAATGTAAAAAAACAAACTACCCTACCTGCGACAATAGATTCTAAAATGTTGAATAAAAAATTAAATGTTAAGTTTGGTATTGATCCAACAGGTGCAGATATTCATATTGGTCACTTATGTCCAATTTTTGTGTTAAATATTTTCCTTAAATTTGGTCATAATATTGATTTTATTATCGGCGATTTTACGGCAAAAATTGGTGATCCGAGTGGGCGTAATACAGAGCGTGCTTTAATTACTGATGAACAAATCGCTGCAAACTTAGCGACTTACACAAAACAAATAGCCCCATACATTGATATTAAAAAGTTAAATATTCATAAAAATAGTCAATGGTTAGCTAAAACTTCTTTGGCGGAATTCTTATCTGTACTACAACGTATTAAGTTATCAGTTGCAACTCAACGTGAAGATTTCCGCAATCGTATTGAAAATGTTTCATTAGCTGAAGTTAATTATGCAGTTTTAATGGGATTAGATTCTGTTAATTTAAAATCCGATGTTGAGTTAGGTGGTATTGACCAACTTCTAAATTTTGGACAATGTCGTTTAGTTCAAGAAATTTATCAACAAAAACCAGAAATTGCTTTCGGTACTCCAATACTAGAAGGTTTGAGTGGTGATGGACGTAAAATGAGTAAAAGTTTTAATAACTATATTGCCGTTAGTTCTCCTGCTGACGATAAGTTTGGTAAGTTTATGTCTTTACCGGATAATTTGTTGCTTAAATACTATCAAGCATTTGGGTATTTATATTCAGAAGAAATTCCAGAATTAATTAAATTTATTGAAGCTAATCCATTAGAAGCAAAAAAACAATTAGCAACCTATTTTGTTTCGATTGACGGTAATGATTTAAATATTGGACGTGCAGAACGTGAAAATTTTGAACGTAAGTTTTCAAAACGTGAATTGACTGATGATGATTTTATCAGTGTTACAGTTAGTCCTAATACAACATTAATTAATGCAATTGCTGCGACTGGAAAATTTTCTTCAAATGGTGAAATTAAACGATTAATTTTAGCAGGTGCTGTAACAAATATTGAAACTAAAGAAAAATTAGAAATAAGTTATATTTTGACAAAAGACGTCAAAATTAAAGTTGGTAAATTGAATATATTTAAAATAGAGGTAAAATAATGAAAGATGAACGCATTGTTAAATTAGCACGTAATTTATTAAATTACAGCTGTAAATTGCAAAAAGGTCAAACAATTATTATTGAAGCCAGCACCGAAGCTAAAGATTTAGTTAAAGAATTAGTACGTCAAACCTATGAAATTGGTGGTTATCCATTTGTTCGCTTAAGTGATAGCGAGATCAGTCGCGAAGTTATGATGGGAATGACGGAAGTACAAGCTAAAAAAGCATGCGACTACACACTCCCCTTATTTGAGGGTGCGTCTGCATATATTGGTATTAGTTCACCAATGAATAAATTTGAAAGTAGTGATGTTCCAGATGAGAATAAACAAATATACAGTAAATTTTATGGCAAGCCGATTCATATGGATACGCGTGTTTGTAAAACAAATTGGGTGATTTTAAATTATCCAAATCCAGCTTTGGCACAATTGGCACAGATGCCGTCCAGTGTGTTCGAAGATTTCTTTTTTGATGTTTGTACTTTGGATTATTCAAAAATGGATCAAGCAATGCAACATCTGAAAAAACTTATGGAAAAGACAGATAAAGTTCGCTTGGTCGCAAAAGATACGGATATTACTTTTTCTATCAAAGGCCAACCTGCAATTATTTGCTCTGGATCATGTAATATACCTGATGGTGAAATCTACACTTCCCCAATAAAAACATCTATTAACGGAAAAATTCATTTTAATATTCCATCTTTACACAAAGGTATTATTCACGATGATATTATTTTAGAATTTAAAGATGGTAAAGTTGTTAGTGAGAGTTCATCTCATACTCCTGAATTAACGGACGAATTAAATGTTGATGAAGGTGCTCGTTATGTCGGTGAATTTGCTTTAGGTGTAAATCCCTACATTACAACACCAATGTACGATACTTTGTTTGATGAAAAAATGTCAGGTTCAATTCATATGGCACTGGGTAATGCTTATGATGATGCACCAAATGGTAACGTTAGTCAAAACCATTGGGATATTGTGCTTTCTATGTGTCCAGAATACAATGGTGGTCAAATTTATTTTGATGATGTTTTAATTCGCGATAATGGTATATTCGTTTTACCGGAATTAGAATGTTTGAATCCAGAAAATTTAAAATAATACAAAATTAAATTTTTTCACAGAATTTGACCCAATCTATAATATTCCAGAATTCATCAATGTAAGCTTTGCGTTGATTTAAATATTTGAAAAGGTATGCGTGTTCCCAAACATCAATACATAAAATTGGTGTTACGTTCTCTGGAACGTTTTGATTAGTGGTTGTAATAATTTCTAACTTGTTTTCTTTGTTTTTTATTAACCAGGCATAACCAGAACCAAAAACGCTTAAAGCAACTTTTGTGAATTCTTCTTTAAATGATTTCCAGCTACCAAAAGTTGCAGTGATTTTTTGTGTTGCTTGGGGTGTAATCCCGATTATTATTTGTCCTGTTGCTGGACGGATTTCAGAAAAATAAAAGAAATGATTGTATACCCCACCAGCTTGTTGAAGTAAATCTACATCTTCATTTTCTTTGGCATAGGTTAATAATTCATTTAAAGTTAAATTTTGTAATTCTAACTTCTGTTCAAGTATCTTGTTAAGATTATTAATGTAATTTTCTAAAAGTAATTCATAGTGTAAGTGCATAGTTTTGCTGTCGATATAAGGCTCTAGTGCGTTTAAAGCATAATTTAACTTTATGTTAAAAAAAGGATATGTCATTTGTTCCCAATTTTGTGTTGATTTATCCATATCAATGAATATGTCAAAGATTGTCAAAAGTTGACTAAATTCGATTGCGATAAAATCGCAAACTATTTTTTATTTTTTTTACATAAGCATTAGTTTCTTTAAATGGGCAAGTTTGTAACTTGTTTTTATTTTGTTCTTTTAGCCAACGTATTACGTTTCCCTCTCCTGCATTGTAAGCAAATAATGCTGTATCAACGTCTTTGAATTTTTTGATTAAATATGCGAGATATTTGGTTCCTAGTGTAATATTTGTTTTAGGATCAAATAAATCAAATGCTTCATCAGTTAAAGATTCAGCTGTTGATGGTAATAGCTGCATTAACCCTACTGCATTTTTTTTTGAAATTGTATTTGTTTTAAAACTACTTTCTGCATTTATAACTGCGGCTATCAATACCGGATCAACAGCGTAAGTTCGAGCGGCAATCAATATTTCGTTTTTATATTTTAATGGATACAATGCATTAAATATAAACAAATATAAAGAAACAGAAATAATTAAAAAAGTTGATAAAAGTATAATTAGCTTTTTCACTTTTATATATTATTTCTCATAAACGATTAAAAATGCGTTTACCAACTGTATATGTTAAAATTATCATAATTGAAGTTAATAACACTAAAACACTTGTTAAAATAACAAAGATGACATAAACTGGCAATTTAAATAAAAGCCATACAGAAAGCCCTGCTAAGCCTAAAATCAATAACATTCCACCGAACATTAAAATAAATCCACTGATACTTTGTTTTAGTAATGTGTGTTCATTTTCAAAATCAAATTTTGGGAAAAGTAAATTTACAAAAACACCAGTATAAGAAACTAAAATTGAAGTAATAACAGGAATTGAAACCAAAATTATAAAATTTAGCAAAGATAAATTTAAGACAATTTGTAATATTATTCCACAAATTAAAATCAAAGGTACTAATAAAATAATATTGAATAAAGCTTTTGCTGTAAGTATTGTTGACGCTGAAATTGGCATACTACGTAAAATCCAAAATTGTTTACCTTCAATTGAAATAGACACGGAAGATGGATATGTTAAGATTGCGGCAAAAGCAAAAACAAAACCAATAAATAAATATATGACTGTATCAGGCAACCCAGTAAACACAATTAAAGGTGTAAAAGATTGTCCTTTGTTAAAAATCAACCATCCAGTCAAACACAACATTGCCAAAGGTCCAAGCAAGGTATTAATCATTAAAGTTGGTGAATTAAAATATCGATTAGTTTCAATTTTTAATAAAGATTGTAATGGCGTATTGATTTTCTTACTTATACGAGTTGCCTTGAATTGCGTAGAACGACTTTCGCGATTTAAAAGTACAGAATTTAACCAACATCCTAAAATAAATAATCCTATAATAGTGATAATTAAAGGGATCATTATTCTCAAGTCGAAAGTAATAATCCAATTAACAACATTAAACATAATTAATGGATCTTCTAAATTTAATGCAAAGAATTCGTAGATAACCATTACGGCAATTAAAGTACCTATTGAAAAGATTGCTTTTGAAATATTCCCGATTTTTGAGTTAGAAAAACAAATAGTAACTAAAAAATCAATTAATGAAGAAAGTCCAACAGCCATTAGAGGAATTAAGAGCATTACGGTAAAACATCCTATAATCGCTGTAAGGTTAAAAGGAGTATAAACTAAATAAGCAATAACGCTTGGTAAATAAAATAAAGCAACGAAGGCAAAGTTAAAGGCAAAACTTGATAATGCTTTTGCAATCATTATTTCAACCTTCTTAAAAGGCATACTTAACAGTAATTCTGTATCATCAGCTTTTTTGCCACCTGTTATTTTTTGTAAGGCAAAAATAACAGCCATAAAAACTGAAATAATTAAACCCATTGCTAAAACAATATTGATATAGGCATCAGAATGTTCTTCGCCTGGTACTGGTTGTGTGAAGCTTTTTGCTAAAAATAGCATAAAAGTTTGAACTAATGCAAAAAGTATTGCATATAAAACAATTATTCCAGTAATTCCCATTATGGTTTTAGAACGAGAATTTTTACGTCGCAAGTTACCAATTCCACACAATAAATAATTTTTTAGGAGTAACCAAACATTACGCATTTAAGAATACCTCTTCCAAACTTTTATCAGCTTTAATTTCTTGCATTGTACCTTGCTTGATAACTTCACCATTCTTAATCATTACAACTTTGTTGCAAAGTTTTTCGGCAACTTCTAAAACGTGTGTCGAATAAAATATTGCACCACCATTTTTTACAAAATCATTCATAATGTTTTTTAATGTAAAGGAAGCTTGTGGATCTAATCCAACAAATGGCTCATCTAAAACTAATAATTTAGGTTTACGCATAAAAGCAGCAATCAAAACCAATTTTTGGCGCATACCGTGTGAATATGATTTTATTGGTAAACCTAAGTCGTTTGTTAATCCCCACTGATCGGCGTAGTATTGAATCGCTTGGTCACGTTCTGTAGATGAAATTCGGTAAACTGAAGCAATAAAATTTAAATATTCATTTCCGGTTAAATTTACATAAATGTCTGGATTATCTGGAATATATGCAGTTATTTTTTTACAATCTAAAGCATTGTTTTTAACTGATTTATTATCAATTAAAATTTCACCATCATTGAAATCCAAAGTACCAACAATACAACGTATTGTCGTCGTTTTCCCTGAACCATTTGGTCCGATAAATGCACAAATATCGCCTGCTTTAATTGACAAACTTAAATTTTTTACACCAACTTTTCCGTTAGCATAGGTTTTACATAAATTATTTATTTTTAACATATTTCAGTATAACATAATGTTGTTATGACAACAAAACGAAATTATTTAGAACGTCCATTATCATAATTATTCATCATCGCTTTGAACTGTTCTTCACGTTGTAAATAATCTTTGAGAGATTCAGCAATATTATAAATATTATATAAATCATTAGATCCAACATATTTAGCAATAATATCATTAATGGAATGGAAATTACGTGTGTAATAATGTAGTGTTAGTTCTCTAATTCCTTTATATGCTTTTATGTATGCAATTAAATTATCAATATTATTTGTATTTTTCGCTGTAGCGTATAATTCATTTAATGGACGTCTTTTATAAATATCATTTGAATTATGAGTTGTTTCGTAACGTTCTATTCTTTTAATAAAGCCATCTAATTCTTGTTCATCTAAGAACTCAAAGTTGCGTAAATTTTCATCATAAGGTTGTTGATAAGCGTCTGTAAAGCATTCTAATCGAATTGTATCATCACTAATTTTTAAATATTTACATTTAAATCTAGCATATTGTAATTTTTTAGTCAGTTGAGGTTTATATAAGTTATATTTTTTACCAGGCAATTTCCATTTGTCTAAGTTAAAAATTAACTTTTGTAACGTGTACAAATATAAGGATGCTTTTTTGTGTGAAATATATTGTGAGTTTTTAGCGTGGTTATTTTTGATTTCATTAGTTGTTACTTGTAAAGCAGCTTCAACTCGTTGTAATTGTTGTTCAGTTTTAGCAGTTATTAATAAAGTAATCGCACGCTCAAAGGAAGTAAAAACAAATTCATCATACATTAAAGACTCAATTCCAGCAATAACTGTTTTGTCATTATTTGCAATTTTAGCAATGATTGAATGAACGGCTGCTTTACGTGCTGACTCAACGCCCAAAAAAGTTTCCAAAGGTACTTCTTCGAAGGTTAAATTATTGTAGTTATCATAAAAATCAGCCATTCAACTATTAAACCACAAAATTAATAAATTTTCAAGATTAAAATTGAAAATAATTTAACAATTTTGTCGGTATTAAGAAGTTTTCTATTTCTTGAATTGTGATTGATACAACTTAGCATATGCCCCATTTATTGCCATCAATTCTTGATGATTACCTTGTTCTATAATATCACCATGGTCTAATACTAAAATTTTATCTGCATTACGTATAGTTGATAAACGATGCGCTATAATGAATGAAGTTTTATTTGCCGATAAGTGATCCATGGCTTTTTGGACTAATTCTTCTGTACGAGTATCAACCGAAGATGTGGCTTCATCCAAAATTGAAAATGGTGATTCTTTTAATATACCACGTGCAATTGTGAATAACTGACGTTCACCAGCTGAGACATTGTTGTTTTCATCTAAGACTGTGTCTAATCCATTTGGTAATGTATTGATAATATTTTCAATTCCGATAATACGGCAAATTTCCATAATTTTTTCATCGGAAATGTTTTGACAGTTGTAACATAAATTTTCACGAACTGTGCCTTTAAACAACCAAGTATCTTGCAATACCATTGTAAATAAATTATGAATATTTTCGCGAGTTAATTTTTTAATAGAAATACCATCTATTAAAATGTCGCCATCATTTATATCATAAAACTTCATTAACAAGTTAACTAATGTCGTTTTACCTGCCCCGGTAGGACCAACAATCGCAACCTTTTGTCCTGGTTGTACTTCGCACGAAAAATCTTTAATAACTAATTTGTCTGGTTGGTACCCAAATTTAACATTTTGGAAAATGATTTTCCCTTTAGCATTTTCTGGTGCAAGGTATTCATTACAATTTTCTTGGTTTGACATTTCTTTTTCGTCTAAAAATTCAAAAACACGTTCAGAAGCAGCAATTCCAGATTGTAATCTGGTCATACATTGTGATATTTGTGACATAGGACTTGTGAACAATCGTACATATATTATGAAAGCAGGTATAACACCAAATGGAACTAACCCATTAATACACATTATTGCACCAACAACGACAACAGCTAAATAACCTAACTCTCCCACAAACCCCATAACTTGTGGCATTAAACTGCCAAAGAATTCACTCATTTTATTGCTTTTGTAAAGTTTATTATTTAATTGATCAAATTCTTCTGTAACTTTATCGTTTGCGTTGTAAGCTTTAACAATGTTGTGTGCGCCGTAAATTTCTTCAATGTGCCCATTGATTTCACCTATTTCAACTTGTCTACGGATAAAATATTTTTGAGAGATACGTAAAACGATAATCATTAAAATCATACCAACCATTGATGACAAGATTGCAGTAATTGCCAAAATCCAATTTGTAACAAACATCATTACGGTTGAGCCTAACAATAAAGCAATCGCGCTAAATAAAGTTCCCAAAGAATTTGACATTGAATGAGCTAATGTATCGACGTCATTGGTAATTCTTGAAAGAATATCACCACGAGTATGGGTATCCATATACGATAATTGAATTTTGTTTATTTTTTTAGAAATTCCACTACGTAAATTACTTGCAAAACGATTTGCCGTTTTTGCCATTATCAATTGTTGAATCAAAGAGAATATCGCACTGATTGCGTAGATGATTAGCAGCACTATTGCAATGTTACTTACTAAATTTAAATTGATTTTATCAGGTGTCGGGTTTTGTGATGTTTTAACTCCAGACAAAATTATATTTGTTAATTTTGAAATTTCATTTGGACCAATAATTGATAAAATTGATGAAGTTATTGATAATACAATTGCTGTAATAACTGAAAACAAAAATGGCTTTAAAAAAACTGCAATTTTTTTTAAGGCTGTTTTCATATTTTTGGGCTTTTCACCAACGATTACAGGCCCATGATTAATACCACCACGACGTGATTTTTGATGTCTTATTTCAGCCATTTAATTCCTCCTTGCTCAATTGTGAATAAGCAATTTCTTTGTAAGTTTCACAGTTTTTTAATAATTCCTTGTGAGTTCCGATGCCAACACATTTTCCTTTTTCTAAAACAACAATTGTATCGGCATTCATAATAGTACCAATACGTTGAGCCACAATGATGTTTGTTGCATTTTTTGTATGTCGTTTTAATTCCGTACGTAATTTATAATCTGTGACATAGTCCAAAGCTGAGAAAGCATCATCGAAAATATAGATTTCTGGGTTACGTGCTATTGCACGTGCAATTGATAATCTTTGTTTTTGTCCACCGGAAAGATTAGTTCCGCCTTGAGCAACGTTCCCTTGATAACCATTATCCATCTTTTCCACAAAGTTTTTACCTTGTGCAATTTCAATTGCTTGTTTAATCTCATCTTCGGTAATTTGTTCTTTCCCATTATCTCCGAATGTAATATTTGTACTTACTGTTCCTGAAAGTAAAACTGCACGTTGAGGGACATAACCAATTTTATTATACAAATCTTTTAATTTATAATCTTGAATGTTGATCCCATCAATTAAAATTTCACCTTCAGTACAGTCGTAAAAACGCATCAATAAATTAACGATAGTCGTTTTTCCACTTCCAGTAGAACCAATAAAAGCTAAAGTGTCCCCTTTTTTTGCTTTAAAAGAAATATTCTTTAACATTAATTCATTTGTATCTGGATATTTGAAACTGACATTACGGAATTCTATTACACCTTTTTCTTCGGTTTCACCTAAAAAATTTCCTTCTACAATACTGTTTTTTGTATTTAATAATTCATTAATACGTGCAGCTGAAACACTGGCACGTGGCCACATTACAAAAATCATTACTAAGGTTAAGAAAGATGAAACAACCTGACTAGAGTATCCGTTGAAAGTTATCATATCGGCAAAAAGACCTTCATTTTCAATTGTACCTGCAATTAAAAATGCGCCAATCCAATAAATCCCCAAAGACATTAAATTCATAACTAAATACATTAAAGGATTCATAAATCCCATTGTTTTCTGTGTGAAAATTTGTGTTTTGGTTAAGGTTTCGTTTTTTTCTTCAAATTTGTTTTCTTGGAATTCTTCTGCGTTAAAAGCATGCACAACACGAATTCCTGTTAATTGTTCTTTCGTTACATTATTGATATCATCAATATATGATTGAATTTTTTTAAATTTAGGAATAGCTAAAGACATTATAAAACTAACTCCAACTACGATTGAAATTACTGCAGCTACCGTCAAAGTGCTCCATTCCCAGTTTTTATTTGCCATTTTACTAATTGCCCAAATTGCAGTTAAAGGAGCTTTAATTAACATTTGCATTCCCATTGCAATGAACATTTGAACTTGACCAATATCATTACTTGTGCGCGTAATTAAACTTGGAACGGAAAATTTTTTAATATCAGCCATTGATAACTCGTGAACTTTTAAATAAACGTCACGACGTAAATTGCGCGCAAGTCGTGCTGAAATTAAAGCGAAGAAAAAACCACAAAGAATAGCACCAAGTAAGCTAACTAACGCACAACCTAACATACAGGCACCCTGCTCTAATACCTGACCTAATCCACTTGTGATAACCAAAGAAAGATTGCGGGTATAATCAACAACTTTAATATCTAACCAAACCTGTAACACAATTGAAGCAATTGCGCAAAAAAAACATAGCCAGTCAACTAATTGCAGACGTTTCATCAATTTAAACATTGTTGCCTTCCCTCCATTCAACGCACAATAAATATTGAATAATCTTAACCTAGCCAGTACAAAAGGATAAACTCAATATAATCTTACGATTTATATTTATATAACAAAAATTCAAAAAAGTTGCAAGTTTTTTTAAGTTTTTGTCAATTATTTAACTATTAATAAATATAGTTACACTTTACACAGTATATAGTTAATGTTAATCTATTAAAGATGGAAACTGAATCTGTAAATTCTACCAATTCTACAAAACAAACTGTGTTGCAGTATCTATTCAACTTTAAAGTAGCCGTAAGTGCCAGTATTATTTGGATTGGTTTAATTTGCCAAGATTTCTACGTCTATGTATTGAATTTCACTTGGATTTCGGGCTGGAAATATCATGAAAGTAAATTGTACACAGAAAAATGGATATTAACTTTATTATTTTTATATTGTTTTTTTTGTTTAATCAATTACTTAATCAACTTCCTGCGTTAAAAAAGCTATACAACAAAAAAGTTGCAAACATCGTACTGGCTATTTGGTTTTTAATGAACATTAGTTGTTATCAATTATTATATTTTAATTATGAAATTGTAATTACTGTTTATATTTTTAAAGTAGTTCATTTGATAGTATTATATGCATTAGTTTTAATAATTAAAAACTTAATTCAACGCTATCAAGAAAAAACAATAAAACATCAGTTGATTTTAGCTAGCGTTTTTTGTGCAATTGGTTGGATTTTTTTGTTGTTAACTTATCCAGGTACATGGGTGTACGATGACATTTTTATAGTAAATGATGCTGGATTTTATCAAACCACACCATGGCATCATTTTTTTAGTGGAACATTCCACATTCTTTGTTTACAAACTCTTCCTTTTATTTTTAGTGTTCAATTTTTTCAAGTTCTTTTAAATGCCCTTATGTATAGTTATTGCGTTGTAACCTTAGCAAATCATTTTGCAAAGAAAGAAAAATCGAAAATAATCTTAGAAATATTCTTGTCTATATTTTTTTTCTTTCCTCCAGTACTTTTATACACTTGGTGGTTTTAGGATAGGAATTTACCAATTTTTGGTATTGTAATATCTTTATTATAATAAAGAACAAAAAATCACTACTTTAATTCTTTTAGAGATTGCCTTTTTTACAATTATCGTTGGAAGTTGGCGTACAGAGTGTTTCTTTTTTCCTTTTATTATTTTAATAATGTTGCTTTTGTTAAAAAAAGAACGAATTCAACGAACTGTTGCATTTTTAACTGCTGGTATTACTCTTGTAGGTGTAATTTGTATTGGTATGTTTAATGGAAAATTAATAGGAAATAATAATTACAATGTCACCGCAACTTTACAAGTTGTTACTCCAATAATTCGGGAAGTTGATGATTTAGATGAAGATACTTTAAATATTTTAAATAAAGTTATAGACGTAAATAAAATTAAAGAAATGAATACAGACGAGATATATCGATATCTTGATGTTGGAGTTATTCAAATTTGTACAACTACTGATTATAATAATTATATTAAGACTGTTTTTCAATTAATGATTGAATATCATGATATTGTATTTGAT
>JAZNFA010000009.1:0-94974 GCA_045588915.1 Clostridia bacterium
AAGAGATGGATTTAATGTTAAAGGACTAACAACTGCTGCTGGTCTTTTAGCTGTTACATGCATTGGATTAAGTATTGGAGCTGGCTTTTACTTAGGTGGAATTATAACTACTATAATAGTATATATTATTTAGTTTCTGAAATTAGAGAATTAAATAAATTAGTTGATTCTACTAAAGCTACTGAAGAATCAGAAGATTCTATTGATAGCAAAGAGTTCCATGAAAAATATGCAAGTATTATAAACAGGTTAAAGTTAGTTCAAAAATTTGATTATAATTTTGATAATGGTGTCATGGTACAAGAGGGTAATAATATTACTAAAAAATTATATTAAAAGATACTTTTGTATCTTTTTTTTATTTTTTTAAAAAAAAGTGTTGTCAAATAACTTAGTTCAAAGTATAATTGATTATGTCAGTTGTTGATACATGCGGGTGTAGTTCAATGGTAGAACTCCAGCCTTCCAAGCTGATAGCGTCGGTTCGATTCCGATCACCCGCTCCAAAAGTGAAATAACCCTGTTGGGGTTATTTTTTTTGTTCATTTTTTGTTGAGTCGGAATGACCTTTGAATCCGTAATCGTCGGTAATTGGGTCTTTAAATAAAAAGTTACGTAGTGGCATCAAAGTTAAAGTTAGATAACACCCAAAGACAATGAATGTGCCAATGGTTGTTAGATATTGCCAGAAAAAGTTGACTGGTTTGAGTGCGATAAGATTAAAGAACAGCAGTTGACTGCAAATAATGACAACGTAAAAGATAAGGATGTTAACAACAGTATTGTCTTTTTTGAAGATAAATTGGTAGCCGTAAAAGAGCAGTGGCATCAAAATAATTACCGTTAATAAACTGAATAATTTGGCTAAAAAATAATTTGGATTTGGGCCGTAAATGAAACCGTCAATCAAACTCCAAAGAATGGTCGCTGTTAAGGCAATCTTGATGTGCTCCCACGTGCTTTCGTTAACAGAACCAAACAATCCAACAATTTTATTATGTTCTGATAGTTCATAAATAAAATGAGCAATTGTGCCGATGACAGAAATGACTATGATACTAACAATGAGAATTGCCATTGTCAATAAATATTGAATAACTATCTTGATTATGCGTTTTTTTTTGGAGCTGATGGCGAGATTCGAACTCGCGACCTTTTGATTACGAATCAAATGCACTACCGACTGTGCTACATCAGCGTGCCTTTAGTTTAGCACGAAAATTACAGAAAATGCAAGTCGATTTAGCCGTATATATAATTATGCGACGAATTACTTGTTGGACTTTAAGAATTGGAGCTGTGGTTGCTGTTTGTGCAGTTTGGTTGGTTTTTGCCGTGAATCCTGTTGTGTTTAACTATGCTGGTGCTTTGATTGATGCAGTAGCTGTGCAAGCTGTCAACTGTGGAATAGCCGATGTAGTAAATACTGATACGTATAGTAATTTGACGGACATTCGTCGTGATGAGAACGGTACGATTACCAGCATCAACGCAGACGCTGTGGCAATGAACTTTTTGGCTGTCAAAGTTTCCACGTATGCACAAAATTATTTAACCGAATTAGGTAATCAAGGTCTTCCTGTGCCAGTAGGAACTTTTTCGGGGATTCCATTTCTTGTGGGACAAGGATGGACAGTAAGGTTAAAGTTCAAACTAATAGGAGCAATGAATTGCAGTTTTGATTCTGAATTCAAGACGGCTGGGATTAACCAAACGGAACACAAAATTACATTGCGTACCTATGCTGTGGTTGATATTGTATTGCCGTTTTGTACGAAGCGCACTAAGGTTGCTGTTGATATGTTGTTTGCCGATAGCATTATTGTGGGACAAGTACCAGAATTTATGTTTACGCATACAATGAAGTAATGACCGCCTTTGGAGCGGTTTGCAAAGGAGGAGAAATCAATATGTGGTGTTATTGCCCAGTATATGGTTATAGTTATAGCAATCGATATATTTATCCGTATGGTTTCAATCAACCATATTATTATACAACTGCATGTAATAGCTGTTGGAACAGAAGTAGTTCAGGATGTGGTTGCTGTAATTATAGTGATGTCGTTTATTATGCTTAAATAAAAATTTTTCTCAAATTTTCTCATAAAAAAGAACGCCTTAGTCATTGGTTTATGAAACTAATTAGGCACTTTATCAAAATAATTGATAAGGTGTCTTTTTTATTAAAAAAATTCTAAATTATTTTCTTAAAATCAACACATTTTATTTTTAGTGTTGTGGAGCTTGTGAAAAATTATTGCTATAATAATGGTATTAAAAATAAAAGGAGATAAAATGAACACAGACAAAATTTACGCAGAACAAATTGCCAATGAGTATGCACCTAAGAAAACGTCAAAGGTTGTTGCTCTAAAAAAATTAGACCAAAAGGCAAAAAAGCCAGCTAAAGTATTTACTTATAGTTTTGGTGTTATCTTTGCTCTTATCCTTGGAACCGGTATGAGTTTCTGTATGGGGGCTATTGGTGGTGGAACAACATTGTCAATGGTGATTGGTGTTGTTGTTGGAGTTGTTGGACTTATAGGTTGTGGTGTAAACTATCCAATTTATAAGAAAATGCTCAAAAGTGGTAAACAAAAATATGGCTCTGACATTATTCGTTTAGCAAAAGAAATTGCTGAGGAGGAATAAGAAAGTGGAAAGCAACAAATTAAATAAATCTGAAAGTAAATATTATAATACTGCTTGTTTAATGGATGAGGCATTGATTTTGTTGCTTGAAAGAAAAGAATATGCTTTTATTACAGTAAAAGAAATTTGTGAAAAAGCAGGGGTAAATCGTTCTACATTCTATCTGCATTATGAAACGATAGATGACTTACTTTCGGAATGTATTGAGTATGTTGGACATAAAATTAACAAAAAATTTAGCAATAAAGTAATAAATAAAAAAATTATAAATAACTCTAAATTAGAAGATTTATTGTTAATTACACCGGAATATCTATTGCCATATTTAGAATTTTTAAAAGAAAATAAAGCAATATACAAAATTGCTTATTCGCAACCCACAATATTAAAAGAGCAATACATTATTAACCATCTTCATATAAATATATTTGAACCAATATTAGATAGATTTTTAGTTCCAAAGCGTGAACAAAAATATATGATGAGTTTTTATTTGTCGGGTATGAGTGCTGTAATGCGCGATTGGATAAAGAATGACTGCAAAGAAGAAATTCAAACTATTATAAATATATTAACAAAATGTCTAAATTTAGGAGATATGTCTTGTTTGAAAGAAATAAATTTTTAAAAATGATATGTTATCCACATATAGCAATAGTTGTAGTTTTTACGGCTATTGCTATTTTTGGGTTAATATATAGTTTTGCCTTTAATAATCCTATTTCCTTTTTGCAGTATTGTTCTTATGTAATTTCAGCATATGCTTTAATGATTGTTTGTTTTAGATTATCTGTTGTTGTAAAAAAAATAAAAATGTTTTCTGAAAATAATAAACTACTTATAAAATATAAAACAGATATAAATTACAGGAACAAAATTTCATTATACACAAACACATCAACAAATATATTGTGTATGTTGTTTTATTTAATGATGGGTGTGATAAATCAATCATTGTGGTTTTATTCTTTGGCAGTATATTATATTTTATTATCAATAATGAGATTTTTTTTATTAAAAGATATACATAAAGATTATCAATCTAATATAAAACAACAATGGTACAGATATCGGTTTTGTGGAATTATTTTAGTTATTATGAATATTGCTCTTGCAATAATTACTTTTTTTGTGATTCGTTATAATCAAGGTTTTTTATACCATTTTATAGAAACTATAGCAATAGCACTATTTACGTTCATATCTACAACATTAGCAATTATAAACAGTATTAGATATAGAAAATTCAATCAACCTATTATAAGTGCAATAAAATTTGTTAGTCTATCATCAGCTTTAGTATCAATGTTTTCTTTGGAAACTGCAATGTTAACTGTTTTTGGCACTTCAGAAGATTATTTATTTAAAAAAAATAATGACAACTTTAACAGGTTCAATCTTTGCTGTTATTATATTGATAATGGGAATTTTTATGATAATAAAAAGTTCAATAGAAATTAAAAAATATTAAAATGGTAGTTAAGCACACTTGACAACCGTAAGAAAGAGTAAAAAACACCTTAATGTTTTGTCGATTAAGGTGTTTTTATTTCATTAGTTTTCTTTGTTCTGGTTAGATTTGTGTGTTGTCTTTGGTGTTTGTTTCGTTTGTCTTCGTTTGTAGATTTTGCGCAATGAAAGCAGTTAAGACTTCGTCCAATTCGTTTTGGACCAGTTCAGCTTTTTTAGCATATTCACAGAAGTGGTGTAGTTTAGGTGTTTGGGGTTCGTGTGCTTGTTGTTGGTACTTTTCAACTACTGCTTTGATTGCTGGTAAACTTGCTTGGAAGTCACTACGTTGATAAACCATTTGACAGTATTTTTTGATTTCGTCTTCGGTTGTTTTTCTTTCTTCTTCAATCTGAGAATTTTTGGGAACAATAATATTGTTGTATGCGTGATAATCAACGTCGGTTGCTTTTTTTAATTCAGCATTGGTGACTGTATGAAATTGGAATTCAGCATTAACGTCTTTGTAGTTTGTATGAAGATGAACTGCATTATAATCTTCTCTTTCGTGAATGACAACATCGCCACCAAATTTTTTCAAGAATCCTTCAAGAATGTTTGGTAAGGATTGATAATTTTGAATAATTACGGTAAAACGAGACCAGTCACTGATTTTGTCAAATAATTCTGCTTCATTGTCTTTGAAATCACGAGCGATAATTTCACTCATTTCAACATTATTCTCGGCATCTTCCTTAGTACGAATTTTACGGTCTAATTTTTGTGAAAGGTTGTAAAGATTTTTTGCACCTGGATTGATTGTGCCAATAATGCCTAAATTATTTTCCACGTGCTTGATTGCAAGTGGTTCGCGTTTAATATTGTTGCCAAAGACTTTGCTTTCTAAGTCATAAATAGCATTGATGGCTTGTTCGTTATCAAGTTCCATTGATGTATTATTTAATTGTTCATTCATAAAAATTCAACTCCTCTTGTTTTTTGTCTTCCCCCGACACACAAGCATAGATTATATAACTATTGTATGCCAATGTCAAGTTTTTGCTCCTTGAGGTTATTGGTTTTTCATTTCACGATAATAATGGTATTATGGGATTTAGTTGGAGACGTATGTTTAATTCTAAATCCAAAGGTAATATTTCACGTGTTATTTTGCATTGTGACTTGAATAATTTTTTTGCTTCGGTGGCAGTTGTTTGTCAACCGGAATTGCGTGGAAAGTTTATTGCTGTTTGTGGTAATCCATCTTTACGGAAGGGGATTGTCTTGGCAAAAAGTGAGAATGCCAAACGAATGGGTGTGAAAACCGGAATGCCGATTTGGGAAGCGAAACGGCTTTGTCCGGAAATTGAAATTGTTCCAACTGATTACGAAGCATATGAAATGTACAGTAAAAAAGTACAAAATATTTATTATCGATTTACCAATCAAGTGGAAAGTTTTGGTATTGATGAATGTTGGTTAGATGTAACACATAGTCAAAAACTTTTTGGTGATGGCGTTGCAATTGCTCATCAAATTCGGCGTGCGATTAAAGATGAGTTAGGGCTAACAATTTCAGTTGGCGTTTCGTTTAATAAAACTTATGCAAAGTTAGGTAGTGATTTGGCTGAGCCTGATGCTGTGGTGGAAATTAACTTAACAAATTATCAAAGTTTAATATACCCATTACCTTTAAGTAATTTATTATTCGTGGGGAAAAAGACACTAAATGTACTGCAAAAATTAAATGTAAAAACAATTGGCGATTTAGCAAATTATAACGTGAATATCTTAAAAAGTTTTCTTGGCATTAATGCTGAAAAGTTAATTGCGGCAGCTCGTGGTGAGGATTACAGCGAAGTAAATGATTATTATTTTCGTGAAGTACCACGCAGTGTTGGTAATGGAACAACATTGCCTTTTGATTTAACTACTCGGCAGGAAGTAGAATCTGTGATTTACTTGTTGAGTGAAAAAATTGCTTTCCGGTTACGAGAACAAAAGTTGCAAGGGTTTACAATTCATTTATCAATCAAAAATCCTGAACTGCAATGGTGTGGTGCGCAGACAAGTTTACCTTATGCAACGCACACAGTTTTGACAATTCGTCGGACAGCAATGAAAATCTTTGAGCAAATTTGGGTGCAAAAACCATTTCGTCCGATTCGTGCTTTAAGAGTTGCCGTCGGAAATTTGACTACGGTCAGTGATTTACAAACTAATTTATTAAGTGATGTGAATGATGAAATTAAAAATCAAGCGTTAGATAATGCTTTTGAGAAAATAAGAAGAAAGTACGGAACAGAACAAATTATGCTGGGGGGAACTGCCAACACTTACCAAAAGTTAGGTTTTGATTTGCACCTTTATGATTGTGACAATGTTGATCACTTAAATGAAGAAATTTAAATGGAGGCACGGGTCAGAATCGAACTGACGCATAACGGTTTTGCAGACCATTGCTTTACCACTTAGCAACCGTGCCAGACCTTAACAATCTATTATATACAAAGAGAATGATTTTGGCAACAATTAGTTGTAAAAGCGTTCGTGCTGTGGGTATAATAAGATATGGCTCAAATTATTGATGGAAAAGCATTAGCAGCAGCAGTGCGTGCAGAAGTGGCTACGTCAGTGCAGAAAATTCAAGCACAGGGTGGTGTGGTACGTTTTGCTGCCATCTTAGTCGGTAATGATCCAGCGAGCCAAATTTATGTACGGAATAAACAACGTGCTTGTGAACAAGCTGGGATAGTTTTTGAATTGCATACTTTGTCGGCGACTTGTCGGTATGAAGAGTTAACAGATTTGGTACGTAAATTATCAGCTGACCAAAGTGTGAATGGTATCTTGTTACAATTGCCTGTTCCTTATGAAGTTGTTGGTAATCGTTTAAGTGAAGTTATTAATTTGATTGATCCACGTAAGGATGTGGATGGTTTGACCGTCACAAATATGGGGTTGTTAGCCAGTGGTGGTCGTGGTTTGGTGGCTTGTACAGCACAAGGTGTGCTGCACGCGATTCATAGTGTATGTCCTGATGTGAGTGGTAAAAATGTGGTTGTGATTGGGCGTAGTCAAATTGTGGGACGACCAACAGCGTTGTTATTGACGAATGAAAATGCGACCGTGACGGTGTGTCATCGCTTAACGAAAAACATCAGTCAATTTACCAAGATGGCTGACATTATTGTGGTAGCTGCGGGCTGTCCAAATTTATTGACAGCTGAGATGGTTAAAGATGGTGTTGTCGTTATTGATGTTGGCATTAACCGTTTGACTGATGGTCGTTTAGTCGGTGATGTCGATTTTGCTGGGGTAGCACCTAAAGCGGCGGCAATTACACCTGTGCCAGGTGGAATTGGACCATTGACAATTGCTTTTTTGTTAAAAAATATTGTGAGTGCTTATCGCTTCTAATATTTTTTCTAAGGCAGTTAAAAAGGTTTTAATATCTTCCAAAGTATTATCCATACCAAGACTGATGCGTAACACTTGTTTTTGTTGTTGTGGTGTTAGTTTCATAGCTTCTAATGTGCGATTGCCTTTAGCGTGTGATGCACAAGCCGAACCAAGTCCAACATAAATTCCTTGAGCAGACAAGGCGTTTAAAACTGTTTCACCAAAGATGTTTGGTAAAAGGATGTTAGTAATATAAGGGTTATTATTGATGCCGTTAACTCGGCAATTTGTCGGTAGGTGTTCAACTAAATATTGATGAATTTTCTCGATGTGAGGACAATGGAAATTTTGTGCTGCTGTGGCTAGTCCCATAATAGCACTTTGACTGAGTGTGCCGTGTGGTGCTTCAAGATTGATACCAGCACGAACCCAGAGTGCCCCAACACCTTTTGGCCCGTGAATTTTATGTCCACAAATGGTAACACTATCTAAATCTAATTGTGTTACATCAAAATCAAATTTCGCAAAGGCTTGCGCTGCGTCGGCGTGGATATGAACTTTGGGATTGCGTGCACGAATTGCAGCAACAAGTGTCGCTGCATCTTGGTAGGTACCAATATCGCTGTTAACTAAACTAAACATAACAAGACTGGTTTGTTCGGTAACTAATTTGTCGATTGCACTTATGTCAATTGTTCCATCACGAAGTAGTGGAAGTGTGTCAACGGTGTAACCTTGATTGCTGCGCGCTTTAGCTGCTAGGTAGATTGAATTATGGTCACCTGCTGTGATAATTAGATGTTGTTGTGGACGGCGAATACAATGGTCCATAATTAAATGATTAGCTTGTGTGGCTGTATTGGTAAAAATAAGTTGTCCTGTTTGGGTGTGTAATTTATTCATTAAAATAGTGCGTGCTTGTGTAATAATCTGTGATGCTTGGACACCACCTTTGTATAATGTATTGGCATTGAAATAAGTTGTTTGTTCAATTTCTTGCATTGCTTGCCATACGTTTGGTTGAATTCTCGTGGTGGCTGCATTATCTAAATAAATCATAATGATTCAATTATAATGTTTGACGGAATTCCGTCAAACACATATAATTAAATTTGTGTTGAAGATAAATTACGTGAATGGTTATCAAGTGGGCAACAAGGTGGAAATTCCTGTGGCTGAAGATTTATTGTCTAGTTACAACGACTTTTATGCGTCGAACTTAGAATTTTATCAAGGTCGTATGAAAAAACACAATGCCGTTGAAAACGAAACAGTTACGACAACTGATGAACAAACCGAAGTTGACTCGCAGTTTGAAGAAAAAGTCAAAAGTGAAGTAAAAGCTTTTGCTGGGTTGTGGGGGAGTTTGGATTTCGCTACGGCAACTTTAGTAGGCTTAGATATTGATTGGGATGCGATTCAAGAAATCTTGTTGGCTGAACAAGAAAAACAAATGACGCCATTTGAAACTTCTTTATCTGACACTGCAAGATTGTTACGTAATGTTGCCAGTGTGTTGGCTTTCTCCGAACGTATTATTACTCGCTTACGTCGTAAAGCAGTGGGACAAGAAATGGTCGATTTGATGATTCAAGGTTTTGAAACTTTGTTAGCGCAGGTTGTTAATCGTGGCATTGAGATGCCGGAACTTGACGGTGCAGAAAATAAGAAAATTGCAAAACTAAGGACAGTAGATGCAATTATTGATTATGCAAATCATTTATTTATTTTAGGGAGATAATAAAATGAAGGTATGTGTATGTGGTGGAACTAATCCAGCAACAAATGCAAAGTTCACAGAGTGTGTACGTCGTATCGGCGAATTATTTTGTGATAATGATATCGAATTGATTTGGGGTGGAAACAGATTTGGTGTTTTGGCAACAATTCATCAAGTATATGTAGAACGTAAAAAGCCGAATACTTTATATTTACCAAAAACATATATTGATGATTTAAACGGTATGGCAACGGATAAGGTTGTCGTTTTGGAAACAATCAGCGAACGTCAGGATGCAATGTCACACAATAGCGACGCCATTGTTTTTGTGCCTGGTGGAATTGGTACAATGTATGAATTCTGGGCAAGTGTAGAAGCATTACGTTCGGGTGAAATTAGTGCTAAATTGTTCTTGTATAATTTTGAAGGTTTCTTCAATAAGCAAATTGAGTTTTATGACTTCATCAACCAAAATGGTTTTACTAAAACAGGTTTAGGTGGCAGTCCTTATAAAATTAAACCAGAAGAGTTGTTTACGGTTGTTGATACTCCGGAAGCTTTAATTAAAGAATTACAGAAAATCAAAAAATAAAAACATTTAAAAAGTCCTGTATAAGGACTTTTTATTTCGTCGTACTGCTCAGCTTAGCAACATGGATTGCAGTTGAATTTGCACATAATGTCTTTACCGAAAACAATAAACAAAATAATCAACGTGCATAGATCTAAGCCAAAGAAACCACCTTTTAAAACTACCATAACTAAAATGATAATCCATAATACATCACAACTGGTGCTGCATTTTTTTGGTTTTGAAGTTTCTTTACAACCACATTCGTGGCAATTGCAGTTTGTTCCTTTTAGGATTTCATCAAACATTTTTTTATCTCCTTCAATTATGTTAGGACAACTGACGCGTCGTTCTTTTGTGAAAAGTTGTTGTCCTACGTCATAATATGGTGAGGTGGTGTGATGTGTTAAAAATTCTTGCATTTTTATAGTAAAAAATGTTATTATAATACTATGGATAAAATTTGGAATATAACAATCGACTTTTTGGCAAAAGTCAATACATTTATACCTTTGGTGGCTGTGCTATGGGCAGGCCTTGGACTGATTGGTATTGTTTTAATTTTAGCGATTACGGGTTGTGTTTTACGTAAACGCTTAGTCCCAAATTGGTTAATGTGGACTTACTTCATTTTTGCAAGTATTATTATCTTTGCACAAGCAAATAACGATATTTTTACCGTCGTTGAAAATATCGAAATTCCATTCTTGGTTGTTTTAGTTTGCTATGTGTTACGTTCAGTATTTTACCGTCGTCCACGTTATACGTTCTCAACACGTTCAATTACCGTACGTGAAATTGATAAATCACGTCCAGTGAAAAATGCCGTAGTAGAAGAAAATCCTAGTTCAGCATTAGAAGTTGAAAAAGTTGATTTAGAACCAGCAAAAGAAAACGAAGACTTAATTTTACAAACAGAAGAAGTTGCAGAAGAAAAAGTTGAAGATACACTTGATGAAGTAGAAGCTGAAACAGAAAAAGAAGAAAGTTCTGAGTCTGAAGAAGTTGCCGCAGAAGTAGCTACTGAAGAAAAAGAAGCAGTTGAAGAAACAGTAACCGAAGCAGCAAAAGAAGAAGTAGTGGAAGCTAATGAAAAAGTAGAAATGCCTGAGGTTAAGGCAATTGCAGAGCCAGCTATGCCAAATGTTCAACCAGCACCTGCACCTGCACCAGCACCAACACCTGTGCGTCCAAGTGTACGTCCTGCAACAACTGGTTATGCAACATCATCTACAACCAGCAGCTTTGCTCGTCCAAGTGCAACAACAAGTTCGTTTGCAACAAGTCGTCCAACAACTACAACAACCACAACAAGTGCGACATCAACAACATCTCGTCCTTTAGGAAGTTATAGTTCACTTTATGGTTCACGTTTGGGAAATACTACGACAACAACAAGACCAACTGCTACAACAACCACTGGCAGTGCGACCAGTAGTTTGAACCGTCCAGCAGGTTTGGGTACTGCAAACGCAAAAACACCACGTTCAACAGATGACATTATGGCAGCAATTGAACGTTTACGTGCAAGTATGAAAAAATAAAAATTGATTAAATTTTGTTAATCGTATAACCGTCGGAGGTATCATTGATTTGGTAACCTGCGGCGGTTATTTTATTGCGTAATTCGTCGGCGACTTGCCAGTTGCGTGCTTTTTTAGCTTGGAGTCGTTGTTCGGCTAGATTACGGATTTCGTCAGGAATCATTGTTTGTGTTTCAGTTTGTACTGCTGTTGCTAATGACAAAGAAAGTACTTGGTCAAATTCTTCAGTCACTAATTTATAAATATCTTGAGAGTCTGGTTGTTTTAACGCTTGGTGGACAACGGCTAACGCCATCGGCGTGTTTAGGTCGTTATTGATTGCATCGGTAAAAGCTTGACGTAATTCCTTTAAAACTTCCGTGTCGGTTGGGGTAGTCGATGCACGGTGGCGACGCAAAGCGTTTACAATGTTGCGATAATTCTCACGTGCGCCGTTCAGTGCTGTGAAAGTGAAGTTAAGGACGCTACGATAAATTGTTTGTAACATCAATAAACGTAAATGCATTGGTTCATAACCTTTGGCAATTAAATCATCGAGTGAATAAACATTACCTAAGCTTTTACTCATTTTGCCACCGTCGATGGTCATAAATTCATTATGGAACCAAAAGTTACACATTTTCTTGCCGGTTGCAGTTTGTGTTTGTGCGATTTCATTTGTATGATGCACAGGAATGTGGTCGACGCCACCAGTGTGGATATCAAAAGGAACTGGTAAGTGTTGCATTGAGATTGCCGAACATTCTATATGCCAACCTGGGCAGCCGACACCCCACGGAGAATCCCATTTTTGAATGGTGTTTGGACTCACAAATTTCCAAAGGGCAAAGTCGTTGATGTTACGTTTTTCGCCGAGCGCTATACGTGCGCCACCAATGTTGCCTTCAAGACTGCCTTTGGAAAGTTGGAAGTAGTCAGGAAATGTTGAGGCGTCAAAATAGATACCGTCACTGGTACGGTACGTACTGCCTTTTGCTTCAAGGGTTTTAATGAGTTCAATCATACCATCAATACACTGGGTTGCTGGGACAATGTGTTTGGCTGGGGTTACGTTTAAACGTTTTAAGTCATTCATAAAGATGTCGGTATATTTTTTGGCAATTTCTAATGGATGAACTCCCATCTTGCGTGCTGTGGTTTCGACTTTATCTTCGCCGTTATCGCCATCACCGACGAGATGTCCTACGTCCGTAATGTTCATTACGTCTTCAATTTGGTAACCGTTGTAACGTAAGGTCTTTTTTAAGATATCGCCACAAATATAAGCACGTAAGTTCCCGATATGAGCAATGTTATAAACGGTTGGTCCACATGAGTACATTTGCACGACGCCGGGCTTTACCGTGGTAAAAGTTTCTTTTTGTTTGGTCAAAGTATTATAAAGTTTCATATCTTCATTATACGTCATAAGTATAAGTATGGAAAATGAAAAAAGCGATTTAACGTTACTTAATCGTCGTCAGTTAAATATTACTGGTGTGAAAAAAATTAAAAGTAGTGAGCCAGAACAAATTGTCTTGCTTTTGCAAAATGCCGGTTTGGTAATTGGGGGAGTGGATTTGTTTGTTGTTTCGGCGAGTATTGAGACAGGCGAAGTTTCAATTACTGGTTTAATCAAATCTATGCGCTATACAGGAATAACCGATAAGCGTAAATTTTCATTCAAAAATATCTTTCGTTAAGCATAGTCATAAATGTGTTAGCTTTGATGTCGAATACAGCACTGGTGCAAATTATACAATTTTTAGTGCTGTTGTTTTTTCTTTGGGTGGTCGTGGCGGCTTGTGGAGCACGTATTCATTTGCCAAAAACAAAATTTGAACCTTTGATTGATATTTGGTTGGTGTTGGTTTTATTGATTTATGCTGTGTCATTAAAAATTATTTTCTCGACATAATAAGTTGTGTAGGTTATACTGTCAGTAATTATGGGGATGAAATCACAACTTCTATATACTGGTAATGAATTTATGGCCGACTTGAGTAACATTGTTATTTGGTTGGTTAGTATTGCTGGTGCGTTGATGACTTTGTATGCTGTTTACATTGGCTATTTGTTTGCAACGGCATCTGATGAAGGAAAACGAAAAACAGCCAAATCCCGTTTAATTAAATTGATCAGTACAATTTTTATTGTTTATGCACTTGCTGCGACATTAAATGTGATTAAGGTTACCTTCACCGAGCTTGAAAAGTCAACGGAAGAAGATACGACCAACACCGACTGGACTGCTGTGGAGTATGTGTATTCAGGAAGACCAGAGTTTTTGGTTAATACAAAAAATGATATTTTCGAAACAGGGTTTGTTTTAGACCCACAATACATTAAACTTGATGGTGTTGAGGGTGGATATTTAAGTGGTGCCAAAATTACTGGATTTCAGTTTGTTGGTGAAGCTGTTTATGGTTTAAATGAATTAAAATATGAAATGTTTTGTGATAAAAATACTGATGGGACATTAAAGGTTAGATATTATTGTAAAAAAGAGGATGACATTAACGAAGACATTCAGATTGTTTGTGAAAAAAGAAATGCGGGTGGTGGTAGTGGATGGATTTATGGTGAGCTTACTTTTGATTATAATAATATGAAAGGTCTTACGACACGTGTGCAAATTCTTATTGACCGAGCTAATCCTGCTGCCGAGATAGATTTAGTTGAATGATGCACAATTTAAGATCAATATAGTCGAGTGATTGACGGCAAATTTGTCGTGTGATAAAATTGAGGTATGGAAAAGAATAACGAAACAAAATTGTTAGAAGAAATTTGTACAGCGATTGCAAAACAATTGCGTAAACCGGTTGCCGAAGTAACTGCCGATAAAAAATTAAAAGAAGATTTGAATGCAGATAGTTTGGATTTGGTTGAATTAATGATGAACTTGGAAGAAAAGTACAACATTACCATCGCTGATGAAGATTTGGTCAAAATGCAAACGATTCAAGATGTTGCAACTTATATTGCTAATGTAATGAAATAATTTTGTATGCCACTGGCATACATATAGTTGTGTTTGTTACCTTGGGTTGGTTTTTGTTAAGCGCCGTGTTAATTGGACTCGGTGCTTTTTTTTGTCGCGGGGTTTTAATAATGTTGCCGGTTTGGATTGTGGTGGGTGTGGCAGTATTGATGGGGCAAGCTGAAATTGCTGTTGGAGTGGTTTTGGGGACGGTTGCAGTGAATACTGCCATAATTGGGCTGGGCAGTTTGTTGTTTAATGTGAGTTTAACGCGTGAACATTGGGCGCAGGTTGGTTTGACGTTGATTGGTTTGCTTGCAATATTGGTGACGACGGCTTTTGGCGAAATGGGGTGTTTTGCTGGCTGTGGTTTGGTTTTAGTTGGTTTGGTAGCAAATCGTGTCCACAAACAAAAAATTTGTGGGCGTTTGTGGTTAAAGTTGCTGGTCGGTGTTTTGATTTTGTTTGTGGGGGCATTTGTCTTCTTTTGGCAAAGAAATTTAATCACTACATTTTTTGGAATGCCGGATGGAAGGTGGGCGATGGTGATTCTTGCTCCGTTAGTTGTGATTGCTTGGATTGTCGCTTGCAACAAAAAATGCGTTGAAAAATATAGTTGCTTGCAGGTGTTATCAACGTCTAATGCTTTGTTGGTTACGGTCGGTTGTGGGGTAATGGCTGTATTAGGACAATTACAATTTTCGCAAGTTGTCAGAGTTGTTGTTTTGCCTTGGCTGACTTTAATGATTTTAATTTTAGGTGTGATGTTGTTTGTACCCAAAAAAACCACCCGATGGTGGGGTGGTTTGTTGGTTTTGATGTATGTAGGATTGCTAACGAGTTTAATTTGGTAAGCAATGTTATTGCTTTAATTGTTGTGCTAATTCAGTTAAATTGGTTAAAGCAAAATCTTTTTGTTCGCCTGTTTGTAAATTTTTCAGACGTAGTTTGCCACTGCTGATTTCGTCTGTTCCAATGACGGTCGCATATTTAATTAAAGTTGCTGCTGCATATTCCAATGCTTTACCAACTTTAGGTTTCGCTGTCCATAACATTGTAGGAATACCAAGCGCTCGTAATTGGTTTGCTAAGTTGTGGCATTGTGGTTCGGTGTTCATTGGCACAATGAGTAATTTAATGCTATTTGTGGCTGTTGGTGCAGTAAGAACAGCTGTGATTGGTTCAAGTCCAAACGACATACCAACGGCAGGGTAAGCAATACCAGAACCGACAAAGTTAGTAATAATTTGGTCGTAACGACCGCCGCCGCCGAGTGATGATGTATACTGACCGGTAGCATCAAATACTTCCCAAACAACACCAGTGTAAACGTTTAAGCCACGTGCTAGTGATGGGGTGAATAAGCAATATTGCGCCAAATTTAATGCTGTGAGTTGAGTAAAGAGTTGCTTGATTTCAGTGATGCCTTGGTTGTTAGGTAATATTTTTTCCAGTGCATTAAAATCAAGAGTAACTGTATCTAATAATTGAATAGCTTTTTCACTAGGAAGAAACTTGCCTAATTCAGTTAGTGTTTCATCGCGTGTAATCTTTTTGATTTTGTCGAGAATGCCGATAATGGCATCGTGGTTTTCGGTAACACCTAAATATTGTAATAAGCCAATTAAAATTTGACGGTGTCCAATTTGGATTTGTGGTTTAATGCCGAGTTGCAAATAGCAGGTAATAGCAAGTTCAAGTAACTCAATTTCGATACCACGACTACCATCGCCAACAACGTCGACGTCGCACTGAATGAACTCACGTAAGCGTCCGGCTTTGACAGGTCCGTTACGAAAAACTTTGCCGATTTCGTAGCGTTTGAATGGAAGCTTTAAACTACGGTTTAGTGCGATGTATTTACAAAAGGGGACAGTTAAGTCAAAACGTAAGCCTAAATCACGTGCGCCTTGGTCAGATAAAGAATAAATTTCTTTGACGATTTCGGCTTGGTCGCCGTATTTATAGGTGAGTAGGTCACGATAATTAAGCATTGCCGTGTCTAAAGGTTGATAACCGTATAATTCAAAATTACGGCGTAAAGTGTCTGTAATATGGTTACGGAGTGTCATTACTGTTGGGTCAAAGTCCGTAACGCCTTTTAAATTGCGAATTACCATGTACGCTCCTGTATTTCTTTCATATCTAGTTTTTTGTAAAGAACACTAATGTCGCCTAGTGTTTTTGTTGCCAACCAGTTTTGAACTTTAGCTGTACCATTTGGAATGAAATATTTTAACATATTAGTTACAGCACGAATAACGACAACGCACTCGGCAATCGTTTGTGGGTCTAAGGTTTTCCACGGTGTATGGTCGCTGAACCATTTGTTACCAAAGGCAACCAGGCTCATTGCTGTGGCCAAAGCTTTACTGCAAGCACCTGCTTCAATTTGTTGGTTGAAGTCGAGTAGTGTTTTATCAATTTCTTGTGTGATGGTAGAATTTGGTTTCATTGCCGGAATTTTGCCGTCGAATTTATTTTTAATGAAGCTTAAGGTACGATTTACTAGATTGCCGTAGTTATCGATTAGTTCGCCGTTAACGGTATAAACAAAATCTTCAAAAGAGAAGTTCGCATCTTTTTTGTCGTTAGTGTTACGTAAAAAATAATAGCGAATCATATCGACATCAAAACTATCAATGAGTTGACGTGCACTAATGTAGTTACCTGTTGATTTGGAAATCTTTTTACCGTTCATTGTTAAGTATTCACTGCTGATGATGTAGTCAGGTAAGTGCCATTGATGTTTGTTTTCAGCTAACAACAATCCTGGTAAAATCACGCTGTGGAATGGAATATTGTCTTTTGCGTGGACATAGTAGTGGCGTTTTGGTGCGTCATTATTATCTAATAAAAATTCTTGCCAGTCTGATTTAATTGTGTGGGTAGTGGAAAGGTAACCTAAAACATTTTCTGCCCAAATGTAAACACGTTTATCTTTGACATCGTTTAAGAGCTTTGTTGCGTTGGCTGGTAAAGGGACACCCCAAGTGATATTACGTGTAATCGCACGGTCAATTAAACCTTCATTTAAATATTTGTTTGTCATACCAACGGCATTGTTTGTCCATTGTTTTTGTTTGTCTTGTAAGTTTTTTTGGATAACTTCTTGGAAGTTGCTTAAACATAAATAGATTTGTTCGGTGTTACGTAGTTCTGGGGTAGCACTACATAATTTACAATGTGGGTCTTGTAAATCTTCTGGTTCTAGAATTTTACCACAGTGGTCACAAGAATCACCTTTAGCGTGTTTGCCGCAATGTGGACAAGTGCCTTCCACATAACGGTCGGGTAAATATTGTTGGCATTTAGTGCAGTATAACTGGGGAACAGTTTTCACAAATACGTTGTCAGTATCATATAAGTCAGCGTGAAAGTTTGCCGCAAAGTTTTGATGTGCTTCACTTAAAGTCGATGTGTATAAATCAAAAGAAAAGCCAAGATCGTTAAAATCACGTTGGTGGCTGGTATGGTATTTTTCGGCAATCTGTGTCGGTGTTAAGTTTTCGTTTTTTGCGCTAACCAAAATTGGTGTACCGAAACAGTCACTACCACTGACAAAACTAACGTTTGCACCGTGGTCACGGTAGTAACGAGCAATCACATCGGCAGGTAATGATGAAGCGATGTGTCCTAAGTGTAAATGACCATTTGCGTATGGCCAAGACAATCCAACTAAAACATTTAATCTCATTAACTTGATGTTAACACATTTTTCCTTAAATCACAATTACAATCTTGAGGATTAGTGTTTTATTGACAAAATTCGCGCAGGTTGCTAAAATTTTCTAGAAATAAAAATAGGAGGTAAATTAGTTATGCCGAGTGGACGTAGTGGTGGAGGAAGCAGTCATTTCGGTGGCTCACGTAGTTTTGGAGGAAGCAGTCATTTTGGACGTAGCTCTTTCGGTGGTAGTAGCCATTTTGGTGGTTCTCATCGTAGTAGTGGTAGTTCACGTGTGCATATGCCTTCAATGCGTTGGCGCCCACACACAACCGTGATTTTTGGTCGTCCTGTTTATTTTGGTGCAGGTCGCGCGACAACTAGTTCTTTATTGTCTGTGTTAATTGTACTTGCAGTAATGGTAGCTGTGGTTTTAGGAATAAACTGGTATAATTGTGAAGAAGATTTAACCTTTATGCGCGAGAACTATAATCATTATCATGGTATGGCAGTTAGTGCTGAATTGGATGCAAATTATCAAGTGCTTGCAACAGTAACCGGAATTGAGGAATGGAAAGATAGTGGCAAGTTTCGTGTTTTGTATGAATATGGTTTAATCGACGGTTATTCTTTTTATGTTTATGATGAAGCGATTGCATTACAATTAAAACGTGATGGTGTTACTTTGGCAATCGATGATAAAAAGACAATGATTTCGTTATTAACTGATTCAATACCTTTGGATTATAAAGATACTACATTAGAAGATGATGCAGAATATGTTGATTGTGCTAAGACGCGTGATAGTTTACGTTTGGCAACAATTCTTGTTGCTGGTCTTGCAGGTGCAATGTTTGTGATTTCATTGATTGTGTCTTTAACGGCAAAGAAAGCAACACCAGAACAAATTGCAGCAACAGAAAAGGCAAAATTTGGACAAAGTGCAAAAACAGCCGAAACACCAAATGGTACATGGCGCTGTGTATATTGTGATACTTTGAATGATAGTACAAAAACTACTTGCGATGGTTGTGGGGCAGGTCGCCAAAAATAATTTGTTGAATTGCTAAATCTTTGTTAATATAAACATTATGGCATTAAATATTGAAAAATGGTTAAAAGAAAACACTTGGGATTTGCAAGGTAAAGTTGTTGTGATGACCGGTGCTGCTGGTGGTTTGGGCAGTGTCTTATCACGTTATTTATTGCAATGCAATGCAAGTTTGATTATGTTAGAACGTGATGTTGAAAGAATGGAAAGTTTAAGTAAACAATTGCGTGAAGAATTTGCCAATGCTGAAATTGAAACAATTAAAATTGATTTAAATCATATTCGTTCAATTAATGAAGTTGTCGCTAAATTGATTGATCGTCGTATTGATTACTTAATTTTGAACGCTGGTGTTTATGATGTTCCGTTGTCTAAAAGTGAGTTAGGTTATAATAATGTTTTCCATATTAACTTTATCGGTCAATATTATTTAACTAAACAATTATTACCTGCTTTGCAACGTACAAAGGGTAAAGTACTTCCGGTAAGTAGTATTTCGCTTGATTATGGTCGTTTGGATGAAAATGACATAGACTATACTACTCACGTAAAGAGTACAAAAGTTTACGGTAATTCAAAACGTTTCATTACATTTGCTATGTCAGAATTATTTAAAGATCGTGATGATGTACGTATGTCGATTGTTCATCCAGGTGTAACATTAACGCCGATGACAAATGCAAAAAATAAAGCATTTATCAATTTGACAATGAAAATGATTTTCCCAAAACCAGCAGTTGCTGCATTAAGTATTTTGGCAGGTGTTTTTAAAGATAGTGAACACGATGAATGGATTGGCCCAAAAATTAAAAATATTTGGGGTGAACCAAGTGTTAAAAAATTACCAGAATCAACAGCAGAGGAACGTGCAAAGATTTTCAATCTTGCCGAAAATATCTACAAGTTAATAACAACTTCTGATACATTCAAATAAACATAAATTAGTTAAAAAAAATATTGAAAAAACCCTTGACAAGGGTTTTTTTGTATGTTAGATTATGGGTACTTGTTTGTGGAAGCAAGCAAGTCGTGTTCATTGAAAACTTAATACTTTGTACACATTTGTATAAGATTGTAGGTTTAATAAACACTATATCTTTGTCAATTTATGTCAGTCAAGAACTGAGTAATAAAATCAAATTTAATATTAGAGTTTGATTCTGGCTCAGGACGAACGCTGGCGGCGTGCTTAATACATGCAAGTCGAACGGATATTGTAGCAATACAATATTAGTGGCGGACGGGTGAGTAACGCGTAACCAACCTGCCCTTTACAGGGGAATAACATTTGGAAACAGGTGCTAATACCGCATATGACCACAACACGGCATCGTGAAGGGGTAAAAGTTTTATCGGTAAAGGAGGGGGTTGCGTATCATTAGCTTGTTGGTGGGGTAACGGCCTACCAAGGCGACGATGATTAACCGGCCTGAGAGGGTAAACGGTCACACTGGAACTGAGACACGGTCCAGACTCCTACGGGAGGCAGCAGTAGGGAATATTGGGCAATGGAGGCAACTCTGACCCAGCAACGCCGCGTGAATGAAGAAGGTCTTAGGATTGTAAAGTTCTTTTATAGCAGGCGAAAAAAATGACGGTATGCTATGAATAAGCCACGGCTAACTACGTGCCAGCAGCCGCGGTAATACGTAGGTGGCAAGCGTTGTCCGGAATGACTGGGTGTAAAGGGTGTGTAGGTGGTTGCTTAAGTGCAATGTGAAATCCCTGGGCTTAACTCAGGAACTGCATTGCATACTGGGTGACTTGAGTGCTGAAAGGGCAAGTGGAACTCCAAGTGTAGCGGTAGAATGCGTAGATATTTGGAAGAACAACAGAGGCGAAGGCGGCTTGCTGGGCAGTAACTGACACTGAAACACGAAAGCGTGGGGATCAAACAGGATTAGATACCCTGGTAGTCCACGCCTTAAACGTTGAATACTAGATGTTGGTGGTATCGACTCCATCAGTATCGTAGCTAACGCGATAAGTATTCCACCTGAGTAGTACGGCCGCAAGGTTGAAACTCAAAGAAATTGACGGGGACCCGCACAAGCAGCGGAGCATGTGGTTTAATTCGAAGATACGCGAAAAACCTTACCAAGGCTTGACATCGCTTGAATAGCCGCGAAATCGGTGAAGTAGAAGCAATTTTACAAGCAGACAGATGGTGCATGGCTGTCGTCAGCTCGTGTCGTGAGATGTTCGGTTAAGTCCGATAACGAGCGCAACCCCTATCGTTAGTTGCCATCATTAAGTTGGGAACCCTAGCGAGACTGCCGTAGGTAATACGGAGGAAGGTGGGGATGAGGTCAAGTCATCATGCCTCTTACGCCTTGGGCTACACACGTGCTACAATGGCTACTACAAAGAGCTGCAATATAGTAATATGGAGCGAATCTCAAAAAAGTAGTCTCAATTCGGATTGTGGGCTGCAACCCGCCCACATGAAATCGGAGTTGCTAGTAATGGCGAATCAGCATGTCGCCGTGAATGCGTTCCCGGGTCTTGTACACACCGCCCGCCAAGCTATGAGAGCTGAGGGCACCCAAAACCGCTGTGCCAACCGCAAGGAAGCAGGCGTCTAAGGTGAAATCGGTGATTGGAGTTAAGGCGTAACAAGGTAGCTGTAGGAGAACCTGCGGCTGGATCACCTCCTTTTAAGAGTATTGCATGATAGGAATATCGTGCCAGCACAATTAAAAGTCGAATACGCAATTGCGTAATGTGTATATTTAATCAAAGTACAAAGTATTAAGTTTCCGAACAATGAATATTGAAAAAAGACCGCCTTCGCATGACGGTCTTTTTTTTGTGTATTTTAATAAAAATGCAATTTGTTAAAATCAGTTGTGTTTTTATTATTTTTTGTATAAAATTTTATTGGGGAAATAGTAAAAAAGGATAAATTATTATGAGTATAATTGACAAAGCTAAAGATTTACTTAAAAAGACTGCAAAAGAAATTAGTAATGCCGAAGATTTGCGTCGTAATCAAAACATTGAAGACGTTGTTGCTGCATTAGAAGATGCAAAAAAACATGGTAAAAATGTTTATTATTCATATGAAAGGAAATATCTTTATTCAAATTGGAATAGGCGTGATGATGACGCTGAGACACTTACTTCTGATTTTAAGAATTTTTATTCGGTTGATGTAACATTAGATAGTGCTTATCAAACAATTTATGGTTGTACAAAACAGGAATTCGATAAGCAGGTGGCTGAGTTAGCAACTAATGTATCAAGTGCATTACATGAAGATTGGCGTAAAACTCGTTTGAATGAAGATGGTACTTTTGAACCACGTTGGAAAGCGATTAAAGATCAAGAGTTTATTACTTCCTTAAATTCAAATCAATTGCCAAGCAATATTCGTGTGGCAGACGGTAAGTATGAAATCGATATTGCAAATTCAACTTATAATCAATTAAGTCCAGATTGGCAATATGAAAACAAAGAAGCGGGTAAGGTTGCTTCGGAATTGGTAATTCGTGGTCAAAGGCAATACGTATCAATTCATAACCAAGTGTGTTGGAATAGCTCTTATGGTGAGTATTTGGATAGAGAACAAGTTGGTAATAAAATTCACAATGAATGGTTGAAAAGAAATACTTGGGCGAAAGGTGGCGAATTGGATGTACCTTTCAAGGATTTACCACCGCATGAACAAGCTAAGGACATTGATCAATACAAAATAGCATATGCGATATTTGAAAAAATGCAACAAAAAGAACAAGCAATGCAAAATGATATGGGAATGGAAAGATAAAGATAATAAAGTTAAAAGATCGTCTGTGAAGGCGGTCTTTTTTTTATTTTGTTAGATTGATATTTTGTATTTGATGGTGTATACTTATACCAGAGAAAGGGTAAAGAGAATTATGGTTGATTGTGATAAGGTTAAGATGAATAAGAAAAATGCAAAGTATGTTGAATTAGGTAGTCTTATTTCAAATGATGATATAAATAATTTGTTTAATTTGGTCTCATCTTCCAATGGACCTAATTCTTCAAGTGTTCTTTTTGCTGCTTTAGATAAGGCAAGAGATAGAGGTGAAAATATTTACACAACATTCTTGGGGGTAAAACTTTATTCAGCTGATGTAACAATTGAAAGTGTTCGCCAGGCTCAATATGGTCATTCTCAAATAAGCAGAAAAAAACGATTTTCTGAAAAAACTCAAAAAGAATGTTTAAAACAAGTATTACAGAATAGTGCAGAGATTAAAATGTAATTTTCCTTTAAAAATTATAGTAAAGAATTTAATGTGAATTTCGGCGATGTGCTGTAATAATAGTAAAACTATACGCATGGATTGTGATAACGCAATTAGGTGTTGTTACGTAATAATTTTTACCATTTTTCGTAATGTCGGCTTGGTTTGATAAAATTTCTTGGCGGCACCAGTTAAGAATATTATCTGATTTCAATCCTAAATTTCTTTGAATACGGGTGATTCCTAGTTCTGTTGTGTGTATTTGGTTGAGATATTTTAGTAAATCATTCATACGATTAATCCTATTTAACTTCTAACACGGAATCCATAATTTGTGTGAGTCGGTCGCTGATTTGAATAAATTGTGGGGAAGTGCCTTTTTGATGCAAGCCGATGATAGTAAGTGATCCACCTGCTTGTAAGTGGTTGCTGGTACATAAAATATTTTCAAAATCCATTAAGGCTGCACTGGAATATAAATTGGGATCAATTAAACCAGCTTTTTGCATACAACCATTGAATGCTGTGAACATTTTGTCGACGGTATCAATAATGAGTACGACTTTCTTGCCGAGGTCGGCTTGTTGCTTTGCGTAAAAGAATGTTGATAAACAAGTCATCAATTTTTCTCGGCTACAATAACTTGGTTTAGTGAAGTATGTTGTTGGAACGGTAAAATTAGTTGGACGGCCGTCAAATGATAACAAAATCGGCATAACATCGTTTGGAAGGTCTGTTATGATTTGGGCAACTTTGGCAGCAATGTCTTGGTTGTCATTGACGGGTAATAAAACGGATGTACCTAAAGAAATGGAATGATTGAATGAATTAAAACTGTAGACCGGTTTACTGACAGGTGCTTCGTCATAATTGACGTGGTCGACCTTAATGATTTCAGTAACGATATAATTGTTATATTCTGAATTGTAATTTACCTTAGCGTGGATGCGATCACCCATTTTTAATTTATAAAAAGCAATAAATTCAACGGTAATTAAATATGGTTTATGTTCATCAGTGATGAAAATACCGTTACCTTGGTTAAGTGTATGTACGTAACCAGTTAATGTTTTACTTGTATCGGACAGTGGTGCACTACGCACTTGACTGTAAGAAATCTCAAGTCTTTGGGTAAGGTCATCAAAGATGGAAGACATATGGAAATGAATAGTCATATATGCAATATTAAAGTGAAAATATAAGAGTTTGTCAAATTAAATAGTAGTAATACTGTCGAAAAAAAGTTGACACAAATGCTTTTCTATTGCATAATAATCACACTTGCTATAAAAAAGGAGAAAATGTAAAAAATGGCAGAAAAAGAAAAATTTGATAGGAGCAAACCACACGTTAATATTGGTACAATCGGCCACGTTGACCATGGTAAAACCACAACAACAGCTGCAATTTGTACTACTTTAGCATTGTCTGGTCAAGCTAAAGCACAAAAATATGAAGAAATTGATGCTGCTCCAGAAGAAAAAGCACGCGGAATTACGATTAATACCGCACACGTAGAATATCAAACCGAGAAACGTCACTACGCACACGTTGACTGCCCCGGCCACGCTGACTACGTTAAAAATATGATTACCGGTGCTGCACAAATGGATGGTGCGATCTTGGTTGTTGCTGCAACTGATGGTCCTATGCCACAAACTCGTGAACACATCTTGTTGGCTCGTCAAGTTGGCGTTCCATACATCGTTGTTTTCATGAACAAATGCGACTTAGCAGATGATGCTGAATTGCAAGACTTAGTTGAAATGGAAATCCGTGACTTGTTAACACAAAACGGTTTCCCAGGCGACAGCGTTCCAGTTATTAAAGGTTCAGCTGCTAAAGCTTTGGCTGCTGCTCAAGCTGGTGATGCTTCTTCACCTGATTTGAACTGCATTAAAGAATTGATGAATGCAATCGACACTTATATTCCAGATCCAAAACGTGATGTTGATAAACCATTCTTAATGCCAGTTGAAGACGTATTCACAATTACTGGTCGTGGTACAGTTGCTACTGGTCGTGTTGAACGTGGTCAAGTTAAAATTGGTGACGTTGTTGAAATCGTTGGTTTAGGTGCTAACAAATCTACTACCGTTACTGGTGTTGAAATGTTCCGTAAATCATTGGATTCAGCTATGGCTGGTGACAATGCTGGTTTATTGTTACGTGGTGTTGAACGTAAAGATATTGAACGTGGTCAAGTATTGGCTGCTCCAAAATCAATCACTCCACACACAGAATTCACAGCAGAAGTTTACGTATTGAAAAAAGAAGAAGGCGGACGTCATACTCCATTCTTCAATGGTTATCGTGCTCAATTCTACATCCGTAGAACAGACGTTACTGGTGTTATTGAATTACCAAAGGGTGTTGAAATGGTTATGCCTGGTGACAACATCTCAATGACCGTTAAATTGATTTCTGAAGTTGCTATCGAAAAAGGTATGCGTTTCGCTATCCGTGAAGGAGGTCACACTGTTGCTTCAGGTGTTGTTGCTGACATCATCAAATAATTGTTTTTCAATTATTGATTTTGAAAGAGTTAGGTTTATGCCTAACTCTTTTTTTTGTGATAAAAACTGCAACAGATTAGGGTTATAAAAAGTTATTTTGAATGTTTTTTTGCTGAAATTTAGTAAATATCTAAAAAATTAGTGGCAGGGTGTAGGTTTTGTGATATCATATTTTTATGAAAAAAGTTGTTTTAGATTGTTTAGGTGGTGATAACGGCTTGCCGGTAATGTTGGAAGGGGCAATCAATGCTTTACAACAAAATCCTGAATTGAATTTAGTTTTAGTTGGTGATGCTGAATTGATTAAGCCTCAAGTGGCTCGATTCGGTGACCGTGTGGAAATTATTGATACTAAAGTGAATATTGCAATGGATGAACATCCAACGCAAGCGATTCGTACAAAAACAGACAGTAGTTTAGTGTTAGGTTTGGAACAATTAAAGCAACGTGAGGATTGTGGTGCGTTTGTGTCGGCTGGGTCAACGGGTGCTGTTTTAACAGGTGGGTTTATGAAAATTGGACGTATTGCAGGCGTAAGTCGTCCTGCGTTGTGTCCTACTTTACCAACAATGAAAGATGGTAATGAGTTTATGCTTTTGGATTGTGGTGCGAATATGGATTGTACAGCGATTCAATTAGTACAATTTGCTGTGATGGCGCACGAATACAAAAAAGCAATGGGTATTGTTAATCCGAAAATTGCCTTACTTAATGTGGGGGCTGAAAGTACCAAAGGAAATCTGATTGTAAAACAAGCATACGATATGTTATGTAAATTACGTGATGAAGGCTTAATCAATTTTGTTGGAAACATTGAAGGTGATCAAGTTTTCAATGGCGATGTTGATGTGGTGGTTGCTGATGGTTTCTGGGGTAATGTTCTGTTGAAAAGCATTGAAGGTACAGTGAAGTTTGTTTTTAAGTCAGTTAAGAATGTAATGACTAGCAGTTTGAGTGGTAAAATTGGTGGTTTGTTGGTTGGTGGTAAATTAAAGAAATTTAAAGCTGATAAAATGGATAAAACGAATGCAACAATCTTTTTAGGTCTGAAAAAGGCAGTCGTAAAAATGCACGGAAATGCTGACGCACGAAAAGTTACTTCGGCTTTACATTATGCAACAACTGTTGTTGATTTTGATTTGAATGCAAAGATTGAAGAAGCATTAACAAAAGTGGAGTCGTTACTAGGGAAAGATGACTAAGCCACGCTTATTATTAGCTGTTTGTTGTGGGCCGTGTGCGACGGTTGCTGTAGAAAGGTTATCTGTTGATTATGATGTTACCTGTTTATTTTGGGGTGATAATTTAGACAGTTTAGATGAATTTAATCGTCGTTTGGAAGCTTTGTATAAATTGACCGATAAGGTAATTGTACATCCATATAATCATCAGAATTGGGAAGTGCAAAACTGTGTACGCTGTGTGACTTTGCGTCTGCAAAATGCTTTTGAGTATGTTGAGAAGTTAGGCTTTGATTACTTTGCAACATCATTGACAACCAGCCCACATAAGGATGCTGTGATGATAAATCAAGTAGGTGCAAGTATTAGTGATAAATATGTACCTAGCGATTTTAAGAAGAAAGACGGCTTTAAGCGCAGTGTTGAATTATCGAAACAACTAAAAATGTATCGACAAAATTATTGTGGATGTGTTAAACCATAATATGAACTTACAAGCTGGGATTTGCCCAAAGTGTCATGAATATTTATTGATGAAACAAAACACGCCATTTTTAGTTTGTCCTAAATGTGGTGAAACTATTTCAGCACAAACAGCTAATGCGTTTGTTGAGCGTCGTTGTGCTGATGCTAACCAGGTTAATGCAGTTATTGCTGAGTGTGTTGCTTTGGAAATTAAATATGGTCCAGAGTTACCATTTATGTTGTTATCAAAAGTAGTTTCAAATTTTCCACATTTAGAGAGTCCAGCTTATTTGTTGGTTAAATTGTCAGGGTATGAGGCAGGTTTAGTTTATGATTATTTGAAAACTTTTGCTGGAACAAAAAGTGAACCGGGTAATGTGTCGTGGGCAGAAAGTTTTTTAGATAATTGTTTAAATTTTCAGACAATTGAATTTGCTGATTTATTTCGTGGTTATGTACGGAATAAAGTTCGTCCTGAAAAGCAACAACATTATTTAGATAAGATTGACAGCCTTGTGAAAGAATACACAACAAAGTCTTCAAGTCCTAATTCAACAAAATGGTTGATTACTTTGTATGTGATTTCAAGTATTGTGAATGTTGCTTTATTACCAGTAATGATGCTTTTATCAGGCTGGATGTCACAATATTTTTCATTTTATTTTTTAGTGAATACTTTAATATCTTTAGCTGTTGTGTCGGTGGAAATTTTGTTGATGGTTATTCATCATAAGATTTATGGTAACCGTTTAAATATCTCTTCGGTCGAGCGACTTTGGATGGTTATCTTTATGTCGACAATGGTCTTTGCTGTGGGGGCTGTGGTGATGGGAAGTATTTGGAAGATAACATTATGAAAACGCAAACTTTTACTGTTAAACAAAGAACAAATGTCAGTTCATTATTAAAGTCTAATTTGTTGGGTGCTGGTTATGTTTTTGTGCAACAAATTTTAAAACGTAAGGATGTAAAAGTTAATGGGGTGCGTGTTAGTCGTGATGTGCCTTTGGCAGTTGGCGATGTGGTACAAATCTATTATGCTGATAATGCTTTGAAAAGTTGGCAACCTTATCGTATTGTTTGGGAAGACCATAATGTTGCTGTTGTGTTTAAATCACAAGGAATTGAAACCAGCAGTGAAACTGGCGAAAATACATTGGAACGTTTATTAGGGTACATTGCTGTGCATCGTTTGGATGTCAATACTGAAGGCTTGGTTATTTTTGCGAAAAACGCTGAATCGGAAGAGGCTTTGTTGGAGGCCTTTGCGAATGGGCAGGTAAACAAAACTTATTTGGCTTTGTGCTTTGGTCACTTGAAAAAATCACCAGTCACTTTAACAGGTTATTTAACCAAAGACAAAGATACAGGAACGGTGATGATTGAAAAAGAAAAAAATCCAGGTGCAGTTTCAGTTAAAACTGTGGTTGAATTTGTACGCCCAAAAGGTGAATTTTCTTTATTAAAAGTTCGGCCGTTGACTGGGCGTACACACCAGATTCGTGCTCACTTGGCAAGTATTGGACTTTATATTGTTGGCGATGGTAAATATGGAAAAGCTGAACTGAATCGCCTTTATCATCAAAATAAACAATGTTTATGTGCAACTGAGATAGAGTTTGCGTTTGCACCACAGTCTTTGCTATACTATCTCAATGGACGAAAATTTACCGCAGAACCAACCTTCATCTGATAATCCACAATTTGTGCATTTGCACGTACATACAGAGTACAGCTTGTTGGATGGGGCTGCACGTATTTCAAAGTTAGTCAAAATTGCCAAGGAACAAGGTGCTGGCGCTTGTGCGATTACCGACCATGGTAATATGTATGGTGCATATAAGTTTTACCAAGCCTGTAAACAAAAAGACGTAAATATTAAGCCAATTATTGGTTGCGAAATTTATATTGTTGATGATATGAATGCTCGTGAACCTGGCGAACACCGTGGGCATATGGTTTTGCTCTGTAAAAATAATCAGGGTTATGTGAATCTATGCAAAATCAATACAGCAGCGTGGACCCGTGGGTTTTATTATAAACCACGTATTGACTATAAGTTTTTGGCTGAACACTGTGAAGGTTTGATTTGTTTGTCGGCGTGTTTGGCAGGTCACATTCCACATTATTTAATGTTAGACCAGTATGATGAAGCAAAAAAATACGCTGTACGTTTACAAGAAATGTTTGGCGAAGATTTTTATTTAGAAGTTCAAGACCACGGTATTGCAATGCAAAAGAAGGTCAATGCTGGTATTGTTAAATTGGCACAAGATTTAAATCTTGAAATTGTAGCAACGAATGATATTCACTATTTATATCACGAAGATGCTGAAATGCAGGATGCCTTAATTTGTATTGCAACACAGAGTAAAGTGAATGATGTTGACCGTATGCGTTTTGATACTGACCAGTTTTATTATAAATCTGGCGCTGAAATGGCAGCGTTGTTTCCCGATTTACCACGTGCAATTAGTAATACGGTTGTCATTGCTGAGAAATGTAACTGTGACCCTTTTGCACGTGCTGACTTGATTCCGGCGTTTACGTCACCGACGAATGAAGATAATTTAACTTACTTTAAACGTAAGGCCGAAGAGGGTTTAAAACGGCTCTATGGTGAAATTACACCGGAAATTCAAGAACGTTATGAAAAAGAATTGCACGTTGTTTCCAGTCAGGGATTTATTGATTATTATCTGATTGTTGCTGACTTTATGCGCTTTGCTCGTGAGAATGATATTCCAATTGGACCAGGACGTGGTTCTGGTGCCGGTTCGATTTTAGCCTATGCTTTGGGCATTACAAAGTTAGACCCTTTAAAATATAATCTACTTTTTGAGCGTTTCCTGAATTTAGAGCGTCGAAGTATGCCGGACTTTGATTTGGACTTTTGTTGTAAACGTCGTGGTGAAGTTATCGAATACGTGATTGATAAGTATCATCGTGATAATGTGTGTCAGATTGTAACTTTTGGTACAATGGCGGCCAAAGCGGCGATTAAGGACATCGCGCGTGTGTTTGATTTACCTTTTGCTGAAGTGGCAAAGATTACGAAACCGATTGAAATTAACCAACGTCAAAAGCCACCATTTTTGGAATATATTTTTGGTTTAAAAGATTTATCAAAAATTACTGATCCGGAAAAGTTAGCGAAAGAAAAAGCAAAGTTTGATGATTTGTATAAGCCAGAGTTAGCGGCAATGTATCGTGATGATGCAATGGTAAAGAAAATCGTCGATATGGCGATTAAGGTGGAAGGTTTCCCTCGCAATTGCAGTGTGCATGCGGCTGGTGTGGTAATCTGTAAACGTGTCGTAGGTGATGCGTGTCCGTTGGCAAAAAATGGGGGGATTGTTACAACCCAATATGATAAGAATGAAGTTGAAGAATTAGGTTTCTTAAAAATGGACTTCTTAGGGTTGATTACTACTACCGATATTGATGGTGCTATCAAAGCTGTTAAAGCACAGTTAGGTAAAACAATTGATTTTTACCATATGGATTACGATGATCCGAATGTTTATAAAATGATTAGTGCAGGTGAGACTGACGCCGTGTTCCAACTTGAAAGTGGTGGAATGAAAAAGTTTATGAAGGAGTTGAAGCCTGACTGTATTGAGGACCTGATTGCAGGTGTGTCTTTGTATCGTCCTGGTCCGATGGATATGATTCCTACTTATTGTCGTAATAAACACCATCCGGAATTAACGGTTTATGAACATCCTCTATTAAAAGATATTTTGAAAGAAACCTACGGGCAAATTGTTTACCAAGAACAGGTTATGCAGATTTTCCAGGTACTTGGTGGTTATTCGTTAGGACAAGCTGATATTGTGCGTCGTGCAATGGGTAAAAAGAAAGTTGCCGAAATGGAAAAACAAAAAAAGATTTTCTTGTATGGTGATGAAAGTTTAAACATTAAAGGTGCTGTAAACAATGGGGTTGCACCAGATGTTGCAGCAAGTATTTTTGCGAAAATGGAAAAGTTTGCTGGTTATGCTTTCAACAAATCGCACGCAGCTTGTTACGCTTTTTTAGCTTATCAGACAGCTTATTTACGTTATTATTATTACTCGTTCTTTATGGCTTCAATGATTAACAATCGTATTAACAAATGGGACGATATGACGCATTATATTGCTGAAGTTCGTGTTAAAGGTAAGGTGGTTTTGCCACCTGACATCAACAAGAGTGCTTCTTTGTTTACGGTTGAATCAGATAATGAATCCATTCGTTTTGGTTTGTCGGCAATTAAAAACGTGGGTGAAGGTATGGTTGCTTCAATTATTGAAGAACGTGAAAAAAATGGCAACTTTACTTCTTTTATGGATTTCTGTAAACGTGTTCCAATCGAAGTTTTAAATAAACGTTGTTTGGAAAGTTTGATTTTAGCAGGGTGTTTTGATGGTTTAGGTGCTTATCGTAGTCAATTGATGAGTATTTATCCAACTGTTGTGAAGACAGTTGCTAATGATAAGAAAGCGGCAGAATCTGGTCAAATTTCGCTTTTTGGTGGTGTGGCTGAAACGAATGATGTTGAAGTTACATTACCGAACATAAAAGAGTACGATAACTTCACAAAGTTACGATTTGAAAAAGAATATGTTGGTATGTATTTAAGTGGACATCCATTGGAAGAATATTTGAGTTCCTTCAATCAGTTTACTTTTAATACAAGTAAACTACCTAAAGATAAAGATGCCGATGAGGAAGTTAAAACAGAAGAGGTTGATGATGCTGATGAAAGTTCGCAATTAGATGAACCGGAATTTGAAGAGGGCAGTAATGTAACGATGGGTGCTTTGATTACAGGCATAAAAAAAGTTTATACCAAAGCAAAACACGAAGAAATGGCGATATTAAGCGTGGAAGATTTGTTGGGAACTTGTGATGTGATGATGTTTCCCAAAAATTGGGCTCGCGTAAAAAATATAGTTACTGAAGAAAGTGTTGTTAAAATTAGTGGTAAAATTTCGATACGTGATGGACAAAGTCCAATTGTGATTGCTGATTCTTTGGAATTATTAAATCGTACAGCACCGATGGAAGTTCCAGTTGAAAAACAACAAAAGTTGTATTTGCGTTTTAACTTGCAAGACCCAGTTGTTAAAACAGATTGTTTCAATGTCCTGACTTCTTACAGCGGCGATATTCCAGTTGTGATTAAGGATACGGCAACCGGCAATGCTTTTGCACCGGAAATTAAAGTAAGAGAATGTAAGGCTATTTTATATGAGCTACATCAAATTTTAGGTGAAGAAAACGTTAAGTTACAGTAGTGAGTATTTTGCATTGAGTTGTTGCAGTTTTGCTTTTTTTGTGTTATGCTTGTCCCTATGATACAGAAGAATGAAAAGATTCGTAACGTAGCAATTATTGCGCACGTTGACCACGGTAAAACAAGTTTAGTGAATGAATTATTAAAACAAGGTGGAGCTTTTAGTGATCACCAAGTTGTGGCTGATCGTGTAATGGACAGCAATGCTTTGGAACGTGAACGTGGTATTACGATATTAGCGAAGAACTGTGCCGTACGTTATAAAGGAGTAAAAATCAATATTATTGACACTCCCGGGCACGCTGACTTTGGTGGTGAAGTTGAACGTTCATTAAAAATGGTTGATGGCGTATTGTTGGTTGTTGATGCTTACGAAGGACCAATGCCACAAACACGTTTTGTATTGGAAAAGGCTTTGGAACTTGGTCACAAAGTAATTATCGTTATCAATAAAATTGACCGTCCAGATGCTCGTATTAAAGAAGTTGAAGACGAAGTTTTGGGCTTGTTGATGGATTTGGATGCAAGTTCGGAACAGTTAGACAGTCCTTTTGTTTATGCCAGTGCGCGTAATGGTATTGCTGGTTTAACGGTGGAAAGTGCGACAACAGATATGCAACCACTTTTGGATAAAATCGTGGAATACTTACCAGCTCCGGAATATGAAGATTCAAATGATTTCCAAATGTTGGTTTCGGCAACTCAATACAGTGAATATGTTGGCAAGATGGCAGTTGGTAAAGTTACCAATGGGCAAATGGTTGTTAATGCAAGTGCTGTACGTGTTAACTATTACAACTCTGCCATTAAAACAACTTTTAAAGTGACACAAATTTGTGAATTTATGGCAATGAAAAAATTGCCAATTGATAAGACCGAAGGTGGCGATATTGTTTGTATTTCGGGTTGTGCTGATGTTGGAATTGGTGATACCGTTTGTAGTACAGCAAATCCACAAGCTTTGCCATTTACCAAGATTAGTGAACCAAGCGTAGAAATGACATTTATGGTTAATGACAGTCCATTAGCTGGTAAAGAAGGTAAATTTGTGACCAGTCGTCATTTGCGTGAACGTTTATACAAGGAAGCTGATAAAGATTTGAGTTTGAAAGTTGCTGATACTGACTCAACCGAAGCATTTAAGGTGAGTGGACGTGGGGAAATGCATTTATCAATTTTGATTGAAAATATGCGTCGTGAAGGTTATGAATTTGCTGTAAGTATGCCGAAAGTTTTGTACAAACGTGATGAAAACGGTAAATTGATGGAACCGATTGATAAAGCTTTTATTGATGTTCCTGAAGAAAGTATGGGACCTGTTATGGAAAAAATGGGGGCACGTCGTGGTGAATTGTTGGGTATGACACCACACGGTAGTCGTTTGAAATTAGAATTCTTAATTCCAGCTCGTGGTTTATTTGGTTATAAAAGTGAATTGTTAACTGATACCAAAGGTGAAGGTGTTTTGAATACCATTAGTAACGGTTATGATTATTACAAAGGCGATATTGCAACTCGCCAATCGGGAAGCTTGATTGCATTTGAGGATGGCGAAAGTAATGCTTATGGTTTGTATAACGCACAAAACCGTGGTTCATTATTTATCGGTGCTGGAATTACCGTTTATGGTGGTATGGTCGTTGGTTCAAATCCTGCTGGCGATGATATTACAGTTAATGTTTGTAAGAAGAAAGAATTAACAAATATGCGTTCTAAGAGTAGTGATGAAGCGTTACGTTTAACTCCACCAATTCAATTTACCCTTGAAGAAGCGTTGGAATTTATCAACGATGATGAGTTATTAGAAGTTACTCCGGCAAATCTACGTATTCGTAAAATTGAATTAGACCACGGTAAACGTTTACGTGCACGTGGTAAAGCAGTGAAATAATTAAAAGATGATTTTTCGCACATATTAAGTTGTGGCGAAAAAGGGTCTGGTTAAAGGTGCTTTGATTCTCAGCTCAGCAGGTGTGATTTGTCACTTGCTGGGCGTTTTATTTAGAATACCTTTGTCCAATATCGTAGGCAATTATGGTATCGGTTTATATCAATTGGTTTTTCCTTTGTATGCCTTGTTGTTAATCGTTTCTTCGGCAGGGATTCCGGTGGCTTTGTCCAAAATGATTGCGCGCGTTCGTGATGACCGGCGACAAACAAAACAGGTTTTTGTGAATGCCTTAGTCGTTTTGTTTGTGATTGGTTTAGCCATCACATTGGTTTTTTTAGCTTTAGCACGACCAATTGCTGGATGGCAGGGTAAACCAGAGATTTGGCCATTGTATCTTGCAATTGCGCCAGCTGTATGGTTCGTGTGTGTGATTTCGGCTTATCGTGGTTATTTTCAAGGTTTAAATAATATGGTGCCGACGGCTGTTTCACAAATCGTGGAACAGGTTGTTAAAGTGGGTGTTGGTTTAGCTTTGGCTTTTTGGTTGATTCGCTACAGTATTTTGTGGGCTGTGTTTGGTGCAATCTTGGCTGTGGCAATTTCAGAGTTGGTGGCTGTGATTATGTTGGTAATTGTTTATGTTGTGCAAGTGCGACAACAAAAACAAGAGACAGTAACTCAAAACGAAAAATTGGGATTTTGGTCGTTATTATCGTGGCAAGTTGTGCGACGTATTTTTGCGATTTCTGCACCCATTATGGTGATGTCATTGGCATTTCCATTGGTCCAATTGTTTGATAGTTTTTATGTGGTTAATGCCTTAAAAAGTAATGGAGTTGCACAAGCAACCGAACTGTATGGGATTGCCACAGGGTCGGTGCATACGTTAATCAACGTACCGAGTGTGGTTGGTGTGGCAATTGCGACGGTAATGTTGCCGATGGTTTCACGTGCTTTTAAGCAGGGTGACTTCAAAACAATGCGTCAAAAAAGTTGGACGGCATTAGGTGTTTTTTGTTTGTTTGGTTTGGCTGCAGCTTTGGGGTTATTTTTATTGCCGAAGTTGATTTTAACTTTATTATACGGTCGTGCTTTTAATGGAAGACCAGAAGAACTTTCAATTGGTATTTTACTGCTGCGTATTGAAAGCTGGGCAATTATCTTGATTGGATTAACTCAGGTAACAGGGAGTATTTTACAGGGATGTGACCACGAAAAAGTGCCGATGTGGGCTTTAATCATTGGTGGAGTAGTAAAAATCGTTTTTGAATTATTAGCACTGAAACCGTTGGGAATTATGGCCGTTAGTATTGCGAATATCTTGTGTTATGCAGTAGCATTAATAATTAGTGGTAGTGTTTTGATTAAATTATTTCTGCAAGGGAAATAACAAAACTATGCGAAAAAGCGATTTAATTATGGAATTTAGTGCTGAATTCGGCACAACAAAAAAAGATGCCAAGAGTATGGTAACTTGGTTAGAAAATCAAATAGTTGATGGTGTGAAAAGTGGGGATGAAGTTGTCTTAGATATTGGTAAGTTTCAAATAAAAAAAACACCTGCACGACAGGGGCGTAATCCACAAACCGGAGAAACAATAAAAATTAAAGCTAAAACTAAACCGGTTTTTAAGGCAAGTAAAAAATTTAAAGAATCACTAACTAAATAAAAAAACACCACACGAAGTGGTGTAATGGTGTTGGACACGGTTCGGTCGTTTCCCAAAAAACGGTAACCAGTCTAATGGCTCGGTCTGGCGTCACTTAATTAGCTCGGCGAAAACTGTTTAGTGCTGCTTGGTTCCCCATCTGACACGATTCGCAATCTCACCGACTACTAAGCCGTCAAACGTCAACACCGATAGATGCTGTCTATCATCATTCGGTACGCGCTCTCAGCCGTGTGGTCAATCCCGGTTAGCGCACGGGTGACAGGCAGTCGCTAATTGCCCATTTATCCAACATTGAATTATAGCATAACTCAAAAGATATTGCAAGTAATCCACTGTCGTGCTATAATTTTTTTAATGTTATACAACTTGGAAGCTGAACAATCTGTAATTGCTGCTGTGCTGTTGGACAATAACTGTTTGGAAACTTTTACACGTTTACAACCGTCACATTTTTATACTCCAGCGCACCGTATTATTTATAAAGCAATTTGTTATTTGGCGACTAAGAATGTTGCTATCGATTTGGTGACTTTGTCAGAACGTTTGAAATCGACAGGTGAGTTAGATGATGTTGGTGGTACTGAATATTTAGCAAACTTAATCGATATTGTGCCTTCATCAGTTAACTTCCGTCATTATATTGCAATTTTACGTAAGGATGAAACTTTACGCCGTTTGCAACGTGCAGCTGCTGATATTACTAAATCTTTAACAAAACCAGAAGAAAAACAAAAACACTTTATGGAAGATGCTCAGGCGGCTGTGCAATTTGCTGAGCGTTTGATTTTTGATATTAGTAAAGAACAAGAGCGTCAGGAATTAACCAAATTATCTAACGATTTGCCGACTGTTTTAAATAATTTCGAATTAGTAGCGAATAACCCTGCGGCTTTAAGGGGAATTAAGACAGGTTATACTGTGTTGGACAGTATCACGAATGGTTTGCAAAAAGGTTCTTTAATCATTATTGGTGCACGTCCAAGTGTGGGTAAAACTAGTTTTGCTTTGAATATTGTTTTAAATGCTGCGTTGCATAGTAAAGCAAAGGTTGCTGTTTTCTCTTTGGAAATGGGAAAAGTAGAACTTGTCAATCGTGCAATTTGTTCGGTCGCTCGGGTTTCGTTATCACGTGCTTTGCACGGTGAATTAACTCCGGAAGAATGGTCACGTTTATGGGATGCTAATGCAAAATTACAAAATGCAGATATTTATTTGGATGCTAGCAGTTCAATTACGGCAACAGAAATTTTGCGTAAATGTATGCGTTTGAAACGTGAACGTGGTTTGGATTTGGTAATGATTGACTATTTAGGTTTAATGGGTGCGCCTGCAACAGAGACACGTAATGAAAGTCGTCAAGAGCAAGTTGCGGCGAATAGCCGTATGATGAAAATGATGGCGAAAGAATTAGAGGTGCCAGTCTTAATGTTATCGCAGTTGAATCGTGGTGTAGAAGCTCGTTCTAATAAATCAGATAGTGAACCAATGTTATCTGACTTACGTGAATCTGGTTCAATTGAGCAAGATGCTGATATGGTTTTATTTATTCACAAACCGAAAACAGAAACACAAAGTGAACAAAATGCACACAGTCGTGATTATGAAGCGAAAATTATTGTAGCAAAGAACCGTAGTGGTCCGACTCCGTATTTCAAATTACAATTCATTGGTGAATTGACAACCTTTATGAATCCAGAAGATGTCAGCAAGAATAATGGAGTCGCTACGGTTGCTGTTCCTCAAACTAAAGTCAAAGCAAATTTACCAGAAATTGTACCATTACAAGATGCAAGTGACATTAATGATATATTTTAAAAAAACACCATTATGGTGTTTTTATTTGTCCGAAGAATCGTGATTGTTATTTTTAATGTATTCATCGGTTAAGTTATCATACGAGTCAGAACGGTGGAGTTCATAGGTGTTATTTTCGTCGGCGTCTGCACCTTGAATTTTTTGTGCAATGTCGGCAATGTTCGCGATGTTGCTTTTGCGATTGCTGATGAGTTTACTAATTGCACGAGCCACTGTCGGGTACAACCACAAGATTGCACCCGCAAGCCCGCATAAAAAACCTACAATTAACATCCAAATTGGAGTAGCTGGAGTAATTAAAGCTAACAAAAAAAAGATTGCACCAAGTGTAAATAAGGCGCTTTCAATGATAGCTAATAATGTTCCTTTCCCCAATTTCATAGTCTGTTAATTATTTCGTAGGTTTGCCGCAACCTGGACATCCTTCACATCCCATTGAACAATACCTCCTGTAAATATATATTAACAGTAAATAGAAATAGATGCAAATTGTTTACTTGTTTTTTTTTGCAATGTATACTGTATTTAGATGGAAACAAATGCTGTTATTTTCGAAGACAATCATTTATTGGTCGTAATTAAACCTCAAAATGTGCCAACAGTGGCAGATAGTTCAAAGGACGAAAGTTTACAAGAATCTTTAAAAGCACAGACAGGTGGTTTTGTTGGAATTGTGCATCGTTTAGATCGTGTGACTGGTGGTGTGATGGTTTTTGCGAAAACAAGTAAGGCGGCGGCACGTCTCTCTGAACAAATTAAGGATGGTACGTTTAAGAAAACTTATTATGCTGTGGTGAACGGAATTCCGAAGGAGCGTTCAGCAACTTTGGTCAATTGGTTGGCGAAAGACACTGTGCGCAATACGGTAGCTGTCGTGCCACAAACAACAACTGGTGCGAAGCGAGCTGAATTAACTTATAAAATTATTGATACGGTAAAGGGTGATGCATTGGTCGCTGTGGAGTTAGAAACTGGTCGTTCGCATCAAATTCGTGTGCAAATGAAACATATTGGCAATCCGATTGTGGGTGATGCTCGTTATGGTGGTAGTCGCAAAGGGATTAAGGACATTGCTTTATGGGCTTATCAGTTAGAGTTTAATCATCCAACAACGCACGATCGAATGAAGTTTATTGTAAATCCACCGGAAGATGGTGCTTGGGCAAATTTTGATTTCAGGAGAAAACGTCAGTGAAAATTTTCGCCTTATCGGATTTTCATCTCTCGTTTTCCGTTGATAAACCGATGAATATTTTTGGGGATCATTGGCAAAATTACGAAGAAGAAATAAAAAAAAATTGGAATGCTGTGGTCGGTCCAGATGACGTTGGAATTATTGCTGGCGATATTTCGTGGGCAATGCGTATGGAAGAAACGCAAGCTGATTTTGACTTTATTCGTAATTTGAATGGAACTAAAGTAATCATTCGTGGCAATCACGATTATTGGTGGAAGAGTGTTTCGAAAATTCGCACTTTTGTCGGTGATACAATTAAGGTTTTACAAAATGATAGTGTTACAATTGGTGATACAATTTTTGTGGGGACACGTGGCTGGCAAACTCCAGAACGTAATCGTGTACAAACAGAGGAAGACAAAAAAATTTATGATCGTGAAGTAATGCGTTTTGAAATGTCTTTACAGAGTGCTGGCGAAAAGGGTGATAAAAAGTTAGTTGCTATTTTACATTATCCACCATTCAATTGTTTGCGTGATGATTCACCGTTTACAAAGCTGTGTGAAAAATATCACGTTGATGCAGTAATTTATGGTCATTTACATGGTAAGGGCGGACGTGGTGACGTAGTCTATACAAAGAATGGCATTAAGTATTATTTAACGAGTACCGATCTATTACGTCATCAACCTTTGGAAATCAATTTAGATAAATAGTTCACTTTTTTGATGCGTCAAACATAAATAGCAATAATGTTACTTGAATTTACAAAAATGCAAGGTGTAGGTAATGATTATATTTATATTGATGCACGTAATCAAACAATATCTCAACCACAAGCATTAGCGCAACAGCTGAGTAATCGTCATTTTGGAATTGGTAGTGATGGATTAGTTTTGCTTTTGCCTGCTGTGGCTGGTGCCGATGTGACGATGGCGATGTATAATGCTGATGGTAGTGAAGGTTTGATGTGTGGTAATGCCGTTCGTTGTGTGGCGCAATGGATGTATGAAAATCAAGAAATAAGTGGTAACGTTGTTCGCATCGCTACTAAGAGTGGAATTAAGGTTGTTCAACGCTTACGTGATAATTTTTACAGTGTCAATATGGGAACAGTTAAAGTTGATACTGTGAATTTACAAGGCATTCAAGGGTTAACAACAGTTGACGTGGGAAATCCCCACGTTGTTTGGTTTCCACAATTTGAAATTCAAAATTATGAGATTAAAAGGTTAGGGCAAAGATTAGAACACAGTCAAGTTTTTCCAAACGGAACGAACGTTGAGTTTGTACAAGTGATTGGAAAGAATTGGTTAAAGATGAGAGTATGGGAACGGGGAACAGGTGAAACTCTGGGATGTGGTACAGGTGCTTGTGCTGCCGCTGTTGCCAGTGTGGTACGTGGTTTTTGTAATCGTGAAGAATTGATTCGTGTACAGTTACCGGGTGGTGAATTAGTAGTTGATTATAGTGCCGAATATGTGCGCTTGATAGGTCCTACTGTGACGGTTTTTCGTGGTGTAATTGAGGTTCATAATGAAAATTAATCAACATTATTTAGCACTACCAGAAAATTATTTGTTTAGTAAAGTAGCTGCCAAAACACAGCAATTTCAAAAATTACATCCCACACGGTCGTTAATTAAATTAAGCATTGGTGATGTTTCACGACCGTTACCAGGGTGTATCGTGAGGGCTTTGCGACAAGCTTGTAGCGAAATGGGACAAGTTAAAACCTTTCGTGGTTATGGACCAGAAATTGGTTATCTCTGGCTGCGTGAAGCGATTGCTAAGTTTTATTGTGCACAGTATCAAGTAAAAGTAGCGAGTGATGAAATTATCATTAGTGATGGTGCGAAAAGTGATGTAAGTAATATTTTAGATATTTTTAATGCACAAGTTAAAGTTGCAATGTGTAATCCAGTGTATCCAGTTTATTTGGAAACTAATTTAATGTTAGGACGGCAAGTGCAGTTTTTTGAAGCTACTGCCGAGAATAATTTTTTGCCTTTACCAAATGATGAAATTCAAGCAGATGTTATTTATTTGTGTAATCCAGCGAATCCAACTGGGGTTTGTTATAACCGTGCACAGTTGCAGCAGTGGGTAGATTTTGCACGAGAACATAATGCGATTATATTGTACGATGCAGCTTATGCTTGTTTTATTACAGAACCTGATTTACCAAAAAGTATTTATGAAATAAATGGTGCATACGAGTGTGCGATTGAGATTTGTTCATTATCAAAAATGGCTGGGTTTACTGGCGTAAGGTGTGGCTATACCATTATTCCCAAACAACTACGTCGGGACGGTGTTAGTCTTAATCAGTTATGGCGTCGTCGTCAATCGACCAAATTTAATGGGGTGAGTTATATTGTGCAACGAGGTGCTGCGACTGTGTTTACGCCTGTTGGACTAAGTGAAATTCAAAGAAATATTATTTATTATCAACGAAATTTACGTTTGATATGTCATACTTTGAATAAGTTAAAGTGGCAATTTTTTGGTGGAGTAAATGCGCCTTATGTATGGGTGCGTTGTCCAGAACAAATGAAATCGTGGCAGTTTTTTGATTATTTATTGAATGACTTAGGAATTGTTTGTACGCCTGGTGTGGGGTTTGGAAGTTGTGGCGAAGGTTATGTGCGATTAACCGGATTTAATACGTACAAAAACACACGGATTGCTTGTCAACGCTTATTGCAACTATTGAAGCGTTAAAGCTAGTGTTGATATGTGATGTAACTTGCGCAGTGCAAGTTTTTTTGCTATACTTGTGGCAGATTTGTTCCCTTAGTTCAATGGATAGAACGGAAGCCTCCTAAGCTTCAGATGTGGTTTCGACTACCGCAGGGAACACCATATTAACAATAGGAGTATAATGTTAATCGATTATTGCGAATTGCAAAAAAAGTTGAAAAATATTCAAGAAAAGAAAACGCCTAAAACTTTTTTAGTAGTACTTGATAAGACCTATAACGAAGTGATTATTTCTAAATACTTAGCTTATTTTTTAGATGAAAGAAAGACTAGTCGTACAATTATTGAAAATATTTTAAAGCAAACTTCTTCAAAAAATGAATCTGTTGATTTTGTTGAATTATTAGAGTCTGCTAATTTTGAAAGCATAGAAACCGAAATTCATATTTCGCGGAAAGACAGGTTGGATATACTCATCAAGTATTCCAATTTTTGGATTGTCATCGAAAATAAAATTTATGCTTTTGAGTCAAAAGACAATCAAACGGTGAATTATGAAAAACGAATAAAGAATGCTAATACAAATAAATTGCCAGTTAAATTTATTTATCTCAAGCCAGAGTTTAATAAATCTAAACCGTCTAATCCAAAATTTAGAGAGTTTTTATATAAAGATTTGGTGGGGCTTTTTCAGCAATTAAATAAGAATGATTTGAAAGACCAGGAGAATTATATTTACCTTCAAGATTTTATAAAACATATAAAGGAGTTTTTAATGAAAGATAATAATTTATTTACGGATGAAAAAACATTGAAATTTTATTTGGATAACAAAAGTAAAATTGATTACATTATCAGTGTTTACAAAGGAGAAACGCAAAAGATTCGTAATTTTATTGTGGAAAGTATTGTTAGTGAATTTCCTGGTTTCAAAGTATATGTTACAGCTCGTTATATTCAAATCTTTAAAGATCATTGGGAAAATTACGAGCATAATGGAATTCATTTTGAAATATTAACAAATAAAGATAAAAATTTTGATGAATTACTTAGTGGTAAAATAAAGTTAAACTTTATGTTACATAATGAAAAAAAGACAAAAGATAAATATTCAAACATAGTCCATAATTCATATATACAAGTCAAAGAATTTACATTTGGAAGTAACGAAGAGGTGCAAAAATCTGTCAATGAAATTTTAGAACAGCTACATCGTATGATTGATGAGTGTGAAGTAGATATTGATACGAAAATTAGTCAAAAACTGATTTAAGGGTAAATTTTAACTTATGCAAGATATTAAGTTTGAGTTTTATAAAAGTGGTCCGGATGTTTTACTTATTTTGACTGGCGCAGGTGGAACGACAAAAGGCTATGCTAATAAATACGAAAAAATTGCTAAAGCGGCGATGCAAAAGTTTAATTTATCGGTTGTTGTGGCATCGATACCAAGTAGGGTGTGGTTGCAATCTGAACAATGTTTAAGTGAAATAATGAATTTTGTGCATAGTAAAATGTCAAATGTTTATTGTGTTTATGCAATGGGACATTCAATGGGGGCTAATCTTGTGTTATGGCATTTTGCAAAGTTTACGGAAATTAAAAAAGTTTTGGCTGTTAATCCTGTTATGACTGTGAATTTGCATTTATTCAATCGGTTACAAAATATTAAAAAGCCAATGCAAGTCGTTTTTGGAGAAAATGATGAATCGTGTCAGTTTGCCGAAATGTTACCAAAAAATATTAAAGTGGACGTACTTGTCGGTGTTGACCATAATTTTACTAAACATTTAGATTTATTTATTCAGTTACCAGAAAAGTATTTGTTTAGTTCAATTTGAAAAATAGTTTGTACTTTGTTTCTTTTTTGGCTACAATAAAATAATCTATGCAAGGTAGAGTTCATTCGATTGAAACTTTTGGTGCAGTCGACGGACCAGGAATTCGCTTCGTCGTTTTTTTACAAGGGTGTCCAATGCGCTGTTTATACTGTCATAATCCTGACACTTGGCAGGTTGATGCTGGGCGTTTGATGACAGTGCAAGAATTATTAGTTGAAATTAAAAAATACAAAAACTATTTTGGTGTGGATGGTGGTGTTACTGTTACAGGTGGCGAACCTTTAATGCAAATTGATTTTGTGATTGAGCTTTTCCGTGCTTTGAAGAAATTAAAAATTCACACTTGTTTAGATACGTCGGGTGTTTTGTTTTGTAATGAAAAAAATGTGAGAAAAAAATATGATGAATTGATGAAGTATACTGATTTAGTGTTATTAGATTTAAAACAAATCAATGAACAAAAACATCAAATTTTGACTGGACACATAAATCAAAATATTTTGAATTTTGCACATTATTTAGATGCAAAAAAAATTCCTGTGTGGGTTCGTTTTGTTTTAGTGCCAACTGTTACAGATGATATAACAGACATTAAAAAATTAAAAGATTTTATAAGTAATTTAAAGAATGTTGTTAAAATTGAAGTTTTACCGTATCATACTATGGGGGAAAAAAAATACGCTGAATTACAAATTGATTATCGTTTAAAAGGTATTCCAACACCCACCAAAGAACAGATTGCGACAGTTGAACAAATATTAAAAGGAGATAACAAATGAAAGAACAATGGGTAGGTTTCAAGGAAGGAAAATGGACGGAGCAGATTGATGTTCGAGATTTTATTTTAAAAAACTATAATCTCTACTTAGGTGATGATACGTTCTTGGAAAAACCAACTACGGCAACTCGTAAATTGATGAAAATAGTAGAGGCGTTGAATACCGAAGAACGTGCCAAGGGAGGCGTACTTGATGCTGATACCAAAATTGTCTCGACGTTGACTAGTCATGATGCAGGTTATTTAGATAAAAAATCAGAAAAAATTGTAGGTTTACAAACTGATAAACCTTTCAAACGTGCATTGCATGTTTTTGGTGGAATTCGTTGTTCGGAAAGTGCTTTAACAAGTTATGGTTATGAATTAGATAAGGATGTGAAAGACATTTTCACAAAATATCGTAAAACACACAATCAGGGTGTTTTTGATGTTTATACTGAAGAAATGCGTAAAGCGCGTCATGTTGGAATTATTACTGGTTTGCCGGATGCTTACGGGCGTGGACGTATTATCGGTGATTATCGTCGTGTTGCTTTGTATGGTGTGGACCATTTGATTGAAGATAAAAAACAATTTTTAAAAAGAGCTACAACTGATTTCAGTGCAGAGGCAATTCGTAATCGTGAAGAAATTGCTGACCAAATCAAGGCATTAAATGATTTAAAGACAATGGCACTAAGTTATGGAATTGACATTAGTATTCCTGCAAAAAATGCACAGGAAGCTGTTCAGTTTTTATATTTTGGTTATTTAGGTGCTGTGAAAGACCAAAATGGTGCAGCTATGAGTTTAGGACGTAATACAGCTTTCCTTGATATTTACATTGAACGTGATTTACAAAATGGTACATTGACTGAACAAGCTGCGCAAGAGTTAATCGATCAATTCGTAATGAAATTGCGTTTGGTTAAGTTTATGCGTACGCCAGAATACAATAAATTATTTAGTGGAGATCCAACTTGGGTAACGGAGTCAATTGGTGGTATTAGTTTAGACGGTAGACCTTTGGTAACCAAGACGGCTTTCCGTATGTTGCATACACTTGATAATTTAGGACACGCACCAGAGCCTAATTTAACAATCTTGTGGTCGGAAAAATTGCCACAGAATTTTAAAAATTATTGTGCAAAGATGAGTATTAGAACTTGTGCGATTCAATACGAAAATGATGATTTAATGCGTCCTTATATGGGTGATGATTATGCAATTGCCTGCTGTGTTAGTTCTATGCGTATTGGTAAAGATATGCAATTCTTTGGTGCAAGGGCTAATTTGGCAAAATGTTTATTGTATGCCATCAATGGTGGTAAAGACGAAAAAACAAAAGACCAAGTATCGCCAAAAATGGAACCAATTACCAGTGAATATTTGAACTATGGCGAAGTAATGAAAAAGTATGACAAAATGATGGATTGGCTTGTTGAACTTTATGTGAATACTTTGAATTGTATTCATTATATGCATGACAAATATTCCTACGAAGCGTTAGAAATGGCTTTACACGATAATGATGTTCATCGTTTCTTCGCAACAGGGATTGCCGGTTTGTCTTGTGCTGTCGATAGTTTATCAGCAATTAAATATGCTCGTGTAAAGGTGGTACGTGATGAAGCTGGTGATGCGATTGATTATGTCGTAGAAGGTGATTATCCAAAGTATGGAAATAATGACAATCGTGTGGATCGTATTGCTGTTGATTTAGTCGATCGTTTTATGCAAAAGGTACGTAAGCATAAAACTTATCGTAATGCAGAACCAACGACGAGTATTTTAACAATCACTTCGAATGTTGTTTATGGGAAAAAGACTGGTTCAACCCCAGATGGACGTAAGGCAGGTGAACCTTTAGCACCTGGTGCTAATCCCATGGCTGGGCGTGACGTTAGTGGTGCTTTGGCTTCGTTGGAGAGTGTTGCGAAAATCAATTATAAGAATGCCCGTGATGGTATTTCAAATACGTTCTCAATTATACCGGCTTCTTTGGGAAAAGATTTAGAGACGCAAATTGCAAACTTGTGTGGATTGTTGGATGGTTATATGAAAAATAAAGGTCATCATTTGAACGTAAACGTTTTCGATCGTGAAACTTTAATAGATGCACAAAATCATCCGGAAAAATATCCAAGTTTAACAATTCGTGTTTCTGGTTATGCTGTTAATTTTGTTAAATTAACAAAAGAGCAGCAAGATGATGTAATCGCACGTACAATCCACGAAAGAATTTAAATTATGAAACACGAAATGAAAATTAAAGCCGTTTATTTTGAAAAAATAAAAAGCGGCGAAAAAATTTACGAAGTGCGTTTAAATGATGAAAAGCGTCGTTTGCTGAAAGTTGGTGATGTTTTAATTTTGAAAAAAGAGCCGGAACAAAAAGAAGAACTACATTTGCAAATAAAGGATTTAATTTATTTTAAATCGTTTAAAGAAATGGTTAATACTTTGCCACTAAATCAAGTGGGATTTGCTGGAATGTTAAAAGAAGATGTTGTTACAGTTTATCATCAATTTTACACATTTGCAGATGAAGAGAAATTTGGCGTAGTTGCGATTAAAGTGTGATTTGACTATGTTTTTATAAACAATTATAATTTTTCTAATGGAATTAGAAGTAACCAAAGCAGCAAAAAAAGTATTATTTGTTGGGGAAGAACGCATCTGTCGTCAAGTCGCGTATGTTTTAGGTTACGAAGAATATGAATTGTTGGATGAACTTACCGAAGAAAATTATTTAAAATTTAAAGATTATGAAATTTACGTTAGTGAATTTAAACGTAAAAGTAAAAAGATTGTAGCAAAAGGTTTGTTGAAAAACAAAGAAATAAAATATTTAGAAGACATTTGCCGTGCGATTGATAAAGAATATAAAGCAAATTATAGTAGGAATAAAGCAAAAGACTTAGCTAATAGGTTAAATGTAAAATCTTTTTTTTATAATTTATTAAGGTCTTGTTGGCTTTTTATAAAAGTATTTTGTACAAAATTTTACGCAAAACGTTTTATGTATCACAAGATTAAAGATAAAAATAAATATTTTTTGCAATATTTAAAAGCTTCAGAGTTGTTTTTGTTTGTGTTATATGCGCCAATTAATAAACAAATAGAATGCTCATTATTAGAAAATCATCTATATATTAAAGATAATGGTGATGTCTTAGGGTGTTGTTCTTTCGGTTTTCCTTTTGGAAATATAATGTTTGGCGTTCTTGATGATATTTATCACAGTTTGTATGCTCGAATTGTTAAATTATCATCATTGAATAGATCTTTTTGTTTATGTGATATGAATTGCTGGCGTTCTGATTTTGGTAAAATAAATAATAATTTACCATTAAAACCAATGAAAATAGTAAAGATTCCAAAATCTATAAATATAGCAATTGATCGTAGTTGTAATTTATGTTGTAAATCTTGTAGAAATCATCGATATGTATCTAGTAATTTTCATTTAGATAAACTACAGATATTAAATAAAAAAATTAAGGAATCCGGTTATTTGGATAAAACACAAGTATTGTATTTTGCGGGACAAGGGGAAGTTTTTTATAGTTCATATTACCGTGAATTGTTAAAAACAGAATTAAAGCGTAAAAATATTGTAATATTATCTAATGGGACGTTATTTAATATTGATAATTGGAATTGGTTAAAAGATAAATACGAAACAATAGATGTTATAATCTCAGTTGATGCAGCAACAGCAAAAACTTACCGTGAACTTAGAGGTGGTGATTTTAATAATTTAATAAATAATCTTGAAATGTTGGCTAATTTACATAAACAAGGTGCAATTTGTAGTTTTAGTCTAAATTTTGTTGTACAACGCGATAACTTCCATGAAATGATTGAATTTGTAAAATTAGGGAAAAAACTTGGTGTTGATCGTGTTGAATTTCAACGTATGAATAATTTTGGTAATCTAACTAAGAAAGTTTTTCTGAATCGTTGCTTAATTATTGATGATAAATACCTAGACTATGAATTATGGCAAGTATTGCAAGATCCAATATTTAAAGAGCCAATTGTCGATTTAAGTGGGTTTAATCGTTATTTGGTTGCTTCGAAGGAAAAATACGAAAATAGGTAATATTTTTGATTTACTTATTCCATACTAAAGTATGCGAAAGTTTTTGTTGGCTGGTGTTTGTTGGGGGATGGCTTTGTTGGCGGCTGTGACTGGGGGTGCTGGCGAGGTTGTGAATTGGGGGTTGAGTCATAAGGGAAATGAAACTACGCCGTCGGTAAGTGCGTTGGGGGCTGGGTTATTAAAAGAGTATGACGGTTTGTATGTAGGCGACACAAGTAATAAGCAAGTTTATTTAACTTTTGATTTAGGTTACGAAGCCGGTTATACAGGCGAAGTTTTAGATCTATTAAAAGAACACCAAATCAAAGGTTTATTTTTCTTATGTGGTAATTATTTAAGTCAAACTGATTTAATTTTAAGAATGCAAAATGAAGGTCATCAGTTGGGAAATCATACGAACAAGCATCGTGATTTACCAAGCTTGGATGAAGAGGGGATCCGACGTGATATCAAGGATTTACAGTTGCCATCAAATGTTAAATTTTTTCGACCACCACAGGGGCGATTTGATGAGAAAACTTTGCGTGTAGCAAGTGAGGAAGGTTTGCGTGCTGTTTTATGGAGTTTGGCGATTGAGGATTGGCAAAAAACACCTAAATTAAATGTTGATGCTTGTGTAGATAAAATTTTAAAACGTGTGCATTCTGGTGCGATAATGTTGTTCCATATTACAAATCCTGGAACGCCAGAAATGTTGCGTAAGCTTGTTCCAGCATTGCAAGCGAAAGGGTACTCGTTTGGTGAACTAGCTTAACCGATGTAAACGGGTGAATTAAATTTCGTATCATTACTAATGACGACGTCGGCAAAGGCAAGTCGACGCAGAATGGCACATTCTCGCCTTATGTCGTGGCGGTCAATAATAAAGACTTCAACAGCTCCCCAAATAAAAACCCAAGTTGTAACTTCAAAGATTGTAATTACAAAAAAATTACCAATAAAATGTTCTGCAAAAAAATAAAGCACCATTGCTAACATACCAATAAAAAACAAGGCAAGCGATAAACGAGTGTTGGAATGAAGTTTACGTTTAGCAATGTCATATTCATCGTGAAAATGGCGATGGATTCGGCGAGTAATATCTGACCGACGTAGGTTATTGTCTTCCGTGTGGATATTGATGATAAAATTTTCTTTTGCTGGTAATGGAAAAATATGTTCAGCTTTTTCAATTAAATAATCACTAAGTTCTGGATTGATGTTGTCATCATCATAAGTATAATTTGATAATAATTCATCAGCATTTTTAATTTTGACGTGTAAAGATAATTTATCGTTCTGTAAATGATCTCTCATACTACATTATGAAATAACATAAGAACCTTGTCAAACGCTTGACTTTATTTTCGAAAGAGTATAGAATAACATATAACTATGGAAGTTTAGCTCAGTTGGGAGAGCAACTGCCTTACAAGCAGTAGGTCATAGGTTCGAGCCCTATAACTTCCACCATTTAAAAATAATCCGAACCAAAACCGAATTTTAAGTGAATTATTTTTTAATATATTTACTTTTTTTGTTGCGAGTCGTATACTGTTTATATGGATAAATACTCATATAAATTACATCGTACTCTAACAAATATAGAGAAGGGTTTTATTGATTATTATATTTTGGATAAAAACGAATTAGCTCTATATGTTGCTAGTGATGAATTTAAAGCTAAGGAACAAGGAAAGTTATCCTGTACTGATTATACAAAAGAAAATTTGGTTCATTATTTAAACGACCATTCTAAGGACCAAATTATAACTCCGGATGTTTATCGTAAAGAACAAGAAGGAAAGCATTGGGATAAAAATTGGCTTGATCAGCTCTTTGGTAAAGATTTTGAAGAAGATATAGAATCTTATAAAAGCGACTATACAGAACGCTTTGCAGAAACTGTGATTTCTTATATGGAGAGAAAAATAAAAAACCAATTTTGGATTGAATATTTGCCTGCATATAAGACGGATATTACAAATACGATTCAAGATTACGAGAAAATGTTAAAAGATCCTGCCACTTGTTTGGGGGAATCTGCTTACTTTGATGTTGTTTCTGATCTTTTAGAAAATAGTGTGAAAAATGATAAAAAGAATGATAGTAGTGTTCCTTTTTATCAATTATTCCGAGAATCGTTTATTTCTATTATGAATGAGAAATTCGGAATTGATGAAAAATTAACAGAGATTAGTTTAGAAAAGAACTCACAGTTATGGCGTCCATGTGTAATGTTTGAAACTTATCAAAAAACAGTTGCGCAAAAAGGTTTACCGTATTCTGTTCCAGATAAATATAAAGAAACTTTGTTAAAAATGTTTGAGTATGAATATTATCAAGATAATAAAAAAATTATTGACGAGTTGGGTGTTGCTACTGATAATATGAAATTAAATGCAAAACAAGTTGGACGTTTGAATGCCATGATTGAAAAAATTGAGAAAAAAATAGTTAAAAAACAAGAAAAATTTTATCAAACACATTCAAAACAATCTCATACAGAAAATATGGAAATTTCGTTTAACAAGAAAAAACGAAACATTATCTTGGCAAAAGGTTTGAAAGAAGAAATAAATAACCAAAAAAATAATGATGATGGTCGAACGATGTAAGTTTGTTACATGGGGAAGCAGTAGGTCATAGGTAAATAAAGCAAAGTGGTTTGCGTTCTCGACACAAGGGGGTGTGTTATAACAAAAAATCCGACAAACGAACCTTGATAGTAAATCGTTTATCGGATTTTTTTTAATGAGGTTAGTTAAACTTTTTCGTTTACTGCCTAACCCTAATAGTATTATGTGCAGGATGATAAATTTTAAACATAAAAATAATTGTTTTGAAAAAATGATAAATATGATAAAATAAGATATGGGCAATTAACTCAGCGGGAGAGTATCCGCTTGACGTGCGGAAAGCCACAGGTTCGAACCCTGTATTGCCCACCATTCAGGAATAATCCGAACCAATATCGTTAATTGTGAGGAAATAATGGAAAATACAATTGTTTATTTGATTAGACATGCTGAAACTGTTGACGAAATGGGTATTAGAAATACGAACGAAGATTCGCAGTTAATCAATGAAAAAGAAATTTTATCGGTTGAGGGTGAAGAACAAGCTAAAAAATTAAGTGAACATAAAGAACTAAAAAATTTAGACATGATTTGGTCAAGTAGTTATACCAGGGCAAAAGCAACAGCTAAATACATAGCTCATGTTAACAATTTATCTTTTAATATAGATAATGATCTTAGTGAAAGAAAGTTAGGTAATTTAAAAGAGTTAGGTGTTTTTATGCAAGGTAAGGCTACCAGAGATCCTTCACAAGAACAACTTTTGGATAGAACTTTTAGAATTTCAGATGGTGAAAGTGCAGAACAAACTAGGGTAAGAATGAATCGGTTCTTTGATAAAATCTTGCAAGAGTCCGAAGGTCAAAGAATTGCTGTTGTTAGTCATGGTGGTTCTATTAAATTTTTCTTATTAAATTGGTGTGAGGTGAATAAAGATGTAAGACTAGTTTATAAGAAAGAAACTGTTTTAAATATTAAGTCACCCTGTGTACTAAAATTAACTTTCAATAAAGAAGAATTAATCGATCTAGAACAACTAATTTAATAAGTGTTCTGTATGTTTGCATTAAAAAATCCACAATCGTAAATCTTTTATGAATTTTCATGAAATGGTGCTGGTGTGTACATCATAAATTATTTCAAATATTTTGCATTGAGTTTGTTTTTGTAAGTTTCTACGTAGGCTTGAAGGTCATCTTCTTTGATGCCGTCGACGTAATCGTAGTCTTTATCAAATTTACCTTCACTAGTGAAGGTAATAACCATACATACCCATTTGTGCTTTTCTGGTAATCTGGTGCGGAAAGATTTGATTTCATTATTTAATTTCATGAGTTGTTCTTGTAGAATATCTTTTTTCCCTGCTTCTGGTTCAGGAAGTAAGTTAAAGCAATCTACATATTTACCATTTTCTAGCTTAATAAAATATTTGAAAAATCCACAGTCATCTTTATAATAACCTGCATAGAAAACAACTTCTTGCCAGCTATGTGGCAAATATTCTTGCAAAATATTAACGACTTTTTGTGTCATTTGTTGATCTGCTTTCATGATTTTTTCAATATCAGTTTCTTTGAATTGTTTCTTTTTGAAAATATTTAATAATCCCATTTTCTTCTCCTTTGTTTTATTTTCTTTTTTTATTTGATTACTATTTTCGTATTGTTCACTCCATTTCTGATCATGTTTAGGAAATGTTTCAGTGATATCATCAACGTTGTAATCAAAATTTATTTTTCCGTCAGCAGTTGCTTCTAAAGTAAGAATACCCCACATATCTTTAGGTAACTTTTCTTTTTCTTCGGTAAAAATGTCGCTAATCGAAAAATATAATTTTCTTAAAGTTAATTTATCATATCCTAAATTAAAACCATTGATATATCCATTTCCAAGATCTAGATAAAATTTATAAGAAATCACGTTTTTACAAAATGCAAAATATAAAGCTAGTTTGTGCCACTTCTTTTTAGTGTACTTAGTAATTACTTTTAGAATTTCTTTAACTTTGGTTTTCATATTTTTTCTCTTCGTTAAATATTTTTTTCTTGTTGTGTTTTGTGGGTGAAAATTGCTGTGGCAAGGATACATTCGGCAGGGTAATAGGTAACTAAGCATAAAACATCAAAGACAGGGGAAAGATTGCCGAAGACGTTAAGGAGTAACATTAAGTCAGAGAAAAAGAAAAGGATACTACCCACTGCAAGAAGAATATTTTGGGGTGTTGGTTGAGTGACCAAATTGGCAATACTTTTACCGACCATTAAAGAAATAATGAGCGCATAGGCGATGACGATAATTTGCATTAACAAGCCACCGAAATCAAAAATTGGCACAAATAAGATTAAAATGATTGCCGGAATAAAAATGGCAAGTCCGTAAATTAAATCACTTGGTTTGAATTTTTGGACAAAATTATAAGCAACGAAATACCAAATATGACCAACGGCGAAGAGTAGTGCGCCAACGATAAATTCAATGTTTAATAAAATATCGCCTAACATCGCAAAGAAAAGTCCGATTGTCATAATGATGGGAAAATGTAATGCTTGACGTTTGGTGATGATGACGTAGGTTAAATTAACAAGTCCGAGCAGGACAAAGAAAATACTGGTTATGGCTTTGATTGCCAGGCCACCCAAAGTAATATAGCAAATATCACCTAACACGACGGCGAATATCAAGGCAATATTCAATGGTAAGATAATGTTGCGAAAAATGTTTTTCATTTTAACTCCTTTTAAATTTTTGGTTTATTTGACAAATGATTTGATGAGTTTGGTTTTGCTTTTGGTATATGGTTGATAACGTAATGGTAAATCTAACCACGTTTTTTTGTCAACGATGGATTTGATGTGCGAGAACGTTTCAAAGCCTGTTTTGCCGTGGTAACTTCCGATGCCACTGTGCTTTAAGCCACCAAACGGCATCGCTGATGTTGCTAAGTGAATAATACAATCATTCACACAGCCACCACCAAAGTCGCACGTTGTCAGGGCTTTGTCAATACGGCGTTGGTTAGATGAAAAAATGTAGAAAGCTAACGGGTGGTGATATTGGTTAATAATTTGTAAAGCTTCATCAAAATTGTCAAAAGTTACAATTGGTAAGATTGGACCAAATATTTCTTCTTGCATCGCTGGACTGTCGAAAGTTGCTTCCAATAATGTCGGTTCGATTTTTAAAGTTTGGGTATTGAAGCGACCACCAAAAATTAAATTGTCATCTGTAATTAAATTTTTGGATGCGTCAAATTGTTTTTGGTTAATCATTTTAGGGTAGTCTGGATTGCGAAGGGGTGATACTGAATATTGCAAAACAATCTGACGTTGTATTTCGTGAATAAGTTGAGCTTTAATCGAACTGTGGCAAAGTAAATAATCAGGAGCTACACAAGTTTGTCCACAATTTAAAAATTTGCCGAAAACAATGCGTTTTGCTGCCAATTTAATATTGGCTGTTTCGTCAACAAGACAGGGACTTTTGCCGCCGAGTTCCAAAGTAACCGATGTGAAATTTTCTGCGGCTTTTTGCATAACAATCTTACCTACACGCGTACTGCCGGTGAAGAAAATATGGTCAAAGTCTAAATCAAGCAAGAACGAACATTCTTCACGTCCACCAAGGACAGTTAAGACTTCATTTTGCGTGAATGTCATTTTTATCAGTTTTTGGATAATGGCACTAACGTGGGGCGAGTGTTCGCTGGGTTTTAAAACAATACAGTTTCCAGCTGCAATCGCGTCAACCAATGGTTCGATAGATAACATAAATGGATAGTTCCATGGACTGATAATCAAAACTTGACCTTTGGGACAAGGTAAGCGAAATGACTTAGCAGGAAATTGAGCCAAAGGTGTTGCCACTTTTTTGGGTTTAGCAAAACGTTTAACGTGTTTCTTCATATATGAAATTTCGCTGAGTACCATTCCGATTTCTGTCATATAACTTTCGGTTGCGCTTTTGTTTAAATCAAGATAGAGCGCTGCACAAATTTCATCTTGTAATTTAACAATGTTTTGATAAAGGTCTCGTAATTTTTGAACACGATAATTTGGGTTTCTTAATTGGCAGTTAAGCATATTTTTACGTTGTTCGATGTAAGCATTATAAATCAATTCGTTATCCATTTTTGACCTCCTGATAAATTTCAGTTAGTTCTTTGGTCGTCCAAAGTACTGGGACAGGGTAAAGTGGGTTAGCTTCTTTTTCTGCTGTTTTGGCAAGCATTGGTATATCGTGGTTTTTGATTTCCGGTATCTTGGTTGGAATATTCATTGCTTGGTTCATATCTTCAATTGTTTGAATAAATAATTTTGCACCGACTTCATAAGATGTTGTACGGTCAAAAAGACGAGCTTTAACGCCAAGTTTCCACAGTTTTCGATAGATCTTGCGGCCAAACTTTCTTAAAACATAAGGAAGAATTACTGCGTTAGCGAGACCATGAGGAATGTTATATTTCCCACCCAGTGAATGTGCGACGGCGTGAACGTAACCGACATAACTTTGAGTAAAGGCAATGCCAGCATAATAAGCTGCGTTGAGCATTTTGGAACGCGCTGCAATGTTTGTTCCGTCTTGATAAGCAACGGGTAAGTAACGGAAAATAATCTGTACTGCTTGTTCGGCATAAGAGCGTGTTTTTTTGGTTGTACTACGCCCAATATAAGCTTCAACTGCATGTGTCAGCGCATCCATACCTGTGGTGGCTGTTATATGTTGTGGCAGTCCAATAGTTAATTGTGGCAGTAATGCTGCGTAACTGGGAATCAGTGGGAAGTCGTTAATTGCATATTTATGACGTGTATTACTGTCGGTTATTACGGCAGCCAAGGTAGTTTCACTGCCGGTACCAGCAGTTGTTGGAATTGCAATCAATAAAGGAATTTTTTTGCCAACTTTTAAAATGCCTTTCATTTTGGTTAAGCTTTTTTTTGGACGTGCAATACGTGCTCCTGTTGCTTTTGCGCAATCCATAACCGAGCCACCACCAAAAGCGATAATACAATCGCATTCGTTATCTTGATAGAGTTGTACTGCAGCGGCAACATTATCTGTAGTCGGATTAGGTACAGTTTCATCATAGACAGTTAATTTCAGCTTTTGTTCGAGAATAGCATTTTCTAAACTTTGTGTCAGTTGCAAATTACGGATAGAACGGTCGGTAACTAATAACACGCTGTTCTTTTCGTGTTGTTGTAAAATGTTGACAATTTCTTGGTTCGATTTTAATAATGTGGGTTCACGGTAAGGTAGTAATGGTAAAATCGTACGAAAAATTGTTTGATAAGTTCGACAATAAATTTTCTTTAATAAATTCATCTTTATCCTCCAGTCTGTATAAATTTAGACTACCACGAAAATTGTTGATATAGCAATAATTTTATTCTATGCTTAATTGATGAGTGATTTTAGAACTTTGCCAGATGGAATGTTTCAACAAACTTATGTTGTACAAAAATCACGATTTATTGCATTTGCGAAACGTGTGCGAAATACCGAAGAAGCGCAAACTTTTTTAAAAAGTGTAGCATTACCAGATGCGACACATCATTGTTATGCGTATATTACAACCGATGGACAAAAATCGACCGATAATGGAGAACCTGCAGGGACAGCTGGTATCCCGATTTTACAAGCTATCAAACAAAAACAACTAAATAATGTTGCTGTGGCTGTTGAACGTTATTTTGGGGGAGTTAAATTAGGAACAGGTGGTTTGGCACGTGCTTATGCGCAGGCGGCTAGTCAAGTTTTAGAGAGTATTACTCCTGTCTTTATGCGTGAATGTGTTATTTTTAAATTTGCGACATACTATGAACAACAAAATTTAATGCGCAAATTGGTTGCTCAATACGGTAAGGAAATAATGGTTGATTATGCAGAATTAATCCGTTGGCAAGTTGCGATACCTGTTAATGAACAGAAAGTTTTTATAACTCAATTAACAGAGTTATTTCACGATGTTCAATTTGAGATACAAGAAAATCGGGTCTGGGTAGAATTTCAAGATTGCTAGCATATTCATTATGATATGGAAGCTTTACGGATGATCTTGCCAGAAAAGGTGCAAGCTGCTTTGGAACGTTTACCTTTGGCTCAAGTTTACGAATTGCGTTTACGGGCAAATGCGCCAATGGTTGTCTGTATTGATGGGCATAATTTTCAATTATCCACGGTGAATGTAAGTTGCGAAGATTTAGAAAACATTATACATAAAGCGGCGGAATATGCCATCTATGCTGTATTAGACCAAATGGTCAAAGGTTTTATCACAATTCGTGGTGGGGTAAGAATTGGTATTGCTGGTGAGTTGGTGATGCAAAATGGCAAAGTCAGTGCTGTTAAGAATTTATCCTCCTTGTGTATTCGTGTTCCACATGAAATTAAAAATTGTGCGCAATCAATATTGCCGTATGTTTTTGTTGCACAGCATCCAGTTTCGACTTTAATTATTGCGCCACCAGGAGCAGGGAAAACAACAATGTTGCGTGATTTAGCGCGACAAATCGGTAATCAGTTTTCGGCGTTAAATACACTAATTCTGGATGAGCGTGGTGAGTTGGCAGCTTGTTATTTAGGGGAAAGACAATTAGATGTTGGACAGAATGCAGATGTCATTACCGGTGGAACAAAAGCTTATGGTTTTGATAATGGAATTCGTAGCTTACGACCTGATGTAATTATTACCGATGAAATTGCAACGTGTGAAGATGTTGCAATGTTGCAACGTGCTGTACGGAGTGGAGTGGTTGTGATTGCCAGTGTCCACGCAGCAAATTTGGATGATGTACTGACCAAGCCGGAGATAGGTTTGTTGCTAACTCAACAGATATTTGAACGTTATGTTGTTTTGCAAGGTGGTGAACAAGTCGGTCGTGTTGTTGGTATTTTTGGTCGGGGGTTGCAACCATTGTGAAATTATGGATGGCTGCTGGTTGGTTTTTAGCCTGTGTTTTGGTTGGTTGTGGAATTTACCGACAGCAATGGAATAAGGTTCGTGCTTATACACAATGGGTAAATTTTTGTGATCATTTGCATCAAGCGATCGGTTTTGCTATGCAACCATTACCTTATGTAATTGCTGATTATGTACCAATCAGTCGTGGAGAGTGTCGTTTGAGTTTGTTGAATTATTTGGAATGTTTGCAAAAAAAGGTCGATTTAAATCGTGAGCGTTGTCAGAAATTAGTTAATGATGAAAGCATCGCAGAATTTTTATATCAACTAGGGCGAACTGGACGTGAAACAGAACAAGAAAAAATTTGTGCAATACGTACAATTCTTGTCGCTAAAAAAAATCAAGCAGAGCATAACTTGAAAGTTAAAGCGTCTATTATGTTGAAACTTTTAATAATAATTGGTATCGCAGGAGGAATTTTATGGATGTAGAAATAATTTTTAAAATTGCGGCAATTGGAATTTTAGCAGCAGTTGTATGTACTATTTTGAAACAAGCAGGACGTGAAGAAATTGCGACGTTTGTTTCTTTAGCTTCCGTTGTGATTTGTTTGGTGATGATTCTTTCTATGATTAGTGATTTGTTTAATTCAATTCGCTCGCTGTTTGCTTTGTATTAAGGAGGCTATTTGGATTTAACCAAAATGATTGTGATTGGGATGGCTAGTGCACTGGGCGTGTTGTTATTGCGACAGGTCAAACCTGAACTTGCTGTTATTGTTGGTTTAGTTGGTACAATTTTGATTTTTTTAATGGTTGTGTCTGGGCTAACCGAAATTGTGAGTAGTATCAATGGTATTGTAGCGCAAACAGGTTTAGCCACTCAGTTATTTGCTAGCATCCTGAAAATTGTTGGGATTGGTTATTTGTGTGAAATTGCCGCTAGTATTTGCCAGGAATCGGGGGCAAAGACCGTAGCCGATATGGTAATTTTGGGCGGCAAAATTATTATTATGGTATTGGCAATTCCCATTATACAATCATTAGTTGATGTTGTTTTGGGAGTGTTGCCATAATGAATGAAAGTGAATTATCGCAAGCTGTTAATGATACTTTAGCAAAGTTGGATTTTGGCGATTTAGCTAATCTGAGCGTTTTCGGTGGTAAAGATTTCTGGACGGTTTTGGGACAGATTTTGTCTGGTGAGTACTTTAAACAATATCCCGACGTATTTAGTGGAATCTGGGCTTTACTGGGGGATGTAGTTTTAGCCGTATTACCATTGGTTGTTTTAGTTGTTGCCATTACTATTTTGTGTGGGTTTGTTGGTACGGCTAAAAAAGATGGGATTGGTAATTTGGTTTTTTTTGTGGCGTATGCGGCCGTAGTGTTGATTGTTGTCGGCAGTGTTTCTGACTTAATCAAAATGGTGGGGAATACTTTAGATTTGATTAAAACTCAGGTCGATTTAGTTTTCCCGATTATTTTAACACTAATGGTGGCCGGTGGTGCTTCGACAAGTGCAGGGATTTATCAACCTGGTGTTGCAATCTTATCCAGTGGAATTATACAAATTTTTACTTGGGTAGTAATGCCAATTTTTGTTGTGAGTATGGCTTTCTCGGTAGTATCTCACTTAGCACCACAAACAAAGTTGGATAAATTTGTCAGTTTTTTTAACGCATTGTTTAAGTGGATTGTGGGAATGTGCTTTACGATTTTTTTATCATTTATGGCAATTCAAGGAATTACGGCAGGAAGTTTTGATAGCATTTCAATTCGTGCAACGAAAATGACTGTTTCTGGCTACGTGCCGATTGTTGGTAGTTATATGTCACAAGGTTTTGATTTAATTATGGCAAGTGCTGTGTTGATTAAAAATGCCGTTGGTTTGTCTGGAATACTGCTCTTATTAGGATTAGTTTTGATGCCGATTGTTAAAATTATTGTTTTCTCGTTAGCACTTAAATTGACAGCTGCTGTCACCCAACCGATTGGCGATAGTCGGATTAGCAATTTCTTAACTACTGTGAACAAAAGCTTTGGTATGTTGATAGCTTGTTTGTTAGGCGTGGCTTTTATGTATTTAGTGATTTTGGCATTATTTATTATGACAGGGAATGTAATATAGTATGACGGCTTGGTTAGCGAGTATTGTTGGCGTTGTTGTGATTGGGGTAATTCTTGAATTATTGATTCAGGGACGACGCTTGGAACATTTTGTTCGTTCGATTTATGCCTTTATTGTTTTGTTTGTGATAGTTTCTCCTTTGCCCAATTTATTAAAATCTGATTGGTGGACGACTGAACCAGTTGCAACAATCAATACGGAACTAGCTGATAATATAACACAACAAAGTAGGCAGCTACAGGTTAGTCAGATTTTAAAATCTTTAGGTTATCAAGAAGCAATAGTGACTTTGGTTGATAATGTTGTTTATGTGAATTTGGGAATTGTTGTGGATGCAAATCGCTTAAATGAATTACATCAAGCTTTGGGAGAGGGGGTTGTTATTGTATGAAAAAAATATGGGAAAAAATAAAAAAAATTAAGCATTGGGAAATTTATGCTGCCGTCATTGTTGTTGTGATTATGTTAGTAATTTATTTATCGAGTTTAAGTGGAAATAAGTCATCAAAACAATCACCAACAGAGACGATTGTAACAAATGACAATGGTAGTTATGCAGGACAGTTGGAAACAAAATTAGAAAAAGTTTTAAGCTCTATTGCTGGTGCTGGAAATGTTGCTGTGATGGTGATGACCGATGGCGAGGGGACAGCAGAGTTGGCTTATGATGTACAAGAAAAATCAGTGAAGCAGGCAGGTATAAATGGACAAGAGACTGTGACAACCACTGTGGAAAAAACAGTTGTGATGAAAAATGGTAGTCCGATGATTTTGTGGACGAATCCACCAAAAATTATTGGAATCGTAGTGGTAGCAACTGGTGCAAATGATGCAGGTGTACGTTTGAATTTGTTACACGCCGTTCAAACAATTATTGGCGATAAAAATACACCGATTCAAATTATATCGGGAATTTAATTTATTCAACTTTGTAGTCATATTCAAAAAAATCAATCCATATAATATAGACAAGGGGGAAACAATTTGTGGAAGTAGTAGCACAACAAACAAAAAAACATCAATTCAAAGGTAGAATGAAAAATTTTTTTAGAACTTTTTTTAGTAAAAAAGTTCGTAAGATTGCTTTGATGACAGGCTTATTAGCCTTGTTGGTCGTAACGGGTTACTTAAATTTTACCTTAAACCAAAACGCTGTTAGTATCAATGCAGGTAGTAAAACTGAAACAAATATGTTTATTACCTTAAAAGAAAATCGCACAGATGCACGCTTGGCACAACAATTAGTTTTGCAAGAAATTGTGGCAAACGCAAGTGCTAGTGCCGATGCTCGTCGTGAAGCAGAAGCAGCTTTGACAAATTTAGCTGCGACAATTGCTTTTGAAAACAATACTGAAAATTTAATTGCAGCACAATGTGGTTACGATGACGTTATTGTTAGCCGTAATGGTAATAAACTCAATGTCATTGTTAAAACAAATAGCGAAATTGGAAATGATAATTTACAAAAAATTATGAAAATTTTAGCTAATGCAATGGATAAAGAACGATTAGAGCCGGAAAACGGTGACGCACTTTATATTTCAATTATGTAAGAAAAGGGCATCTTGCCCTTTTTTATTTTGTGTTTTTGGCAATAATTAAAATGTGCTTTTTACTATTGTTGGAATTGTTTGGTTGGTTACTGTGGTTGTTTATTGGTGTTTACACCGTAATTGCTATTGGTTAGTTGCAACAAAGACAGATGGAAAAATCAAAGCGCAAATTATACACTTGCCATTAAAACACATTAAGTATCAGCAATTGCGACGCGAAATTAAAATTTTTAATAAGATGAATTTAGTAATGGAGTCAGTTGATGGTGTCGCTGTGATATACCGAGAACAAATGAAATTTTTATTGCGTAACCCAAGTTATCGACCAGAAGGCAATCCGTATCAAAAATTGTTATATGGTTATGCTTGTGATGTTTTATCTCAAAAATTAAATGATGAAATTGTACAACAACAACTTCGGCGTAACCTAATGTTTTTATTTGCACCACAGCGTAAAATTGTGAAACGAATAAAACCAAAATGGTCACAGGAGAAGTATGTTTTTTATCCGTTGCCAATTTATAAGGTTTTTTGTGATTGTTATTGTAATCCGTTAGAACCAGGGATTCAAACGGAAAGGCCGTGGCAGGTTGTTGCTCATGGTAGTTATCTTAAATATTACAATCAAGATTTAGTAATCAAACGATATGCTCACGCCTATACGCTTTTTGCTAAGGAATTGCAAACGATAACTTTGAAAGTTGCATTAGATAAAAACGATTTTAATTGTTCTGTTAGTCGTGGTGTTGTTACTTGCAAGCATTTGGTGACTGGAGAAGTCCATACTTATGCAATTCGGGGTGATAAGGTGCGTTTGGCGACAAGTGTTTGTGCAAAGGTTGACGCTTTAGAAATCTATATTACTTGGCAGGGAAGTGCAAAAATTTGTTTGGATGGTTGTGAACCCAAAAAATTGATGAATGAGCAAATACAAGTAAATAAACGTTTAGAACAAATGTTGACAGACGCTTATCAATCTAAGTATGTACAGGGGGAGCGTCTACGTGCACGTTATTTGGCTGCTCAGAAAATTGTGCCATCATTGGGTGGATTTACGAAAGTTATTGCTTTACATACGCTCGATGATTTTTGGAAAGTGTGGAATGATTTAGCTGACTATCGTCGATTAGCTTGTTTAGTGAAAGGTTTTAATTTGGTGTTTTTGTATTCCAGTGCTTTGCCAGAATTTGAAGAAACAATCTTATCGATGTTTAATGCTGAACAGATTACAGCGTGTCATAATGATTGCTTATGGCTTTATTTTGTTGACCGAACAGTGATTGAACCTGACGCGTTATATTTTTTCACTAAATTAACAAAGCCTGCACATTACGTTCCGGTTGAATCGATACCAATGGGTTTACGAATGAATAAATGTTGGCCGTATGTTAAAACATTAACGGTAACAAATACTTTGCCACAAAAGATGACACGTAACTTGATTGTGCCGTTGGTTTTTCGCAACCCATCTGTCGTGAGTGCTAATGGCTCAGTTCTGACAGTCGTTGGTTTAGATTCTGGTCATGTTAGTAATTATGTTTTACCAGTGCCAGTCCACTTGACGGGGGAATGGTTAACTACACATATTAACATTCCTTTAAAAGTTAAATTAGCCGGTTATGAAACTCGGCAATTTACGATTACACGTCGTGAGTGTAATGCGAAAAAGCATTTGACGAAAAAGGAATTAGCTTTGTCATTGAGTGAAATTCAAGTGTGTAGTGATGATAAAAGAATCAATGAACTCTTTAAAAAAACTGTTGTGGAAAGTGAAGATGCTAATGTTTTAGCGGCTGTAAAAGTTGCTTATCAAAATCAAGACAAAAAATTGCTTTTAGCAGCTTTAAGTGAACGTCATCAAATTACGACGGATGTTTGGCAGTATCTTTTGACTCAGTTTATTGGAATTCGGGTACGTGCTGAGCAAATTTATTTATCGCCGTGTGTGAATGTGATGGGTGAATTTGTTGTGAGTTTTAAATGTAAAGGGCAAAAATATGCTTTCAGCACGAAAAAAAATTTGTCACAGAACGTGAAATTTGCTAATATAAGTTATTATGGAAATTCAAAAAGATAAAAAATTAACAGGAACAAAAACAGAAAAAAACTTGGAAACAGCCTTTGCCGGAGAAAGTGGTGCACGTAATAAATATACGTTCTTTGCATCAAAAGCAAAAAAAGAAGGTTATCCAACCATTGCTAAAGTTTTTGAAGAAACAGCTGGCAATGAAAAAGAACACGCTGAAATGTGGTTTAAATACTTACATACTATTGATAGTACTGTAGAAAACTTATTGACAGCTGCTGCTGGCGAAAATTATGAATGGACTGATATGTACGATAAGTTTGCGAAAGAGGCTGAAGAAGAAGGATTCAACGAAATTGCTGCAAAATTCCGTGGGGTAGGTCAAATTGAAAAGAATCACGAAATTCGTTTCTTGTCTTTAGCAGAACAATTAAAAAACAATACAATGTTCGCTGGTGAAGCGCCGGTAACTTGGCAATGTACAAATTGTGGTTTTACTTTCTTTGGTAAAGAAGCACCAAAAATTTGTCCAATTTGCTTGCACGCTCGTGAATATTTTATTCGTGTTTGCTTGAGTTAATTAGTGGAAACAAAAAAATTGAAAGCGAGTGATTTATTTCATTCGCTTTTTTGTTGTTAAAAATCACAAAAAAAGACTTGAACAAATTATTTTACTATGATATAGTAACAATACTGGATTGTAGCTCAGTTGGTTAGAGCACCGCTCTGATAAGGCGGGGGTCAGTGGTTCAAGTCCACTCAGTCCAACCAAAAAAAGAACCCAAGTTTGTTGCTTGGGTTCTTTTTGTTTTACAATCTAATTTTTTATTTATCTTTGCAAACGGCATTTTGGATGAGTTTGACAACTTCCACAACTGGAACAACTAAAGCAGAGAAACCGAGACAGATTAACCATTGTGTTAAATTTAAGCTTTGTAAGTGGAAAACGCTGGCTAAGACTGGAATGAAAGCGATTGCTAAAATTGATACGATACTAACAAACAAGGAAATAACTAAGGTTTTGTTTTTGAATGGGTTTGAAGTAAAAATTGAGTGGTTAGTACGTACATTAAAGATATGGAATAACTGGATGAAGTTCAAAGCTAGGAATCCCATTGTAGAAGCAATAGCATCATTATAAAGTGTGCGGCCAACAACAAAGATTGCGATAACAATCAACGCTTGTAAAACACCTTGGTAACCAATGTTAAAGGCAATTTTTTTGCTAATGATATTTTCATTTTGTTTACGTGGTTTGAGTTTCATTACGTCTTTTTCCACGCCTTCCATACCCATAGAAATTGCTGGCATAGTATCGGTAATCAAATTGATAAATAAGATTTGGACAGCAACCAAGAAAGTAACTTGTGGGAAAATCAGAGTAGTGAGTAAAATTGTTAACACTTCGGCAATATTGCCACCTAATAAAAACTGTATGGTTTTTTGAATATTAGTATAAATCTTACGACCTTCTTCAACGGCAATAACAATGGTTGCAAAGTTATCATCAGTCAAAATTAAGTCAGCAACTTGTTTGGTAACTTCGGTTCCGGTTTTTCCCATACCAACACCAATATGTGCCGATTTGATACTTGGGGCGTCATTGACACCATCGCCGGTCATTGCAACAACTTTGCCCAGTGCTTTAAAAGCTTGAACAATACGAACTTTGTGTTCGGGACTGACACGTGCGTAAACTTTGAATTTTACTACTTCGGTTTTTAATTCTTCGTCAGTAAATTGGTCAAGGTGTGCACCTTCAACAACTTCAGAATATTTAGTAACCATACCTAGTTCTTTAGCAATGGCATAAGCTGTATCTTTGTGGTCACCGGTAATCATTACAGCTTGCATACCAGCTTGTTTGCATTTCTTTAATGCTTTGTAAACTTCAGCACGTGGTGGGTCAATCATTCCTGCCATACCAACAAAGGTTAATGCACTTTCCTTGATGTCATCTTGATTTGCGCAAGTACGGTATGCAAAACCGAGAACACGTAAAGCTTGTGAACAAAGGTTGGCGTTAGCATTTTTTAATGTCTCGATGTCTTCCGGTGTGATTTTACGAACTTCACCATTGATATCAATTTTAGTACAGCGTTTAATAATTTCATCAAAAGCACCTTTCGTAAATTGTTGGTAATTTGGGTGATTAAGGTTGATGGTAGACATCAATTTGCGATTAGAATCAAAAGGAATTTCGTTGACACGTTGCCAAACTTGCTCAAGTGTGTTTTTGTGGTAACCGAACTTTTCGGCACAATCGAGCAAAGCAGTTTCGGTTGGGTCACCAATTAAATTATTCTCTTGTACTTTTGCGTCATTACATAAAACCATTGTGTTTAAAACGTTTGACATTAAGGCTTTATCGCATTGTTTAATATCATATTCCTGATTGTTGAGAACAATTTTGCGCACGGTCATTTTGTTTTGTGTGATTGTTCCAGTTTTATCTGAACAAATGACTTCACAACAGCCTAAGGTTTCTACTGAGTGTAGGCGACGAATAATAACGTTTTGTTTAGCAAGTTTGGTTACGCCGATGGAAAGAATAATTGTAACGACAATCATCATACTTTCCGGAATAGCTGCAACTGCAATAGCAACAGCTGTGATTAAAGATGTTGACCAGTGTTGTTTAGTAATAAAGATGTTGATTAGAAAAATTGCTGCAGCAATGACCAATACAGCCACAGTAATAAATTGAGCAAATTTGTTTAAACTGTGTTGTAGTGTGGTTTTTTCTTTGGTTTGTTTTTGGTTTAACATTCCAGCAATTTTACCAATTTCGGTGTTCTGCCCGACGGCGACAACTACACCCATACCACGACCATAAGTAACAACACTGGACGAGAATGCCATATTTTTACGGTCGCCGAGTGGTGTCTTTGATTCAAGGATTAAGTCAGCATTTTTGCTAATTGCCACGCTTTCGCCGGTAAGCATAGATTCATCGCATTTTAAATTGGCACTTTCAATTAAACGAAGATCAGCAGGTATAACATCGCCGGCTTCTAATAATACGATGTCACCTTCGACTAAGTCTGAAGTTTGAACATAAACTACTTCGTTATTGCGTAATACCTTAGAGTAGGGCTGTGACATATTCTTCAGTGACTGCATCGCATTTTCAGCTTTGGATTCTTGAACTACGCCTAAAACGGCATTTAAGACAACTATGAATAAAATAATAATTGTATCAATAAATTCTGTAGCCCCATTGTTTTCGATGATACCAAAGACTAATGAAATCACCGCTGAAATTAAAAGTAGGATAATCATTACATCCTTAAACTGAACAAAGAGACGTGATAACCAGGATTGCTTTTTAATTTCGGCCAATTGGTTTTTGCCATTTTTTAATAATCTTTCTTGTGCATCTTTATCTGTGAGCCCTTGTTGTGAAGATTTTAATTCGGTTAAAACTTCACTAGCTGACTTTGTGTAAGTAAGTTCCATATTTTTAATTTTAGTACAGTCTAAAAAGATTATCAAATGATTTGCGAATATGTGTCAGAAGCATTATGATATAATAATGATGGGGGAAGACGTCGAAAACTTGCAAGACGAAGAAGTTACCTTGAATGAAGGTAATTATGCTGATGAAGCACAAAGTGATGAATTAGATGATTTGCAGGAGCGTGAAAATGCCTTAGCTGGTGCTCAGGCTGAATACGATGCTGTGCAAGATGGTGGTCTTGGTTATTATGATGAAGATAGTTATAATTATAATTACAACGATTCAAGCCCTTTGACCGATGTTGATTATCGACCAGGTAACGATGAAAGTTCGGCATTTACGAATAATTACACTGGCACAGATGATTATGACCCAATTCAACGTGATAACCAAGACGATGCTGACGATGTTATGGGTTATAACGATGATGAAGATTTCGATGGTGATGGTGACGACTTCGATGGCGATGATGATGACGAAGAAGACGACGATGAAGAAGATGAAGAAGATGAAGAAGATGACGATGAAGACGCCGAAGAAGATGATGAAGAAGGCGAAGATGATGAAGGTAATGAAGACGGAAATGGTAAAAAAGGAAAGGGTAAAAAACAAAAAAAAGGTGCAACTAAAGAAAAAGAAATCGTAGTTAATGGTGTTAAGCTTTGGAAAAAAGGTGATCCCATTACAATTGAAGTTTTGTCGACACACTGGGATTTGTTTCGCGAACTACCAGAAATGCGTGAAATGATGGACCAAGCTGATATGGCTGTTGAACAAGGTTTAAATACAACTGGACCGAATCTTATGATTAAAACTTTTAAATCAATTCAAAAAATTTCTGATCCAGATTCGGGAATAATTAGTGCTTTATTGAAAATGATTTCAAAACCCAGTTTAATGTTGACATATGGTGCTGCCGCTATTACGGAAGCAATCTTTGATCAACAATGGTTGCAAGTAACTTTGATTTTTGGATTGAAAGCGGCGCTTAGTGTTGTTTTAAAAATGGATATAGTGAAATTTATTTTGGAAATGATTTTTGAAAAAGGTGTTGAGTTGTATAAAGCAAAACTCAAAAAAATTAAAAAGAAATAAATTTAACCGTCAAGAAAATGGTCGACAACGATTGATTTTTGTATTATAATATTAGTTATGGAAGCAAAAAGTTTAAGACCTGGAAAATTATTTAAAATGGACGGCGTAGTTTACGAAGTTATTGACTATGAATTCCGTCAACAACCACGTTTGGCTGCTGCGATTAGTGCGAAAATTCGTAACATTAAAACCGGAGCAATCAGCGTAGAAAACTTCAAAGGAAATCCTGTTTTGGAAGACGTTGAAGTTGAAAAGAAAGAATTGCAATTTTCTTACAGTGATGGTGAAATCGTTCACTTTATGGATATGGAAACTTACGAAGATATTCCAGTTAATCGTGATTTGTGTGAAGCATCATTAAAATACAATGACGAAAATGGTGAGCCAATTGTTTGTACGTTTAACTATATTGATGGGAAAATTGCAAGCATTGTTCCTCCAACATTTGTTGTTTTGGAAGTTACCGAAACTGAACCAAGTGTTGCAGGCGATACAGCTCGTAACGCTTTGAAAAATGCAAAATTGTCAAGTGGTTTGGAAACTAAGGTACCAATGTTTGTGAATAATGGCGATAAGATTCGTGTTGATACCAGAACTGGTGCTTACGTTGATCGTGCATAAGTCTAGACAAATTTATAGCATAGTGTTATAATACTATGCTACTTATGACGGGTGTAGCCAAGTGGTAAGGCAATGGATTGTGGCTCCATTATGCGTGGGTTCGATTCCCATCTCCCGTCCCAGCATACCCTAACTCCCCAATAAAAATTACACATGCTATTGTGTTTTTGCAATTGGTCATTCCACAAAATAGAGCCCTGATTGTCGTCAGAGCTCTTTTTGTTTATTACAGACAGTCGAATCAAAAATACGGTAGCATCACAAATACTTATTAGCGAAAATTAAAATAGTGGCAGTTAAGCGTATTTTTTAGAAAATCTAATATAAAATTGTTTTGTAGAAATATGTAAAAAGTTTTTGCGGAAAACTTGTAAAAACTCTTGCATTTTCGGAAGTTTTTCTGTAAAATATATAAAGAAGGGGAATTGGGGAAAATGATCATAAGACCAAATTATTTGGAAAAATTAAAACCATTTATAGACGTTAAGTTGGTGAAAATTCTTTCTGGAATTAGGAGATGTGGAAAATCAACTATTCTTGAAATGTTAAAACAAGAGTTGATTAGCCGTGGTGTAAAAGAGAATAACATCATTACTCGAAAATATTCAGAAGAAGAATATGATGATTCTTTTACCTCAAAGGATATGTTCAATGATTTAAAATCTCAAATAGTTAATGATGATAAATATTATTTTTTATTAGACGAACTTCAAGAAATAACTGGTTGGGAAAAAGTTATTAATACTTTAATGGAAGATTATAATACTGATATTTATGTAACTGGTTCTAATTCAAAATTAATGAGCAGTGAAATATCTACATACTTAACTGGTCGTTATATTACGATTCCAGTTTATACGCTTTCTTTTGAAGAATATTTGTCATTTAAAAACGGGACTGGAAAAAATAATAAAGAGTTATTCCAAGAATATCTTCGCATTGGTGGATTCCCGTTAGTTGCAATCACTAATTTAAATGATACAAATGCTTACGATGTTGTCAAAGGAATCTATGATTCCGCGGTTCTTAATGATATTACTCGAAAACATAAAATTACTAATAGAGATTTGTTTAATCGTGTTGTTAAGTTTGTTATTGAAAATGTTGGTAAAACATTTTCTGCTAACTCAATCGTTAATTTCTTAAAATCAGAAAAAAGAACTATTTCAACTGAACTAATTTATAATTATTTAGAATATTTAGAAAAAGCGTTTATCATTTATCGTTGCCAACGATATGATTTGCAAGGCAAAAGTGTATTAAAGACACAAGAAAAATTTTATCTTGCTGATCAATCAATTAAATATGCACTTTATGGTTTTAATCCAACGAGTATTGCAGCCATGCTTGAAAATGTTGTTTATTTTGAACTTAAGCGACGTGGTTATGATGTTTATATTGGTAAAAATTTAGACAAAGAGATTGATTTCGTAGCGACTCTCAGAGATGAAAAACTCTATGTACAAGTGTGTCGTGAATTGCCTAAGGAATCAGATAGAGAGCTGGCTAACCTTATGGAAATAAATGATAATTATCCCAAAATGGTTGTTACTCTTGATGATTACGCTAATGGCAATTATAATGGGATTAAGATTGTAAATATAGTTGATTTTTTATTAAATAAAAATATATAAAGTTTACATGTATCTTGTTTTCAATCAAGTTTATATATAGTATTTTGCTTCTATAGTTGGTTGTTTGCTGGTAAAAGGATTTTTAAAGGTTGCATCATAAAATGAATTCTGATCATCGTCAGGACCTCTTTTTAATGGACTAGTAAATAAAATTTCCATTTTATCGTTGTATAGTTTAATTTTTTTAACAAGTACTGCGGCGATTTCTCTAGCGTGTCTTTCTAAAACATCACTGTAATATTTTCGTAATGATTCTCGGTCAAGTGGCATATTAATTTTCTCTCTTTCAATTGCTATATTCTTTTCAAGTGTTTTTACTTGTTCTTCAAGTTTGTTTATTCGTTCAATTAGTATTTGGGAAGCTGGACCTTGCGTGAGAAAGTTAATTAGATTATTAATTGCTGTTTTAGCTTCTTGCTGTTCTTGTTCAAGAATATGTAAATGTTCAGTAAGTTTCTTTCTATCTGTTTTAAGATATAAGAGTTTATCAAGTAACTTGTTCATAACTTTTGGTTTATTTAATTCACCAATAACTTTATGAATAACAAAACGTTCAAATAAATCCTTGGGTAGTGCAGTCTTAGGGCAACCACTAGGATTCTTGCGTTTTCCTTCGCAGCGGTAGTAATATCTTCTCACACCGTCTTTGTTCGTTCCAGAAGAGCCGTTGATACTTTCTCCGCAATATCCACAAACAAGTTTCCTGCTGAAGATATAATTTGTGATTTTACTGATACCACCGAGTAGTGAGTGTGATTTTGCTCTTACTCGTTCATATACATCTTTATCAATAATTTGTGGATACATGTTTTTATATTCTTCATCCCCATAGTGATAAACACCAGTGTAGTGTTCACTTTCAAGTATTCGAGAAACCACATAGTAGTTAAATGGTCTGCCACGATTTTTGATACCTTTAGCTTCTAACATGAGAAGAATGTCGTTGATATAATAACCAGAATCAAATTTTTCAAACATGTATTTAACTACAGCGGCTTCGTGTTCGTTGATAACTAACTTCTTGTTTTCTAGTTTGTAACCATAAGCTACAGCTCCGCCTTGGAAAGTTCCTTTAATGCGTGATTCTCGCATACCACGTTTAATCTTCTGAGATAGTTCAGCAGAGAAGTATTGGTTCAAACTTTCAAGCAAGCCTTCAAGAATAATTCCTTCTGGTGTGTCTGGAATGTTCTCCATAGCTGACACTAGTTTAACGCCATTATCTCTTAATGTTTTTCGATGGAGAACAGTTTCGTATTTGTTTCGAGAAAAGCGGTCAAGTTTGTATACGATAACATAATCCCATTCTTTTTTATAACTATCTTTAATCATGCGTTGAAATGCTGGTCGGCGATCATTAGTTCCAGTCATAGCACGATCAATGTATGAATCGACAATTGAAATCTTGTTTCGTTCAGCATATTCCTTGCAAACACGAACTTGTCCGTCGATACTTTGTTCAGATTGATTGTCGCTAGAGTATCTAGCGTAGATTAATGCTTTTTTCATTTTTCCTCCTTAAAGTTTTTTTATTTGTCTTACGACGGAGCGGAAAATAAACGGGAACTATAATTGTTTTTGTCTTAGATATTTTTCTTCTTTTACCAAGGGCGGGAAACCCGTGCATTTTACCCTTGGCAAAAGTTTGTTCCCGTTTACGCTCCATAGTCGTAAGACAAAGAAAATGGTAATTATTGATTGTCTTTGTTTTGCAATTCTTCAAAATCTTTCAACATTTCAAGGCAGATAGCATCATTCAACACATCAACATCGATTTCGTTGAGAAAAATAACCTCTAAATCTTCCATTGTTTTTACCCCCTTTTGTATGGATTGTGGGGAGTAGCATACTAAAAAAAATACAACATTACAATATCATTTATGTCAATCTTTGTATCATTTTATATCATTTATGTAACATTTATATCAACTTATATATCATTTATGTATCAAAAATATTCACTTTAAAGTGCGTCAAGAAGCTCGAACAATAAAATAAAGACAAATATTATATCCCGTGTTATAATTTTGTAATGGCGAAGAAAACGAAAGAAACCGTAAATAATCTTGATTCAATTTTGTTTAAATGTAGAGATATTTTGAGGGCGGCAAGAAACTCCGGCTCTTTCTTTGAAAAAAGAGATATGATGTTGACCCTTATTTTTTTAAGGCTTATTGGGGAGAAGTATGAAGACGGAATTGATAAATTAAAAGAGACTTTGATTGCACAAGGATTAGATCCAGAAGATGAAAATATACGAGCAGCGTTCTTCGATGATGCGACATTTACTGACGGAACGTATAATTTACCTAAAGAAGCACAGTGGTCGGAAATTATTAATAAGCCAGCGCCACAATTAAATGTTGCCCTTGATACCGCACTTAAACGAATTTCAGAAACCACAAAACAATTAAAAGGTTGCTTCGTTGAAGGAACTTTTACCACAAGAAATTTGGGTGCCAATGATATTAAGAAACTGGTTGATGAGGTTAATAAAATTAGTCATAAAGCATTCGGCGAAGAAAAAGATTTGATTGGTCACGTGTATGAATATTTCTTGAAAGAATTTGCGATTAACGCGACAAAAGAAGAAGGCGAATTCTATACGCCACATGATGTTGTTCAATTAATTGCGGCTATGGTTGAACCATTTAACGGAACATTATATGACCCGGCTTGTGGTTCGGGCGGAATGTTTATTCAAAGTGCAGACTTGGTAAAGTCTAAACAAGGTAACTTAAACGGTATCAATGTTTATGGACAAGAAAAAGATGCCGCAACATATCGTTTGGCCAAAATGAATTTGGCACTGCGTGGTATCAGCCATAATCTCGGCGACACGAACGATTCAACTTTTACCAATGATTTACATAAAGGATTGTATTTTGATTACATTATGGCTAATCCGCCATTCAACCTTAAAACTTGGTATGATGCGAATTTGGAAAATGATGCACGTTGGGCTGATTATGTAACACCGCCAGAAAGCAACGCTAACTATGCTTGGATTTTACATATGTTATCCCACTTGAAACCAAGTAATGGCGTGGCTGGTTTCTTATTGGCAAATGGTGCTTTGAATGATAGTGATACTTTGGAAATTCGTAAAAGATTAATTCAAAATGATAAAGTTGAAGCCATCATCGTTTTGCCACGCCAACTATTCTTTACAACTGATATCAGTGTTACCTTGTGGATTCTTAACCAAAACAAAAAAGGTGGTAAATATCACGATAGAAAACAAAGAAATCGTGAGCACGAAATTTTGTTTATGGATTTAAGAACCTGGACGGAAAATGCGGTTAAAGACGAACAAAAGAAAAAAGTTGCTTTATCGTCGGAACAAATTGAAAAAGCCGCCCAGATTTATCACGATTGGCAATGTGAAGGTGTGGATGGAAAATATTATGAAGTCCCTGAATTATACCGCAGTGTTTTAATTGATGAAATTGAAAAGCAAGGTTGGGCTTTGACACCGAGTAAGTATATTGAATTTATCGACCATGATTTGCAAATTGATTATGAAAAAGAAATGAAGCGTATCCAACAGGAAATGTCCAATATTATTGATGCTGAAAAAAAATCCCAGAAAATGTTAGCAGAAGCTTTTGAAGGAATTGGCTATGGCATTGAAAACAATTAAGTTGGGTGAATTAATTGAAATATCAGAAGAAGTAAATTCTGATTTAAAATACTCATTGGATGATGTAAAGGGTATTTCAATCAATAAAATATTTATAGAAACCAAAGCAGATATGCAGGGTGTTTCTTTAAAGCCTTACTTACTTGTGAAACCAGATTATTTTTCTTATGTTCCAACGACTTCAAGGAACGGTGAAAAAATTACTTTAGCACATAATAATACAAGGGATACTTATATTGTATCATCTTCATATGTCGTTTTTTATAATAAGAGACCAGATTTGTTGAATTCTGATTATTTGTTTATGTATTTTAATCGACCAGAATTTGATAGATACTCAAGGTTTAATTCTTGGGGTTCAGCAAGAGAGACTTTTTCATGGGAAGAAATGTGTGATATCGAAATTGAACTGCCAGATTTACCTACGCAAAAGAAATATGTTGATGTTTATTTGTCAATGATTGAAAATCAAAAAGCATACGAACGTGGTCTTGATGATTTGAAATTAACTTGCGATGCCTATATTGAAGATTTGCGCCGTAGAATGCCATGCGAAGAAATTGGACCATATCTTATTAAGTCTGAAAAAAATTCAGATGGTAATATTAAGAGAGTTTTGGGTATAGGGCAGACAGGGTTTATTTCACCACAAAAGGATCCGAATGAATCACTTAAAAATTATAAAATTCTAACTGATGGTTGTATTTGTTACGCACCACCGTTGTATAATATTTTGACTGGTGCAATACATTGTTATACACAAATAGAAAAAGCAGTTTGTTCACCTATATACGAAGTTTTCACTTGCAATAAAGAAAAAATTTTACCAGAGTATTTAACATTGTGGTTAAAACGAAGTGAGTTTATTAGATACGCTGCGTTTTATGCATTAGGTGTGAGACAAACATTTGATTATAATTTAATGGAAGAATTTAAAATTCCGATTCCTTCATTTGAAATTCAAAAAGCAATTGTGGATATTTATAAAACCTATGTTGAACGAAAAGAAATTAACGAACGATTGAAAAAGCAAATCAAAGACATTTGCCCAATTTTAATTAAAGGTTCAATCGAAGAGGGTAAGAAATGAACACGCAAGAGTTAAACGAATACATTAAAAATTATTTAGAGAATGATAAAACCCAGCGTGCAATTATGTTAACTGCACCTTGGGGTAGCGGTAAAAGTTATTATATAAAAAATAACCTTTGTAATTTTTTGCATGAAAAAAAATTAGATTATGCAATAGTTTCGTTGTATGGAATTAAAGAGTTAAAAGATGTGAGCAAGAATCTATATTTAGAAATCAGAGCTAATGCTCTTACTAAAAAAAATGAAAAAGCTGCCTTAGTTAAAATAGTTGGGAAAACACTGCTTAAGGGAGTTGCCGGCTTGTTTCATGTCGATTTAAATCAATCAGAAGAAGATCTACAAAAACTATACGAATCTATAGAGTTGACAAATAGACTGATTATATTCGAGGATATTGAAAGAACAAGTATCGATATTGTTGATTTTTTAGGTTATGTAAATAACCTTGTTGAACAAGATGGTGTCAAGGTCCTTCTAGTCGCTAATGAGGAAGAAATCAAACAAATAGAAACGGTTGAAAATGGGAAAGTAAAAAAAGATGAAAATATAAAATATATTAAAATTAAAGAAAAAACAGTTTCTGACACGATAAAATTTACATGTGATAGAAATAATTCCATTGAAAATATAATTAGACAATTTACAAAAAATGAATGGTTTTCTTCAATGGTTGATAATCCTGAATTTAATCTGGCTGGCAAAATAGGACAAATAATGATAAAAACTGAATCGTATAATTTTAGATCATTATTGTTTGCTTGCCAAAAGACTGTTGATATTTTTAATATGCTTCCAAGAAGCAAAAATTATAATTTAGATTTTTTAACGAAGTTTTTTCTGGAAACTGTTGAATATTGTTTAAGAGAAGAGGAATTAAATAGAAATAAATTTAATGAAGAAAAACCAGATTCTAATAATGAAAATAATGATAGCATAAGTAAAATAATTTCTAATTTTAAAATTGAGAACAGATTGAATAATGTTATGAAAAATTATATTGATAATCAAATTTTTGATATAAATGAGTTTGAACTTATGCAAAGTCAATTTATTTCTTCGCAAAAAACAGAAGAAGCAAATGCTGTTTTATATAAAATATATTATTATTTGGATTTTACAGAAGAAGAATTAAAATCTGCTATTGATGAATTATATGAAAAATTAAAAACAAATACAGGCATTAGTTACAATAGTTATATAAAGATTGCTCAATATTTGTTTGAAATAGATAAATATATTAGTTATCAAAGGATCAACGATTGTATTAAACAAATGAAGAATAATCTAAAAACTGGGATACAAGTTGGCGATAAAGTGCAGACACATGTTTGGGGCGGATCAGTTATACAGAATGAAAAAGAGAATGATGAATTTAATAAATTTAGAACGTATATTTCTAGTCTAATTCAAGAAAAGAATGAAATTGATTTTGACTATAATCCTGAAAGCATTGAAAACTATGTTTTTAAAGATCTGAAACACCAATTTATGGAAGACCGTGGTTTTATGAAGCAATTTAATATCGAAAAACTTTTGGCGATGTTAGAAAAATGTTCTCCTAAACAAATCGGTTATTGCAACGAGATTTTAAACCAAGTTTATATGGCTTATTATAACGTTTTTGATTTTATGTCTGATGATTTGAAAAATTTAATTAAGTTGAAGAATGGTGTTGATTCTATGATTAAAGAAAACACAAATATTGATAAAATCAAAAAAATAAGAATGGGCTTTTTGTCGGATAAGTTAGATGTTATAATAAAAAAATTACGAGGAGAAGAAAATGTCTAATTTTAACGGTCGTTATTGTGAATCAGAATACGAGAATGCTTTTATCGGATTACTAGAACGAGAAGGATGGCAATATCTTTCTGGTAAAAATTTTCCAAGGACTTATAAAAGAGATGTATTAAACATTGAAGATTTAACACAGTATTTGACCAAAACAAATCCGGATTTAGATAATGAAGATATACAGAGTATTGTTAACCAAGTTAAGTTAGTTGGTGCTGAAAGTGATTTTGCAACCTTACATAAGGTTTATGGTTGGATGGTTAATGGTGTCCAATTTAAACCGAAACATAGTAGTGCAAGAATGGTTTCTTTAATTGATTTTGAAAATCCACAAAACAACCTTTTTAAAGTTGTTAATCAACTAAAGATTGAATACACAAATAACGGTGTAAACGAAGTTAGAATTCCCGATGTTCTTTTGTATGTTAATGGGATGCCAGTTTGCGTCTTTGAATTAAAAAATCCAGCCGATGCGAAAGCAACAATTCTTAATGCTTGGGAACAAATTACAATTCGTTATTGGCGTGATATTCCGCATTTGTTACATTACTGTCCATTGGCTTGTATCTCTGATGGTGTTAAAACAAGATTAGGAACTGTAAAGACGCCTTATGAACATTTCTATGCTTGGCGTCGTGTTAATGAAGGGGATAAACTTTCTACATTTTCATTTGAAGAAACTGAAACGATGATTAAAGGTGTTTATTCGCCAGTTAGATTTCTTGAAATATTTAGAGATTACATTTATTTCCAAGATACTATCTATGATAAGAATGAAGTAGAAATTGTTTGCCGTTATCCACAATTCTTTGCAACTAAATTATTAAAGCAAAGTATTATTAAATCTATCAACGAAAAGAGTGGCAAGGGTGGTACATATTTTGGGGCTACTGGATGCGGGAAAACTTATACGATGGCATTCTTGGCTCGTCAACTAGCATTAAGATGCACTGACATACCGCAAATTGGTTCGCCAACAATTATCATGATTGTTGATAGGGAAGATCTACAAAAGCAAGGAGCAAAGTTATTTACTAAAAGTAAAGAGTTCTTAAATCTTGGCGAAGTTTCTGTTATTCCAAATAGAAACAAGTTAAGAGAAGAACTTGGAACAAGACAAAGCGGCGGTTTTTACATTTGTACTATTCAAAAATTTATTGATCGTGAAGATGACAAAATTGGGTTAATTAATGACCGTGCTAATATCATTTGTTTTTCGGATGAAGCGCATAGAACACAACTTGAACATTCTAAGAAAATTCAGTTCAGTAAAGATGCCGATGCTAATATGAAAGCGATGATTTCAAAACCATACGCAAAGGTTTTGAAAGAAGCTTTCCCAAATGCAACATTTGTTGGTTTTACAGGAACTCCAATTGCGGAAACATATCAAACATTTGGTGATGAAATTGATAGATATACAATGGACCAAGCTGTTGCTGATGGCTTGACTGTTCCAATTAAATATCATCCAAGAATTGCAAAAGTGTTGCTTGATTCTGATAAGGTTAATCAAATCGAAGCCTATTATAAACAATGCGCCGATAATGGTGCTACGGAACAAGACATTGCTGCAAGTGAAAGAGCGATGAGTTCTATGGAAGTTATTTTGGGCGACCATTCTCGTTTGGAACGATTAGCAACAGATATTCATGATCATTATGTAAAAGCGTGTGATGAAGATCCAGATAGAATTCAAAAAGCAATGATTGTTTGTTCAAAACGTGAAATTGCCTATGATCTATTGAAAGAATTTGAAAGGCAATATCCAGAATGGTTTGTCGAAAAGAAATCAACAGATGGGGTAAAAGTTACTTCTGAAGAATTGAAAGAGTTAAAACCAATGCCATTTATTGCAATGGTTTCTAGTGTCGGTAAAAATGATAAAGAAGAAATGTATAACTATCTCGGTGGAGTGAAAAACAACCAGCGTTCGAGCGAACTTGATGTAATGTTTAAAAATGATAAATCCAATTTCCACATTGTTATTGTCGTAGATATGTGGATTACTGGATTTGATGTACCGTCGCTTACTTTTATGTATAATGATAAGCCACTTCAAAAACATCAACTTATCCAAACAATTAGTCGTGTTAACCGAAAATATTCTGGCAAGAATTATGGTCTGATTGTCGATTACATTGGTATTAGAGATAATATGCGTCAGGCAATGAAAATATATGGTGGTGATAATTCTGTAGCACCAAGCGAAGACGATGTAGAACAAGCAACAATAGCCTTTAGAGAAGAGTTAGAAATCTTAAAAAGATTATTTATTGGTTATGATTTAACTCCATTTATGAATCCTAATTGTGACCCTATCGAAAGATATAAATTATTATCAAAAGCCGCTGAATATGTTTTTTCATCGACTCAGGAAATGCAAACACCAACTGAATATGCATCTATGAAAGTGGCTTATAAAACTTATTTCTTGAATACGGTTAAGAGAATGCGTACAGCGTTTGAAATATGTCAACCGTCTGGTGAACTTGGGGAAGAAGAATCTGCATTAGCTCAATGTTTTATGGCTGTTGCTGGTTTTATTCGCAAAATGAGTGGAACTGCTGATATTGATGCTGACACGATGAATCGTTATGTTTCTATAATGGTCGAAGAAGCTCTTAAATATAACAAGGTTGAAAGTATACTAGAAAAAGACGATGAGGAAGATATATTCAGTGCTGAATATTTTGAAAAGTTATCTGATATTAAATTGCCTGCTACGAAACTTGAAATATTAATCAAATTGCTGCGCAGACAAATAAAAGAATATGGATTAACAAACCAAGTTGCCGCCAAACAATTCCATGAAATGCTTGAAAAGACGATTAAAGTTTATCACGAAAGACGTAAACATTTAACTCTCGAAGAGGCTGGGATAACCCAAGAACATGCGTCTGAAGATTTGATTAAAGCTGCGACTGAACAAGCTTTAGAAATTTTAAATGGATTGAAAGAAAGCAAGGAAAGTTTCAGAAAGTTTGGATTAACCTTTGAAGAAAAATCCTTCTATGATATTTTAATTGCTTTAAGAGATCAATACAATTTTGAATATGGAACTGATAAAAATGTTGGCGGTGTTGTTATAAATGATAAATGTCAAAGTCTAGCAAAGAAGGTTAAGGAAATTATAGATACAAAATCTTCGTTTGCAGACTGGCTTAATAACCAAAATGTTCGTAATCAATTAAAACTTGAAATAAAGATTTGCCTAGTAAAGAATGGCTATCCGCCGCAATGTAGTCCCGAAGTTTTCTCGAAAGTAATGGAACAAGTAGAAAACTTTGAGGAACATCAGAATGAAGAGGAATAGTTTGTGTTTGTTTTATATCATGTTTTAACTGTAATTTTTGCGATAGCTATTTATGTGGAATACATGTTTTATATGCCTGAAAAACAACTTTCATATAAATATAAAAGTATTATAAAACCAAAATTAGATTTGGCTTGTGTTATCTTACTATCCCTTATTAGTTTAGTCGGATGTTTTTCTGTGCCTAGTTTTGATATATATTTTGCAATTATATATATTGCTTCTTATTTTCTTTTTAAGGAAGTATATAATGCATTGATTACAAAAAAGAGAGAAAAAGCATTTATGCTAGCATTACAAAGTAAAATTGAAAAGACTGTTCGTTTTAATAATTTGTTTGAATATATTAAATCTGAGGATGAAAAATTAAAATCAAAAACCAAGTGGTTAATCAAATGTAATGAAGAATCAAATTATATTATTGGAATTTTTTTAAATAATAAAAGGTTATATTTTCGTTTTAAAAACTTAAAAAATTCTCAGAGTGTTAATTATATAATTAATCAACTATATAAGTATGCACCAAGAATTAAAGACGAGGATGATTTAAAGAAGCTTGTATTTTTTGTCATAAAAGATGGTGAAACGGCATTGAATTGGGGAAATGCGTTTATTTCGCATGAATTGAATGAAAGTATTTATAGTCCTTTTTTATTTAATGATGATTTTTTTAATTCTACTATGATGACTGGCTATGTTTCAATCTATGTCTTGGCAGTTCTTATTAAAACTTGGGCAGAAATAACTATAGTTGGGAAAATCTTATGGGTAATATTAACTATTATTCTTGCGATTCCGTTTGTGCTAGGGATGATTGTAATCATGTGGGCGATGTTTGATTCGTTAATGTGTGGATTAAGAAAACACAAATCTAATTAATTTGAATTTTGAAAACCTTATGCTAACATAGAAATGTTAATTGGAGAAAATTATGGAAGAAGTATGTGAATTTTTAAAGAAATGTGGAGTTTATTATCTTGCAACTATGGATGGAGACCAACCACGGGTTCGTCCGTTTGGAACAGCACACATTTTTGAAAATAAACTTTACATTCAGACAGGAAAAAGTAAAGATGTATTTAAACAGATAATGGCAAACCCAAATGTAGAAATCAGCGGTTTTACTGATGGGGTTTGGATTAGGCTTTCTGGAAAACTAATTCACGATGATAGAAGAGAAGCAAGAAAGTCAATGTTAGATGCTTATCCAAATTTGCGTGGTATGTATAATGAAGATGATGGTAATACTGCTGTTTTATATTTTGAAAATGCAACAGCTATTTTTTGTTCTTTTTCAGTAACACCAAGAATGGTAAAATTGTAATCATAATTTTTATAAATAAAAAAAACGAGGAGAAAATTATAATGGGAGCTGATGTTTCTTTGAAGGTAAAGTCATTAACTTTGTTATATTGGAAAAGTTTTTTTGATGAAAAGACGTTGAGAATTTTTTTTAATCAATCTGATTTGCAAATTAATAAAAATGTAAAATATGATATTACTGACAATAACGAAGAGCCGCATACCGAGTATAAATATGTAAGTTCTGTCGGTAAAGTAATTGATAGATTAAATTCTATCGGATATACATTAAAAAATGTAGAAAAAATTTTTAATGTTAATTTAGTTGATATTATAGACTACTATGATAATAATAAGGATTATGAAGTTGTAAGACAACAAATAAAAAAAAATGTAACGTTTAAAAAATGGTTAAATTCAGTAAAAAAATACTCAAATTTTCTTTTGAAAAATAATGAGGATTTATATTATTTTTGGCAATTGAACATACATGATCTTCCTGAATCATTAAAGCCTAAATCCTTTTGTGATAAAGTAGTTCTTAATTCACTAAAAGATTCTCAATCGGAGTCGTATTTCGGATGCTTGTGTGGTGATAAGTTTGAGCGAATAAATATTATTAGAATAATTTTAGAATACTGTGATATATCAGATATTGTTGAAGTTGATGTCTCGGAAATGATTGGATGGAGTTATGATTCTATTGAGGATATGAAGATTTCTGATGATATTGAAAAAACAATAGTTCTCGTAGAAGGCTCAAGTGATAAAACTATTTTGGAATTTGCTTTAAAAAATATTTATCCACATTTAAGTAATCTATATTATTTTATGGATTTTGAATTTCCTGATAACACCTCTAGACAAGGTGGGGCTGATACAATCATAAAGAACGTTGAAACATTTATAGCATCAAAACTAAAAGCTAAATTTATTGCGATTTTTGATAATGATGCGGTGGGTTTTCAAGCACAAAAAGCATTGTCATACAATACACGTAATTACCTACCTGACAGTTATAAAATCACAAATTATCCATCAATTAAAGATGCGAATAAATATCCTTCAATATTACCAAATAAAAAAATAAAACTAATGAATATTAATCGTATGGCCTGTTCTATAGAGCTATATCTTCCGAGACAATTAATTACGGACAAGTTAAATAACTTATATCCAATACAGTGGAAAAGTCTTGTTGAACGGAAAATAGAAAAAGAAAAATTGTCTGATTATCAAGGAGAAATTCAACATAAGAATGAAATAAAATCTTCTTTTATGAGTTTGAAGGATGATATTGAAAAAGGTAGAAAAAAATTCAATATTGGTGATTGGAAGAATATTAAGGCTATTATTGATCATATTGTACATATTTTTGATTAATATTAAAGAAACCATAGTTGAACCAAAACATAAGAAATATTATTGCTGAGAATTCGCTGAAAAATTTGCTCAAAAATTAATTTTTTGATTTACGCCTGGTCTCTATTTCGTAAATATACTGTTGCATAAAAATAATATCACTATCTTCTGTTGTGAATAAAAATGGCATAATTATTTGTTTTAAGAAATCAAATACGTCGCTATCTTCAATGATATTAAACACTTGAGTATTATAATGAGAGATGTTACAAATCATGGAAGTTTGTTTTTCATCCCAGTCTGTATATTTAGACATCTTTGCGATTACACTATGTGTTCGTTCGAACGATAGACTATTGTCTAGTTCTTTGATTAATTCATTTTGTTCTTTGCGTGCTGTTAGTTTAATATCACTTAAATGATTATTAAAGAATTCATTCAACCCATTATAAAAATAAATTTTTGATTTTTTCTTTTCTTCCCATTCGTTTATTAAATATTGGTTGAATCTATCTTTGTCTAAAAGTGATTTATAGTCTTTGTCATCACTAATAAAAAACAAATCACCAGAATTGTATTTTGACAATAATGTTTCCCAGCTAATCGCATCACCACATTTATTGTCTTTGCCTGGTGGATTACCTAGGATTCTAAATCTATATATAGCTTTGTTAATAATTTCATCTGTAGTTTTTAATAAGGTAGATAAAGAAAATAAATCATTAATTAATATATCTTGAGGAAGCTTTTGTTCAAAAATATCATTTTCGATTTTTGATTGTAATTCGTTATTTAACTTTTGTAGATCACTTAATTTACGGCTTATGTTAACATACTCATCATTATATCCTTGATATAAAACAGGAATACTAAAATTGATATTTTTAGTTTTATCGATAACATCATGTAATTTATTTTCTCGATTTCTAAAAACTTCATCTTTTACTTGTTCTGTTAATATTATTTTAACGCCGCCATTATTTATATATTCTTTTAATTTACTAAATTGTTTTAAATCATTTTTAGAAAACGAATAAATTGATAACCATATTTGTGCATCAATAAAAAGATTTATCATTAGTATTTCTCCTGTATAATTGCAGAATAACAGATTTTAAATTTAATGTCATATAAATATGAACAGTTATATGTAGCTAGATTTTTAGCTGATCTATTTATGTAATTGTCTTAAAAATATTGTTTATATTTTGTACTGACTGTCCCATATGAGACGAAAGACCAACACTTTTTACACATAATATTGTGTTTTTATGTTTGGTTGAACCACAAGATTGTTAAAGAAGAGCTCTGATTGCTTTCAGGGCTCTTTTTTAATGGGGTGTTGAATGTTTCTAAAAGTGGGTAATGGGGGATGTATTTTAAATTTGTGATAAATATCAACATATGCTAAACTAATTTTAATTTAAAGGGAGATTTGGATGGGTTTGAGAAAATTGATTAAAGATGATACGAAAACTTTGACCGAAAAAGTCAATGCAGACAATTATATCAATACTGAAAATTTGTCCTATCGTAAAGGGTTGGTTGTTATCGCTGATAAAATGGAAAGTTTGATTATGGAATTAAAACCATATGTATCAAATGAACAGTTTATTGAATTGATGCGTGAAGCAAATGAACCAACCAGTTTATCCCCAATTATTAAAAAAATTGTTCCACAACTTTATCGTAAAAATCCGACAGCTGGTCGTATCGCATTAGAGTTACAAATCTTTTTAGATGATATTGTGATCGAACGTTTTTGTGGTGCTTATGAACTTGAAGATTTTACTTACTCGCTTCATTCGGCGAAAAACATCGTTCTGAAAGAAGCCATCGAAAAGGCTGAAACTAAGGTTATGAGTAAAACGTACTTGACGGCTGATAATAAGGAAAAGGCTGTTGAAAAGAAAATTGAAGAATTGCAAGTAGCTTTAAAGCCATATTTATCTGATGATAAATTTGATGGATTAGATGATATGGAAAAACTTGGCTGCCTCATTACAGAGCTATACGCGGAAGGTAATACAACTGCTTTTAATACTGCTGTTGAGTTGAGAGCCGTTATTGATTGTTTACAGCAGGAATTTATTTGTGCAAAGCGCAAACAAAATGAAATTGAAAGAGTGAATAATGCCAAGGAAGAAACTGCTTACTATGACAGTTTTCTTAAAAATTTTAAGTCAGCACAAGATAGAGATGAAGATTTTTATACATTTTCCTTTTATGATAATGACCAAAGTAAGCGATTTAAAAAATATGAAAATGATGTTTGCTCGCGCGATTATTTTCAAGGTTGTGAAATTTTTAAAGGCTATGACACGGTCTTATCTGAAAAGTTAAATGAGCTAAAAGAAGGATTGAAACCATATTTGTCCGAATTAGGTTATAAAGAATTGTCGAGTGCTAACCCAGACAAAACTTATTCGCTATTGTCCCACCTGCTTGATCGTTTTGAAGAATGTAATAAAGTTGCCAGCAACAAAGTGTTGGAAATGCAAGCTTTTATTGAAGTTTGGTTTAAAGGGTATGGGAAAAAAGCTCTCAAATATGAGGATAAAAAAATTCGCCAAAAGGTTCTGGCTAATGATTATTTGGAACGCCATTTTGATGATGAAGCTAAGGATGAATACCACTGGGCTGAACGTACAGCGTTGTTACGAAAATTAAATCAGTTAAAAGGTTTATTGAAACCATATTTACCTCAAGATGTGTATGAAAGTTTAGTCAAGGCTGATTTGATTAATACTCTTGGTATAATTGAAGATTATATGTTTAAATCATTCATTACGAATAACAAACGCATGCTTTCTTTGTTGAAGGAATTAGAATGTTTTATAGTGGAAAGAATATTCCGTTGGGAAGATCATGTAGATGAATCAAATAATGATTTATCTGGTGAAGAAGTTGAACAAGATGCTGAATTAAAAGAGGAAGTTGAAAAAGACCCTGAACAACAAAAAAAGAAAACTTTATATGATAGTTGCGTAAAAGATTACCATAACGACATTGATGAATTATTAGAAAAAGATGATTACAATGGTTATTTTGCTTTTGATAAAGTTGAAGAAAAGTATTATTTAAAATTTAAAAAACAATTCAGTGCCAAGAACTATATTTCAAACCAGAATTTGGAGCAATGCCGTCAAATAATTATCGACAAATTAAATGAATTGAAAGCAGCATTGAAGCCTTACTTAACGGAAGTTGGTTACAATAAATTACTTACCACTAATCCATCTAAACTTGGTATGTTAGTACGAGAACAATTTGGTACGCGTTTTTATCAAAATGGCAACGTAGGTGGGATTAACGCCGTAGCACAATTGCGTGCGTTTATAGATACTGTTGTTTGCGATTTTGCTAGAAAAGATATGAAGGTTGCGAATTATCGTCAAAAGGTTATGGATGCAAACTACTTGGGTGATTATCAAAATTATAGTGCAGCCATATATCAAAAATTGCACGAATTAAAAACTGCCTTAAAACCTTATCTTGCAAAAAAAGAGTATTTGAGTTTATTGGTTGAATCCCCATTTGGAACACAAATGGTTATTTGTGATTTAATTCCTCGTTTCTATTATGATGAACGTAATGCAACAGCAACTGCGATTGCAGTTGAATTGAGAGAGTTAATTCAATGCCGTGTTGCCAAAAGCTATAGCTATAACTTTTTATAAGTAAGAGCCAGTTTTTGTGTGGCTTTGGGCGAGCCCTAAATTATTTTTTAATCAGAAAGATGTTTTTTTATGGATTTTATCCAATTTTGTTTAGCCTCTTCTTCTTCTTTTCGTAAACGCGCCCAGTCAATTGTTTCTGGAATTATACGGTTAGCTAACTTATCTTGTCCTGCAAATGCATACTTTTTAATTCTTTTAACGTTATCTGGAATTACAGTTGATTGGCAACCAATAACCAAGGTTGGAAATTTTGGGTCTATCATATCGATGACAGCATTAACTTCGTTACCATTGGCATCACGGCTGGTATAACGTTTATTGTTCGGATCAACTTTAATGGACACCAATCCTGTGCAGAATTGAAATGGATTTTCATAAATTTCTGTAACATTGGCTGGAATGACAATTGATTTTAAATTTACGCATCCAGCGAAAGCATCGCTATGAATTGTTTTAAGGCTTTTGGGTAAGATAACTGAAGTTAACTCTAAACAATCAGCAAACGAGCAATTGTAAATTTCTGTGTAACCATCCGGAATACAAACCGTTGAAGAATGACATTCTTCAAACACCTGATGATACCCCCAAAAATCTCCAATACGTTTAACAGGATATTTTTTACCTTCATATTCAAATTCCCGTGGTAAAATGATTGCATTAAATGATTTGTCAATTTTTTCTTTTTCTACCATCATTTCTTCAAATCTTTTTATCAAGAATTGATGTAATGATGTGGGTGGGGTCCATTGATAGGGAATATCACGTATTAGTACGCACTCATAATAATATGATTTTTTATACAACTGCGAATTAAACGGAGAGTAGGCTATAATAGTCGCATCATCATCTTTAACAACTTCATATAAACAATATTTTGTAATATCTTTCGCCCATTTGGCTTGCAAAACAACCCATTCGGTAGTAATTTCGTTAAAATCAATAATTGTATTAAAATCAAATGGTTCATCTTGATAATACCAACCAATGAATTCAAAACCATCTTTGGTTGGATTTGTTTTCGGCGCGATTATTTTATCGCCACTTTCAACATAGATGTCTTGCACTGGCGAACCACCATTGGTATCGAACTTAACAATAAATACATCATCAAGTAATTTCATAATTATTTACCTCCTAGGTAATTTAGTTTTACCGAACAAATAGGACTACTAAAGTCTAATAGATATCATTATTTTTGTAAACACTTTACATTTTCAATTTTAGCCATAGTTTGTCATGGTAGGGGCGTGTCCTTGTGTTAAAAAGGCGACCTGGTGGTCGCTTTTTTAGGCTTCTTGTTCGATGATGATTTGTTTGATTTTTCGTCTTTTTAATTTGCCGCAAAGTATGGCGATGATTTGAGTGGGGATGCCTAATAAGAAAAGTGACCAAAGATTATAGTCAATTAGTTGAATGTAGAAACTTAAAAGGGAAGTCCAAATTAACAATGATGTCGCGGCAATAATATGATTTTTATGTCCCCAGATGCTGGCAAAGATGATTAAAACGACACTGGTAATCGGCAGTGACCAAATCCAAATAATCCAATAGTGATGGTTGGAATTGATGACAAGATTGATGTAAACAATTGCTGCCAGTGTCCAAATTGAAAGACAGGCAAGAATTGTAATAATCAATTTGTTATTCAACTCGAAACTTGGGATACGATATTTGGCGATTGTTTCTTCTGATTGTTCGTTTAGGATGTAATCAACATTCACGCCATACATATCAGCAAGTTGTTTCAAGGTAATTATATCGGGTAAACTTTCGCCTCTTTCCCATTTGGAAATTGCTTTATCTGAGTAATTGAGCTTTTCGGCAAGTTCAAGTTGGGTGATTTTGTTTGCTTTTCTTAATGTAATTAAATTTTTGGCAACAATGTCTTTGATGTCGTCCAAATGATCCATAGCGCAATTATAACACCTTTTGCATGAAAAAATCTAGTAATTTTCGGTAAATTCTACCGTAGGTAGAGAAGTACACGAAACTCTCTTGATTGAAGGGTAGAATTCTACTTTGCGTTTTGAAAGTTTAGAGTGAATTTAGTAGGTGGTTTTATTTTTCGTTAGTATAATATAAGGTAGTTTTACAAAAGGAGGCAATGTGGCTAAACCCAAGAAAGTCATTTATTATGATGATGAATTGAACAATGAGTTTTCAGGGTCTAATATTAAACCAAGAACAATTGGTTTAAATTATAAATACATTAGCAGAAATCCTTTTTATTTATTTTTTAGTTTTATCGCGTATCGTTTAATTGCAACGCCAATTGCTTTTCTTTATAAGTGGTTTCGTGGCGTTAAGTTTGAAAATCATAAAATATTACGTAAATTTAAAAAGCAAGGTTATTTTGTTTTTGCAAATCATACAAATGCTGCCAATGATGTTTTATCACCACATTTAATCAATTTTCCTACAAAAACTTATGTTATTGTTGCCAGTGAAAATATGAATATTCCGGGTTTGTGGGGAGCAACTAAAATGTTAGGTGCTTTACCTTTACCAACAACTTTGGGTGTCACAAGAAATTTTATGAATGCAATTGAAAAGCGTTTAATTCAAGGACATCCTATTTTAGTTTATCCAGAAGCACATATCTGGCCTTACTATACAGAAATAAGACCTTTCAAATCTACTGCGTTTAGATATCCAATTAAATTTCAAGCCCCATCATTTTGTTTTACAACGACTTATCAGCAAAATGGGAAAAAGAAAAAGCCACGAATAGTAATTTATGTTGATGGTCCATTTTACCCAAAAGAAGATTTAGATATCAAACAACAGCAAGAAGATTTACGAAACCAAATTTACGAATGTATGGTTGAACGTAGTAAGAATAGTAATTGCAAATATGTTGAGTACGTAAGAAAGGAGAAAAAATGATTAACTTATTATTTTGTGGAAATTCGTATGTTTTTGATGGCGTGATGACTTGTTTGTTGTCGATTGAAAAATACTACAAAGGTGAAATAACGGCTTACATTTACACAATGGATGTGTCGCATTTAAATCCGAAATTTACGCCGATTGCAGATGAGCAAGTAGCGTTCATTGACAAAATGTTAAAGGATACTAATCCGAACAGTAGGGCAATCAAGGTTGATGTAACTGAGTTGTATAAAAAAGAAATTGGTGGTTCACCTAACGAAGGAAGTTATTGTACGCCTTATACCTTGCTCAGGTTGTTAGCTGATAAGGTTGAAGGGATGCCAGAAGATAAGTTGTTATACCTTGATATTGACTTGATGTTTAATGATGACGTTTTAAAGTTGTATGATTTAGATATTTCAGATTACGAATATGCAGCAGCACAAGATCATTATGGAAAGAAGCTTATTCGCTGGGACTATATCAATGCAGGTGTTTTGTTGTTTAATATGAAAAAGATGCGCGAAACAAACTTATTGCAAAAAGCGCGTGATATGATCAATGCAAAACATATGGTATTTTCGGATCAAAGTGCAATCTTTAATTGTACGACAAAAAAATTATTACTACCACAATATTACAATGACCAAAAGTGGTTAACTAAGAAAACAATTGTCCGGCATTTTAGTAAAACGTTGAAGTGCTGGCCATATCCGAGAACGGTTAATATCAAACCTTGGCGAGTCAGTGATATTCATAGAGTCTTCAAGTGTTACCATTTCGATGATGTCTTATATGAATACATTTACTACAAAAAATTGTACGAAAAAACTAAGGACCAAAAGTTTGGCTAAACAATAAATATTATAAGGAGAAATAAAAAAAATGAACACAATTAAAAAAGAAATTCCAATTTTCACAGCATGTGATGATAATTACTTGCCTTTTATGGCAGTAACTTTACAATCAATGATTGAAAATGCATCAAAAGATTATAATTATACATTTAGAGTTTTGCATTCTGGAATTAGTGAAAGCAATATTGAAAAAATTATGCATTACAATCGTGATAATTTTACGATTGAGTTTGTCGATGTTAGAGAACTATTAAAAGAAGTGATGGAACGTTTACATACATGTATTTATTACACACAAACTACCTATTATCGACTTTTCATTGCGAATATGTATCCACAGTATGATAAGGTTTTATACATTGACAGCGACGTAGTTGTACGTGGTGATGTGTCAAAATTATATAACATCGAAATTGGTGATAATTTAGTTGGGGCTACGATTGAAGACTTCGTAATGACATTACCATACATTCAACCATACTTTACCAAAGTTTTGGGATTGCCTCGTCATGAAGATTATTTCAATGCTGGTTTATTGATTATGAATCTTGAACAATTCCGTAAACAAAACTTCGAAGAACAGTTCGTTACTTTATTAAACAAATATAAATTTGTTGTGCAAGACCAAGATTATTTAAACGTTATTTGTCAAGGTAAAGTAGCCTATATCGACCCAATGTGGAATAAATCACCTTGTAATCCAAATGTTGACGTAGAAGATATTAATTTAATTCACTATAAGCTCATTTGGAAGCCGTGGCATGCAGAAGTTCCTTATGGGGATGAATTCTGGAAGTATGCTGAGAAAACTGAATACAAGAATATTCTCAAGGATATTCGTGCAAATTATACTCAAGAGCAATATAAGAAAGATATTGAAAATCATAATTGGTTTATGGATAAAATTCATAACGAATTGCATAACCCAGAAAATTATTATCACTTATATTTAAAGCCTCAAAACTAAAAGGAAAAACATGGAAACTGAGTCACAAACTGAAAAAAATACTAGTCGGTTGGCTATTCTAGAAAAAATAAAACTGTATGAAGAAAATGGATGGTTTGATAAAGATTTAGAAGATGACCCACCGACGATTGAGCTTCTGCCTAATCAAATTGATTATTTAAGAAAAAAAATAACCAGTAAGATTAAATGTTTTGTTGCTAATAAAATCAAACGAATTTATGTTAATCGCTTGATTAAAAAAAAGCGACTTTTGATTAAGGATATTTTAGGAATTGAAAACTGGCAAAAAATAAAATCTGGCGCAATTATAACTTGTAATCATTTTAGTCCAGAAGATAGTTTTGTGATGGAAAAAGTTTTCCAACTTAGCAAAAAGAAAAAGATGTATCGAATTATTCGTGAGGGTAATTATACTAATCCACCTGTTTTTAAATTTTTTATGCGTAACTGTGATACTTTACCATTAAGTAAAAATTTGCATACTATGGGGAAGTGCATTAAGGCAGTTGATGCAATCTTACAAAGAGGAGATAATATTTTAATTTATCCAGAAGAAAGTTTGTGGTGGAATTATCGCAAGCCGAAACCTTTGAAGGTCGGTGCTTTTAAATTTGCTGCGAAAAATAATGTTCCAGTATTACCAATTTTTATTACGATGGAAGATAGTGATAAAATTGCCGAAAATGGTTTTGCTTTACAAGAATATACGGTTCATATTTTGGAACCAATTTATCCGGATGAGAGTTTAGAAATGAATCTACGCATTGATGATATGATGCAAAAAAACTACGAAGCTTGGGTCAATGTTTATGAACAGGTTTATGGTGAAAAATTAGTTTATTTAACTAAGCCACAATCAGATGAAAATACAAATAGTAACTAACATACTTGTTTTTAATGCAAAGAATATGTACAATAAAAACAAATGAAAGAAAATCGTAAATTGTCAAAGGTAAATCAAACTGTCGGGTTAAAAAAAAGACAAATAACTAAAAAGCTTACTGAAGCTGAACGTGAAGAACGTATTCAATATTTGGTTGATTTGTTTCGTCTTTCTTTTCGTACTACACAACAGTTCGGAAATACTTTTGAGGAGTTACATCCTGATGATTATTATGATAGTGTGGTAGATTGTGCTATAGAGCAAACTGCTGGGTTTGGGTGTGATGAAGAGATGGAAGATTTTCGTGCTGATTTTCAAGCTTTGGATGCAGAAGACAGATATAATCAATGTTGTATTGATTACTATGAAGATGTGTTGACTGAAACTAAGATGCGTATTGAGGAGGATGAAAGGCGCTTAAGGGGTTTGCGAGCTGAAATGAAGGACGAAACTCTAATTCTTGACAAGAAGACGAGACGTAGCAACTTAAATGAACAAGCTCGCCTTGAAGAAAGAATTGAACTAAATCGTAGTGAACAAATAAGAACGGAACAAAAGTTACAAAAATTTTTAAAGTCAATAAAAATAACGACAGACGAAAAAGTTAAAAATTAGGATGAAGTTCCCAAATTTAAAAAACTTTTAGTAGATTATTACGAAGGTGAAGATTCTGTCATAATTAATTTATGCTTAAAAGAAAAGTATTGGCAAAAGTTTCTATAGAAGATTTTGTAGTCTATAAAAAATAGTTTAAGAAAATTTCTGTAATTATTGCATGGGTAGTTTTTGTATGATAAAATAAAGTGATATGGGGTTAGAATTATATAAACACAATAAGAAAGCTTATGAAAAAGTCGAGGCAATGTTTGAACACGAAAATCATGTTGCTATTGTTCATGCTACTGGCACCGGTAAATCTTTTATTTCGATGAAATGGTTGTTTGATAATAAGGACAAAAAATGTCTTTTTCTTGCACCGACTTATGAAATTCTCGACCAATTTGAAGAGCATGTTAAGTCGCAAGGTTTAAGCTTGAAAAAAGATTTTCCGAATTTGCAATTTGCTATTTATTCGAATCTGATGCGTAAGTCAGATAAGGAATTGAAAAAATTACAAGTCGATAATATCGTGTTGGATGAGTTTCACCGTTGTGGTGCACCAGAATGGGGTAAAAGCATTAATAAAGTAATCGGCTATAATGCTGATGCCAAAGTGTTGGGGATTAGTGCGACTCCAATTAGATACTTGGATAACAACAAAAACATGGCGGAAGAATTATTTCACGGTAATATTGCTTCCGAAATTACATTGGTCGATGCAATAAGAGATGGTATTTTACCGATGCCGACCTATATTTCTGCTGCTTATTCCTTTGATAAAGATATTGAACGCATTCAAGATAAAATTAACCGTATTGAAGATGCTGAAGAAAAAAAATCGTATGAAGAACAATTAAAAGACGCTAAGCGAATGTTGGAAAAATCTGAAGGGTTGTCCACAGTATTTGAAAAACATATTCCGAATAAGGAAGGTAAATATGTTGTTTTCTGTCGTGACCAAAAACATATGCAACAAATGATGCAGGAAGCAAAAGATTGGTTGAAAAATGTTAACAGTAATGTTGATATGTACACAGTTTATTCCGGACAGGGGCGTAAAGCAAATAAACGCAATTTAGCCGATTTTAATAAATCCAAAAACCATCATATTAAATTATTGTTCTCAATTGAAATGTTAAATGAAGGTGTGCATGTCCCTGACATTGATGGCGTAATTATGTTAAGACCGACAGAATCTAAAATTATTTATTTACAACAATTAGGTCGTGCCTTGTCCGTTGGGCATAATCAACACCCAGTGATTTTTGACATTGTCAATAATATTCATGGTACTGACAGTATCCGTGAAGTATACCGAGAAATAAAAAATGGTGGCCGTGATGCTGAAGGTCATGAAATTAATTTAGATGAATTTAAGATTATTGATTATTTGCAACAACCAAACGAATTGATTGATTCGTTGAATAGTTTATTGGACGAAGCAAGTTCTTCGGAAGTAAAATGTGAAAAAATTGTGCAAGCCGTAATTAACTTTGTAAAAACGCACGAAAGAATGCCATCTAGTGGTATTATGGCAGAGCGACCTCTCTATAGAGCATTTTTTAACCATAAAGACAAATTTACACCGGAGCAAAAACAAAGACTGCTTGATGCGGGCGTGTCAGTGGTTTTATCAAAAGAGGAAAGGATTGAGCAACTTGTGTCAGAGTTGATAGCCTGGGTTAAAGATCACGAAGGGAAGATACCATCTCGTGGTAAAAATGCAGATGAAAATGAAGTAGATTTATATCTAAGGTTTTTGTATAATAAAACAAAATTTACCGAAGAGCAAAAACAAAGGCTGCTTGATGCGGGCGTGTCAGTGGTTTTATCAAAAGAGGAAAGGATTGAGCAACTTGTGTCGGATGTGATAGATTGGGTTAAAGATCATGAGGGGAAGATGCCATCTACTGGTAAAGATGCAGATGAAAATGAAGTAAATTTATATCAAAGGTTTTTGTATAATAGAACAAAATTTACTGAAGA
>JAZNFA010000010.1:0-18331 GCA_045588915.1 Clostridia bacterium
TGCACAGTTGGTGCGTTCATCCCGGTCCTCTCGTACTAAGGACAAGCCTTCTCAAGTATCCTACGCCCACGATGGATAGGGACCAAACTGTCTCACGACGTTTTGAACCCAGCTCGCGTGCCACTTTAATCGGCGAACAGCCGAACCCTTGGGACCTGCTTCAGCCCCAGGATGTGACGAGCCGACATCGAGGTGCCAAACCTCCCCGTCGATGTGAACTCTTGGGGGAGATAAGCCTGTTATCCCCGAGGTAACTTTTATCCGTTAAGCGACGGCAATTCCATTCTCTACCGCCGGATCACTAAATCCTACTTTCGTACCTGCTCGACTTGTCAGTCTCGCAGTCAAGCTCCCTTATGCTTTTACACTCTACGAATGGTTTCCAACCATTCTGAGGGAACCTTTGAACGCCTCCGTTACACTTTAGGAGGCGACCGCCCCAGTCAAACTGCCCACCTGACACTGTCCGATTACCAGATCATGGCTAACCGTTAGAAACTCAATAATCCAAGGGTGGTATCCCAAGGGTGACTCCGCAGAAGCTAACGCCCCTGTTTCCAAGTCTCCCACCTATCCTGTACATGAATTACCGAGTCCCAATATCAAGCTACAGTAAAGCTCTACGGGGTCTTTCCGTCCAGTCGCGGGTAATACGCATCTTCACGTATACTTCAATTTCGCCGGGTCCCCTGTCGAGACAGTGCCCAAGTCATTACACCATTCATGCGGGTCGGAATTTACCCGACAAGGAATTTCGCTACCTTAGGACCGTTATAGTTACGGCCGCCGTTCACTGGGGCTTCAATTCAATGCTTCGCTTGCGCTAACAAATCGTCTTAACCTTCCAGCACCGGGCAGGTGTCAGCCCATATACTTCCACTTGCGTGTTTGCATAGACCTGTGTTTTTGGTAAACAGTTGCTTGGGCCATTTAACTGCGACCTACCAAGTTAATGGCAGGCACCACTTATCCCGAAGTTATGTGGTCAATTTGCCGAGTTCCTTAACAAGGGTTATCCCGTCCGTCTTATGATTCTCTCATCACGCACCTGTGTCGGTTTGCGGTACAGGCACCTTCATGCCCCTTAGCAGATTTTCTCGCCAGTGTGAATTCATGGATTTCCTTACTAAATTTCATTACCGATTTAACTCATGGTTTGATAACCGGGCGTACTTCACTACCCAATCCCACTTGTTATTTCGCCCGAGATTTCCATCCCTCGGGTTCCACTATCCTCCTGTGTCCCTGCATCGGTCTTAGTCGCATGACGGTGGTGCTGGAATATCTACCAGCTGTCCATCGGTTACGCCTTTCGGCCTCGCCTTAGGTCCTGACTAACCCTGGGGGGACGAACCTTCCCCAGGAAACCTTGCGTATTCGACGGTGAAGATTCTCACTTCACTCTCGCTACTCATGCCGGCATTCTCTCTTGTTTGCAGTCCATGACTCCTTACGGTATCACTTCAGCCCGCAAACATTGCTCCTCTACCGCTTAATCTTACGATTAAACCCTAAGCTTCGGTAATGTGTTTTAGCCCCGGAAATCTTCGGCGCACAATCACTCGACCAGTGAGCTATTACGCACTCTTTAAATGAGTGGCTGCTTCTAAGCCAACGTCCTGGCTGTTTTTGTGATTGCACATCCTTTCCCCCTGAACACATATTTAGGGACCTTAGCTGTAGATCTGGGCTGTTTCCCTTTTGGCAATGGGGCTTATCCCTCACTGCCTGACTGCCACACGCATTTGATCGGTATTCGGAGTTTGATAAGGTTCAGTAGATTGTGACACCCCCTAGCCTATTCAGTGCTCTACCCCCGATAAAAGATCGTGTAACGTAACTCCTAAAAGTATTTCGAGGAGAACCAGCTATAACCCAGTTCGATTACAATTTCCGCGCTTGCCACAAGTCATCCCCGACTGTTTCAACAGGCGTGGGTTCGGACCTCCATAGCGTGTTACCGCTACTTCATCCTGCTCATGGCAAGATCACTGGGTTTCGGGTCTACGTAACGCTACTCTATTTCGCCCTATTCAGACTCGCTTTCGCTACGGCTCTGTGTCTTAAACACTTAACCTTGCAACGCAACGTAACTCGCCGGCCCGTTCTACAAAAAGTACGAGGTCAGCCGCATAAGGGCCTTCCTCTGCTTGTAAGCATACAGTTTCAGATTCTATTTCACTCCCCTCCCGGGGTTCTTTTCACCTTTCCCTCACGGTACTATACGCTATCGGTCAATTGGTCGTATTTAGCCTTAGGAGATGGACCTCCCGCATTCACACCGGATTTCACGTGTCCTGTGCTACTCTGGATACTGCTCGGTGTTCTTCGATTTCGACTACGTGACTATCACACTATTTTGTCCACCTTTCAAGGTAAGTTCGTCTATCGTTAAACAATCCTAAATGCAGTCCTAACCCTTTCGAAGTTACCCCCGAAAGTTTGGGCTCTTCCGCGTTCGCTCGCCACTACTTACGGAATCATTTTTTTATTTTCTTTTCCTCTGCTTACTTAGATGTTTCAGTTCAGCAGGTTCCCTTCTCTGCAACTATGAATTCATTGCAGGATACTTAGGCATTACCCTAAGTGAGTTTCCTCATTCGGCAATCCACGGATCACAAGTTATTTACACTTACCCGTGGCTTATCGCAGTTAATCACGGCCTTCGTCGGCGCCAATTGCCAAGGCATCCACTATACGCTCTTAATAGCTTGATCTTATAAATTTGATACATGTTTTTGGATTCCTAAGAATTTACAGAATTTGCATGAGTTTTTGTTAATTTAACTCAGCGTAATTGTAGTTTAATGGTTTAAAATTAAATACGTATTACACTCTATATCATTCAGATATTTGTTTTACTCTTACAATATGCAGTTGTCAATGTCCACTTACTATCCACGAGCTCGTCGCAAACAGTAAGACTACTATACCTAATAAAAAACCCCGTGTCAAGGGTTTTTTTAATATTTTGTCGAATTTTTTTAATGTTTTTTTCTTGCAATTTTTTATCATTTCTCCATATAATGTCATAATGAAAAAAATAATACAAAAGTTTACCGAAAAATATCCACAACTTGCCGAAATTATCCGTTTCTTAATCATCGGTGGACTAGCTACGGTTTTTGATTTTTTAGCCATGGGGATCACTTTATATTGCTTTGCTCCAAGTTTATACCCACACTTCTATAATGTATGGATAGGTGGAGGTAACCCATCCACTATTGCTACCATCATCGGCACATCAATTGGTTTTATTGTAGGTTTAATCTTTAACTATATATTCTCAATCATTTTCGTCTTCCAAGACAAAGGAAATTCAAAATCAACCAAAGGTTTCATTTTATTTACCCTTCTCTCTTTAGGTGGATTATTGATTCATATTATAGGAATGTATTTTGGTTACAATATATTAGGTATCAATGAATGGCTGTTGAAAATATTCTTCACAATTGTAGTACTAATCTATAATTACATTACTCGCAAGATTTTTATTTTCAAACCCGAAGTATCACAAACAACTGAAAACCAAGGAAACAAAGATGCTACAGAAGAATAACGAACAACGCAAAGAATTAAACCTCTGGGCAATCTATGGGATTTGCTTGTTTATCTCAGCAATCTTTTTTTTATTGTTTGGTTTCAATTCACCTCTATATACATATAATTCCGACCATGACTATCAGTGGTTTATGACCATGGGTAATGGTTTAGTCCACGGTAAAATTCCCTACCGTGATTTATTCGAGCAAAAAGGTCCGATTGTTTATTTTGTAACAGCCTTTTGTTGTTTGTTCCAAAATCCCAGCATCGTTATGCTTATCATTGAAATCTTTTCAATGAGCTTATTTTTCTTCTTCGCTTACCGTATCTGCAACAAACGTTTAAATACTTTTTATTCTCTTCTTGCAATTCCACTTTTAGCTTTTGCCATTTTTACTTCTTGGAGTCATTTACGCAGTGCTTCAACTATGGAAGAATTTTGTTTACCTATTTACACATATTTCTTACTGGTTTGGCTCGAGTTTTTAGAAGAGAAAAAACATTGGACTCAGCTTCGTGCTTTTTGTTTAGGTTTGTGTTTTGGAATACTAGTTTGGATTAAATTCACACTTCTCTATTTTGTTTTAGTCCCTTTAATAATATGGTTTTTTATTAGTCTTCGCCGCCGTCAATATCGTATCTTGTTTCTAAATTTACTTTTTATTTGTTTAGGTGCGTTAACCATCACAACACCTATTTTAATTTTTTACGGCATCAATAACGCACTTGATGATTTGTTTTATGTTTACTTTTACATTAACCTCACTGCTTACGCAAGAACGACACCTGAGATATTATTGATCAACTTAGGAAATTCTATAAATCTCGGACCAGTATTCATTTTCCTAATCTTATATGGTGTAATTCGTTTTAGCATTCAACACTGGCGCAACTTCACTGGCCGATTTGTACTTATTGCTTTTTTCATTAACCTACTTTTAATAATTTATTCGGCTAATAAAATTGCTTATTACTACAATGGTCTAGTCCCTTATAGCATTCTCGGCGTAATTTATATCTTAGAATGGCTCAGCAAAATATTGACTAAAACTAAACTACAAAAATATTGGATATCAATCATAATATTTTCGCTTAGCATAATCCTTTGTATACCTTTCTCTATTTTAACGTACGAATGGGGACGAAATAAAAACGAATATGCACCTTTAGTAGTTGCCGACATCATCCAAAAATACGAAGAATCTAACAATACCGAAGCAACAATCTATTGTTATAGATTACACGATTTCGGCTTTTATAATGCAGCAAACAAAATTCCCAACAATTACTACTTCGCTAATAACGTATTTGACAAAAAACGTTTCCCAGAATTTTACAAAGCTCTCGAAAACTATATTATTAACCAAACCACTGATTTCGTCATTACCAAAGTCAACACATGGGAAAAGGAAAATAACCTTCTCTCGCAATATTATAAACCCTACACGGAAAACTTAGACGACTGCATATTTCATTATCGAAAAGTCAATTACTTTTACTACTTGGATTTTGATTTAATTTTATTGATAAAAAAATAATTTACCATCATAATGGTATTAGTTATTTACCATTAGAGGGAGAAAGCTTAATGACCAACACAAAAGAAAAAACCGAACTGAGTTTATGGGCAGTTTACGGAATCTGTCTTTTTATTTCTAGTATTTTCTTTTTCCTATTTGGGTTTAATTCTCCAATCTATATTTTTAATTCCGACCCTGATTATCAGTGGTTTATGACCATGGGTAATGGCTTAGTCCACGGTAAAATTCCCTACCGTGATTTATTCGAGCAAAAAGGTCCGATTGTTTATTTTGTAACAGCCTTTTGTTGCCTTTTCCCTACACCTAGACTAGTCATGCTAATTCTAGAAATAATTTGTATGAGTTTATTTTTCTTCTTTGCTTATCGTATTTGTCGCAAATACTTAAACACTTTTTATTCACTGACTGCCCTTCCAATTTTAGCATTTGCTGTTTTTACTTGTTGGTGTCGTTTATTTAGTGCAGCTACCATTGAAGAATTTTGTCTACCAATTTATACTTATTTCCTTTTATGTTGGTTAGAGTTTTTACAAGAAAAACGCTCTTGGAATTGGATACGTTCCTTATGTCTAGGTTTATGTTTCGGCATTATCCTTTGGGTTAAATATACACTAATTTACTTTATGTTAGTTCCGATGCTAATTTGGTTTATTCTCAGCATTTATCGTAAGCAAGTACGTATCATTGTTTTAAACGCTTTATCTATGTTAGCTGGCATACTTATTATCTCTGCTCCAATTGTACTTTTTTATGCATTACAACAAGCACTCGACGATCTCTTCTATGTTTATTTTTTTGTTAACCTTACAGCATATAAACCTAATGGCTCAGACGTTCATTTAAAAACTTTCCAACTTTTCTTTGGAATTGGACCTGCAATCTTAATTTTAATTTTGGTTGGCATAACTTTTTTCTCTATTCGTTATTGGCGACACACAGGATGGCTATTATTAACTGCCTTTATCGTCAATTTAATATCAATCGTTTATACTTCAAACAAAAGTATTTACTACTACGGACAACTAGCACCCTACGCAGTCTTTGGCGCCATTTGCCTTTTGAAATGGTTCAACCGAAAATTTACCCCTTCACATAAACGCAAACTGATTTATACAGGCTTAGTCATAATCTGTCTTGCTATTTCGTTTCCTTTGTCAACATTAGTAACCAAAGAATTAGGACGCAACAAGGAAGCATATACACCGCTAGTGGTCGCAGACGTAATTCATAATTATGCAAAAGAGAACAATCTTGAAACTACCTTATTATGCTATAAAACTCATGAATATGGTTTTTACAATACGACAAACATTGTTCCCAATAATTATTTTTTTGTTAGAAACGTGATAGAGGAAAATCGTTTTCCTTTAATGTATACAGAGTTTGAAAACTATATCATCAAGCAAACCAGTAACTTTGTGATTGTCCACGATTACATCTGGAACCAAGAAGAAGATTTTCTTTCTCAATATTACCACCCTTATACCGGGAACATCGAATCAAGTACCTACCAGTATTATAAACTCAATTATAATAAACATATAAAACTAAATCTTGTTTTATTAGTTAAAAACATTTGATATAACCAATTAAAATGATATACCCTACAACAGGAGATTTTAACAAATGAACAAAACTAAAAACAATCTAAATCCATGGATCGCATATTTTATATGCTTATTTATTTCAACCGTCTTTTTTTTACTCTTTGGATTTAATTCCCCAATCTATACTTTTAACTCAGATAATGACTACCAATGGTTTATGACCATGGGTAATGGCTTAGTCCACGGTAAAATCCCTTACCGTGATTTATTCGAGCAAAAAGGTCCTATTGTTTATTTTGTGACAGCCTTTTGTTGTTTGTTCCAAAATCCCGGCATCGTTATGCTGATTATTGAAATTCTCTCTATGAGTTTGTTCTTCTTTTTCGCTTATCGTATCTGTCGTAAACGTTTAAATTCTTTTTATTCTCTTCTTGCAATTCCACTTTTAGCTTTTGCCATTTTTACTTCTTGGTGTCGTACACGAAGCGCAGCAGCCGTTGAAGAATTTATGTTACCCATTTATGCTTACTTTTTATTTTGCTGGCTTGAATTTCTTTTAGACAAACGTCAATGGAATTGGTTACGTTCATTATGCGTTGGTTTATGTTTTGGTATTATGCTTTGGGTTAAATATACACTCTTCTATTTTGTTTTAGTCCCTATGTTAATTTGGTTTATTATAAGTTTACGTCGTCGCCAATATCGTGCTTTAATTATTAACATTCTTTGTATGATTGCTGGTATACTTCTCATCTCTGCCCCAATCTTGGTCTTCTACGCAATTCACAACGCACTCGATGATTTATTCTATGTTTATTTCTATATCAATCTTACAGCCTATGGTACAGATGATGGATTAGTTATGCTTAGCAGTTTTGGTTTGTTCTTTTGTATCGGTCCTGTAATTTTAACCTTCATTTTATGGGGTGTTATCCATTTCACAATTCGTTATTGGCACGAAAGAAGTGGCTGGCTATTATTGATTGCATTTGTAGTAAACTTGATATTATTAGTTTATTCTTCCAAACAAATTTCATATTACTACATTGGACTAATTCCCTATGGAATTTTAGGAGTAACAGAAATTTTAAGTTTACTCAGCAAAAAACTTTCTTTTGCACGTTATCAAAAATGGATATACACGGGCATCACTGCTTTGTGTTTATTGCTTGCCATTCCATGTTCCATTTATACTTACGAATGGGGACGTGACAAAAACAATTACATTCCACTGGTTATTGCTGATGTGATTAAAGATTACGAAGAAACAAACAATACCGAAGCAACATTATTCTGTTACAAAATTGGCGACTTTGGATTTTACAACACCACAAATAAAATTCCCAACAATTATTTTTTCGTCAAAAACGTTTTCAATAAAAAACGCTTTCCGAAAATGTTTAACGCCTTTGATACTTACATTACACAACAAACAAGCGACTTTATTATCACAAACTTAAGCACATGGGAATACGAAGTCGCAAAGAACGGACTACTATCACAATACTATTCTCCATATACAGGCGACACAGCAACAAGCACATATCACTTTAGAAAAGTCCACTACTTCTACTATCTACATTTTGACTTCGTCCTTTTAATCAAAAAATAATTGCTCTTATTAAATATCACAAGTAAACTTCTAAACAGAAGGAGAATCAAAATGACAACAAAAAACGAGCATTCACATTTTTTGATTGTTTATAGTGTGTGTTTATTCATTGCTTGTGTTTTCTTTTTGCTTTTTGGCGCAAACTCCCCCATTTATTTTTTTAACCCCAATATGGACTACCAGTGGTATATGACTATGGGCAATGGCTTAGTCCACGGTAAAATTCCGTACCGTGATTTGTTTGAACAGAAAGGTCCTATTGTTTATTTTGTGACAGCCTTTTGTTGTCTGTTCCAAAATTCTGGCATCGTTATGCTAATCATTGAAATCTTTTCCATGAGTTTGTTTTTCTTCTTTGCTTATCGTATCTGTCGTAAACGTTTAAACTCTTTTTATTCTCTTCTCGCGCTTCCAATTTTGGCTTTTGCTATTTTCACTAGTAATCTAAAATTTGCCACAGGTGGTACAGTCGAAGAATTTTGCCTACCTATTTTAACTTATTTACTTCTTTGCTGGCTTGAATTTCTTTTAGAAAAACGTCAATGGAATTGGGTACGTTCATTGTGTATTGGTTTATGTTTTGGCATTATGCTTTGGGTTAAATATACGCTTTTCTACTTTGTTTTAGTTCCAATGCTAATTTGGTTTATTATTAGTTTACGTCGACGCCAATACCGTGCTTTGATTATTAACATTCTCTGTATGATTGCTGGTGTACTTCTCATCTCTGCCCCAGTCTTAGCTTTTTACGCAGTTCACAATGCACTCGATGATTTATTCTATGTTTACTTCTATATCAATCTCACTGCTTATGGAGCACCTCTCACTATTATTGTTTTTAACACTAAATTATTTTTTTCAACTGGTCCTATATTTTTATTTTTAATTTTCTATACGATTATAATAACAGCTACAAATCTCAAACTTGATAAATCACATTTACTACTGTTAATTGGCTTGCTCATAAACATATTGTTGTTACTTTGTTTTTGTAACGGGAACATTTACCAATATACAACACTTACACCATTCACAATTTTAGGGATAACAAACCTACTTTGTTTCATCAATACAAAAATCAATATCGAAATTTATAAAAATAAAAAAGGTATTTTTGCAATTATAACAACTATATGTTTAATTACCTGTACCCCACTAACAATTTTACCTTATGAATTTAACATAGAAAAAAACGAATATACTGCATTAAAAATTGCTAAAGTTATCAAAGATTATGAAAAGACAAAAGAAATTAAAACGACTCTATTTTGTTATAAATTAGCAGATTATGGTTTCTACAATGCAGCACAAATTATACCAAACAATTATTTTTATGCAGAAAACTATTTTTACGAACAACGTTTCCCTGAAATGTATTTGGATTTCAAAAAATACATCATCAATAAAACTAGTGACTTTATCATTACAGAATTTACGACTTGGTATAACGAAAAAGACTTCTTATCCCAATATTACGATATGTATACTGATGAAATTTATCATAGCGAAGAGTTTTGGCATTCTGAACAAGAAGAATTATACTTCGTCCTTTTAATCAAAAAATAATTTTAAACACTAAAAAATTGACATTCACTACTCAATGTTATATATTAAAAAATATGAACAAAAGCATACCAATTTTATATGTAGTTGTACCATGTTACAACGAAGAACCTGTCTTAGAAGACACTGCAAAAAAGTTAGAAGAAAAAATGAACGCCTTAATGGCAGACAAAATCATTGCCGATAACAGCCGTGTAATGTTTGTTGATGATGGCTCAAAAGATAAAACTTACGAAATCATTACTGCATTACATAATCAAAACAATTTATTTAGTGGTGTTAAATTAGCACATAATCGTGGCCACCAAAATGCCTTAATGGCTGGACTAACTATTGCAAACAAAACTGCCGACGTTACTATTACGATTGACGCAGACTTACAAGATGACATCAACGCAATTGATAAAATGTTAGAAGAATACGCAAATGGTGCTGAAATTGTTTATGGTGTTCGTTGTGCACGCAAAAAAGACACAATGTTTAAGCGTATGACAGCTCACGCATTCTACAAGCTTATGTTAAAAATGGGTGTTGAAATTATATATGACCATGCTGACTTCCGTTTAATGAGCAAAACAGCTTTAGATGCACTATTCCAATACCAAGAATCAAATATGTTTTTACGTGGTATTGTTCCACAACTTGGCTTCAAAACTGCAAAAGTACCCTACCCACGTGCTGAACGTCAAGCAGGCGAAAGTAAATACCCATTACCGAAAATGATTGCTTTTGCTCTTAATGGAATTACATCTTGCAGTTCAAAACCACTAACAATGATTTTCTGGCTTGGCTTTTGGATGCAATTATTAGGCCTTGCAGCATTAGCAACCACAATTACTTTAATGTACGTACTTAACTTACATTTTATGTGGGTACTGATCTCAGCAATGTGTTGGTTTACTAGCTTAATCTTGTTAGCACTTGGTATCATCGGTTTCTATCTTGGCAAGACATACATTGAAACCAAACAACGTCCCCGTTTCATCATTGAAGAAGTTTTAAATCAACAAAATTAATTTTGCAATTTACTTAATAGATTTTGTAACGCGCGTCCTCGATGAGAGACCGCGTTTTTTTCTTCAGCCGTCGCCATTGAGAATGGTTTACCTAAATCATCACTAATAAATAAGCAGTCGTAACCAAAACCATTTGCACCACCCTGTTCTTCTGTGGCGATAATTCCATCTGTGTGACCTTCAACTGTATATTCTCTTCCATCAGGAAAAACCAAAGCGATTGCGCAAGTAAAATGTGCAGCACGATTTGATTTTCCTTGCAAATTTTTCAACAGCAATTGACGGTTCTCAACCATCCCTTTCCCCGAATAACGCGCTGAATAAATGCCAGGTTCTCCGTTTAGTGCATCAACACATAAACCACTGTCGTCACCTAATACAGGCAATCCTATCGCCTGAGAAGCAGCCCTAGCTTTCAATAATGCATTTTCCATAAAGGTCGTCCCTGTTTCTTCAACATCGTCAAAATATCCAACATCAGTTGCACTCACGACCTCATAATCAGACAATATTTCACGAATTTCTCTTAACTTACCAGCATTGGTTGTGGCGGCGACAATCTTTAATTTATTTTTTATCATAAAACGATCTTAGCACCGTCTCAATTATTTTGACAATCGAAAAAACACCTCAACTTCATCTTTCAATTTTATGTACGCTATTTTTGTTATTTAGATAATAATTATAATTACGTTCGTCAAGCGTAAGACAATCCAAATTATTAGACATAATATCTTCGTAGTCTTTAATAAAATTTCTTTTAATTGAACGCATTACACCACTATGAGTAACAACAAGAATTTTGGTTTTGTTATCATATTTTTCAAACAACTCACAAACAAAACTTATAACTCTATTATCGACTTCTTGTGTTGTTTCTGCCCTTGGTGGAGTATATAATCCATTACGATAGGCACGCAGCAAATCTTCCGGAAAGTCACTTTTTTGTTTACCTTCCCAATCACCAATGGAAATTTCAATTATACGCTTATCAATTAATATGCTATTCACTTCTTGAACGACTAATTTCAAAGTATCTATACTTCTTTTTAGCGGTGAACAATAATACACATCAAAATCATCTTTCTTGAAAGAAAAACTTTTTAACGTATCTTGTATACCTTTGGTGGACAATTCACAATCAATTCTCCCAGCAAAAATCTTGCGAGCATTATAAACTGTTTCGGCATGTCTCATAAACATTACGATCGGCATTTCTCTCCTTCTGATAATCAAAATCCCCATACTTTGTTCTGGCGAACTGCTGACTTAATCGCCCATAAACAGTCCCAGACAAATCGTTAAAATATCCTTAATATGATTGTTTAATTCTTGAATCGTCATTCTTTTCTGGTATGAAAGGGACATCGGTATTCCACATATAACACGCACCAGTATAAAAACCACCCATCATTCTTGTTCCATTCTGAGCAATTCCCAGATCCGGCATGGCATAAATCTTAGCATCTTTCTTGCAACCAGATAACTTAGAAGCAACCCTGCCCAGCAGTTCTTCAGTCTTTTCAAGATGTTCCAACACACTTTTTTGCGTTTGATCTTTAATCGTCAAGTCTATCATAAGTTATGATCTCATCATATAGTCTAGTAGAGAAAAAAACAAGCACTTTTCAAAAAAGCAACAAACAAAAAAAGACGACCGAAGTCGCCTTTTTACCAGTTTGGATTTGTTTCAACTGGTGATCCGCCCGAGGCTCGAACTCGGGACAACATCATTAAAAGTGATGTGCTCTACCAACTGAGCTAGCGGACCAAACTATCTATAGTTTATCACAAAAGTTTTAGTACTGTCAACTTAAACATTGCAAAAAATTTAAGCCATTGTAGATAAAGGATTCAACAATGTTGCAATTCGGCGACGTAAATCATCTATGTCGCAGTTGTCAGTGTATTGATAATCTAAAACCGGAATCCCACTATTACGCAAAATTTCTTTTGAAACATTTTTAATTTTATTCACACGGTCTAAGTTAACAACTGACATATCAAATAAATCGATTACCAATATCGGCATCATCGTTGGCGTAAATACAACAAAGTCAGCATATTGTCCTACCATACGTAAACCTGGACGTTTGGAAGCTTCAAACAATTTTTCAATCGGGACATTTACATAAATAATATACTTCTCAGGTAGTGCCAACTTTAATGCTTTGTAAAAAGTTTCTAAAATAGATTCAAAATATGGAACAACTGGCGCACTCTTTGGCAATACGGTCGGTTTTGCTACTTCACATACTTTTTTCTTTTCACGACGTGAATGCAAAAACCAAATATAAATGCCAGCCACCAAAGTGATGACTAGCATTGGGAAAACATAATTAACAATAAATTCCATCTTTAATTATTTTGATTCTGTTTCAGCTACAGCTTCTTTTTTAGCAACAGTTTTAGCAGCTGTTGTTTTTGATGCAGTCTTACTTGCCGTTGCTTTTTTCTTTGTTGTAGCCTTAGCTTTGTTTGCAGCAATCAATGCAACTTTTTCATCTTCAGTACGGACTTGTTTTTTCTTATCGTTAATTTTAACTTTTTCTTTAACCTTAACACCAGCCTTACCACTCAAGTCACGGATGTAGTATAATTTTGCACGACGTACTTTACCTTCACGTACAACTTCAATTTTATCAATACGTGGAGAATAAACAGGGAATGTACGTTCAACACCAACACCAAAACTAATTTTACGAACAGTAAATGTTTCACGAACACCACCATTCTTACGTGAGATTACTAAACCTTCAAAAACCTGAATACGTTCTTTGTTTCCTTCAACAATTTTGAAATACACTTTAACCGTGTCACCAACCTTAAATGGAGTGATTTCCTTGGTTTGATTTTCCTTCTCAATAAGTTCTACTAAGTTCATAACTTATATTATAAACACCTTTTAAGATTTTTGCAAGAGTTTTATTTCAATGTATTACATCGTATCACATCTTAAAATTTTGTCACAAACCGACAGAGTGCACCACGATAAATAACTTCACCCTTCCCTGACTGCCCCAATTGTAACAATTCCATCGGGCGTACTACCTTGCCAAACTCACCAGGTTTAATTATGCCAAAACGTTCCAATAAATAATTGATAAATTCAGAACAATAAAAACGTTTTGATTTCTGAGAATGAACACGCACACGCCATTTTGACAGGAACAGCCCCCAATAGTTATATTTATATTTCTTACGTTCAGCATACATCGCCTCAACATAACTAACGATTTCGTGATATTTATCTTTATCTACTTCTACACGCATTACCAAAGTATCTGCACTGCGAAAACGGCGCATTACACCATATTCCATCGATTCTTTTACAAAACCACCAATCAAAGGATTGTATGCCCACAGGCGCCCAAAAGAATACATGGTATGTAAATTATCATCAAAAGATATTGATGCGTGCGTAAACCAATCACCAGTTACTTTACTAATAATCTTTGACAAAAAAGTACCAGTACGACACAAGACAACATAAAAATATTTCATCATTCTATTCTTAGTCAAAAAAAAGCAATAAAATAACAAAGCCTTTAATTGACGAAAAATAAACAATATGTTATTCTAAAGAAGTGAGGGCCGCTAGCTCAGTTGGTAGAGCAAAAGACTCTTAATCTTTCGGTCCAGGGTTCGAGCCCCTGGCGGCTCACCAATCCAATTCATATTCGAACCATACACATAAAAAATTTTTGTATTGTAATTAAACTACAAACAAAAAGCCAGTTCTTCGGTGCACCCATTTGAAACTAGTGGAATAATTGAAAAAATTCTATGATAGTTACTAACTCTTAAAGCCTGCGGAAAACGAACTCGAATTTAATTCGGGTTCTTTTTATTTTATATCTTTGAAAAAGTATCCATTGTGTGTCATAATGTTTGGTAGGAAAAACTATGGAACAAATTTTAACCGATGAAACGAAAATCAAAAAAGAATTGAAAAGATACTGCGACGAAGTCAATAAGTATTATAAAGCTGGGAACATTGAAAGTTCGTATAACAAACCAGTGATTGATTTAATTCAGTCGTTTGGTTGCACGGCTCACGATTTCTCTGGTGCTAGAACTGGAAACACCGGTGAGAATGTGGACATTAAACTTTGGCACCTTGAAGAAGATATTAACAAAGTTCCGCCATTTGGGGCAATTGAAGTCAAGAAAGTCGGTGGCGAAGATGAACGAGCAAAGAAACAAATTTTGGTTGAAGCTGAAATTTTTGGCAATGTAATCTTAACCGATAACCAAGTTTGGAAATTCTATCATAAAGACAAAATGTATAACGGATTTGTCTTGTTAAAAAAGAATGCTAAAAACGAATTTGAAATTGACGAAACCAAAGTTGATTTATTTATTTCGACAATTAAAGACTTTATCTTGAAGACGCCAACCAACATTAGAAGTTCAAATCAGTTGGCATACTATATGGCGGAATACGCCCGCACAATTAAAACTATCGTGTTTAATATTCTGCAATCAGGTAGCGATAAAATTTCAATGTATAATGAACTCTATGCTTTGTTTGCTAAACTACAACAAGAGTTAATGCCAGATTTAACGATTGCGCAATTCGCTGATATGTATGCCCAAACTATCGTGTATGGTTTGTTTATTGCTAGGTATAACGACAGAACATTGAATAATTTTACCCGTGGTGAAGCAATCGAAAACTTATCCAAAGAAAGTCATTTATTAAAACAATTTTTCCAACACGTGGCAACTTCAAACAACTTGCACCCAACATTGAATGATTCACTCGATAAGTTATGTAATTTGTTTGCCTTGACCAATTTGCAACAATTACTTAATCAATATGAAAAGAAAGATGCGATTGTGCATTTCTACGAAGACTTTTTGAATTTTTATGATTTGGCACAAAGAAAAAATTTCGGTGCTTATTATACCCCAGTTCAAGTTGTCGATTATATTATTTCAATGGTTGATGATGTCTTGGTTAAAGAATTTAATATCGCTGGTGGTTTATCCAATAATGATACAATTTCAATCAATGTTAAAAGCAACCCTTATCAAAACAAAAAGAAAGAGTGGAAATACGAGAAAGTTATTGATGTTCCTAAGGTTGCTATTTTGGACCCGTCTTGTGGAACGGGAACTTTTGGTGCCGAAATTATTAAATTTATTAAAGATAAATATTTTTCCAATGGTAATGAAATCTTTTATAAAGAATGGTTACAACAAGAAAACGGTTTAATGTCCCGCTTGATTAGTTTTGAAATTATGATGACCAGTTATGTTATCGCTCACTTGAAAATTCGACGTGTTATTACTGAAACTTTGGGCGATGAAACATTAGATAAAGATTTGCCGTCAAATATTTTTTTAACTAATACACTAGCAGAACCAAAAACATTGTTAGAAGCGAACTCTCAATTAACTTTGTTTGACTTCTCTGGTGCAATTACTGACGAAGCCGAAAATGCAGACAAATGGAAAGCACGCCGACCAATTCAAGTTATTATTGGTAACCCACCATATTTGGCGGCTTCGAAAAACCAATACGATATTTCGGCTTACAAATTTGAAGTTGATGGAAAAACCAAATTAAACGAGAAAAACCCAAAATGGTTAAATGATGACTATGTAAAATTTATTCGTTTTGCCGAACAACACATTCAAAAAGACGGTAAAGGTGTTTTGGCTTTTATTACTAATAACGGCTATTTAGATAACCCTACTTTCAGGGGAATGCGTGCCAGTTTATTAAGAACTTTTGATAAGATTTATATCTTAAATTTACACGGTAATTCAATGAAAAAAGAAACAGCACCAGACGGGACAAAAGACGAAAATGTTTTTGATATTATGGTGGGTGTTTCCATTTTTGTTGGTATTAAAACTACTAATAAAGAAAATTGGGCAAATGTTTATTATGCTGATTTGTTTGGCACACGAGAAACTAAATTTAGTCAATTAGAGAAGAAACAATTTAATTACACTTTAATTTCCCCAGACAATCGAATGGCTAATTTTGTTCCACAGGAAAATCAAGAATTAAAAGACGAATATGACAAAGGAATCAGTCTTGTTGAATTGTTTAATACTTATTCTGCGGGTATCGTAACTGGGAGAGACGGAATTACTGTACGGGATACTAAACAAGATATAGAAAATGTTGTTAATGATTTTTCAAGCAAAACAGTTGATGAATTAAAAAATAAATACCAACTTGGGCGAGATACTGATTGGACTTTACAGGGAGCAATTAAAGATTTGCAAGAATCCAATGGTAATTACCTTAAAATTGCTTATCGAATTTTTGATGATAAGTGGACTTATTATACTGGCAAACAAAATGGATTTTATTGTAGACCGAGAGGCGAAGTTATGAAGAACTTTATCGATACAGACAATGTTGCGTTATGCTTTACTAGAACTGACAAATCGCCAAGAGAGTATTCAATGATTTTTGTAACGAATAAAATTACAGAATCGTGTTTTCTTACCACGCAAACAGCAGGTATCGCAACAGTCGTTCCTTTGTTCGTTAAAGTAAATGACGAGTTAGGAAATATGACAAACCTTAATACCGAAAAATTAAAAGAGCTTACTCAAAACTTAAATACTGAACCAACCACACAAGAAATTTTTGATTATTGCTATGGTGTTTTATTTGATACTAATTATCGTAAGCAATACAACAAATTTTTAAAGAGTGATTATCCAAGAGTGCCAGTAATTAAAGACCAAGAAACATTTAATAAATATTCCAATGCGGGTAAACGATTAAGAGAATTGCACTTAATGCAAACTGCTACTATGAAAAATTTATCACTTGAAACTACTGATAAAAATTTGTCAATCGACCAAGTCAAATATCAAGACAATAAAATCTATATTAACAAAACCACAGCCATTGTCGGTGTTGATAAAGATATTTGGGAATATTATTTGGGCGGTTATCAAATTATGGACAAATGGCTCAAATCGCACAAAGGCGAAATTTTAAGTATGGAAAACTTTACCCAATTCAAAAAGATTGCTGGCATTGTCGAAGAAACAATCAAAATTCAAAAAGAAATTTGTTAAGATATAAAATAATCGCTAGCCAGAATTGGGTAATTAGCCCATAACTAATTTATAAAAATTATAACAGCTAGCAAAATATGGGTCATCAACATTTTTTTCAATGATTTTTTTCCAATCGTTTTCAAGAGTAAAATATATTATTTTATCTTGTCCTTCGTCTATTTTTGATGGCATCACTAAATTAATGTAATCGATTATATCGTTAAATTCAGTTTTCCTATTACTGAAAATATATTTAAATATTTCTTTTAACGATTTATCAACTGCTTCACTCTCATGTTTGTTAAAATATTCTTGACATAAAATAGTCAAACATTTATCGATGTTTTTATTGTTTACACCATTACTGAATAAATTTCGATGTTCACGTATAGTGATATCGGCTACTTTTGGATTATTAAATATTGTCAAAAACTCTATGTTATTTTTTATGCTTGATATTATAGCTTGATA